>NZ_NKIG01000032.1:0-76906 GCF_002255865.1 Pseudomonas sp. PGPPP1 | reverse complement strand
GTCCCTATCTGCCGTGGACGTTTGAGATTTGAGAGGGGCTGCTCCTAGTACGAGAGGACCGGAGTGGACGAACCTCTGGTGTTCCGGTTGTCACGCCAGTGGCATTGCCGGGTAGCTATGTTCGGAATAGATAACCGCTGAAAGCATCTAAGCGGGAAACTAGCCTCAAGATGAGATCTCACTGGAACCTTGAGTTCCCTGAAGGGCCGTCGAAGACTACGACGTTGATAGGTTGGGTGTGTAAGCGCTGTGAGGCGTTGAGCTAACCAATACTAATTGCCCGTGAGGCTTGACCATATAACACCCAAGCAATTTGCTGACCTGAAAAGGCACCAGATTGCGGTGTGTGAAGACGAAATGAACCGAAAGTTCGACGTTCACAAAACACCGAAAGCTATCACATACCCAATTTGCTGAAGCGAGACCAACAGGTCACGACTCAGTACCCGAATTTCTTGACGACCATAGAGCATTGGAACCACCTGATCCCATCCCGAACTCAGCAGTGAAACGATGCATCGCCGATGGTAGTGTGGGGTTTCCCCATGTGAGAGTAGGTCATCGTCAAGATTAAATTCCAGAACCCCTGATTGCTAACGCAGTCAGGGGTTTTGTTTTGGGCGATCGGAAAGTGCGAACAGGCTCATCACGTGGGCCTTAAATGCTAAAGTCCACGCCTCGATTTTGCTTTTCCCAAGGAAGCCGTTATGCCGGATGCAACGTCCCTAAGCGCTGGATTCATGGTGGTTCATGGCAACCGCCTAGACGAACTGCGCAGCCTGGTGGTCAGTTGGATGCGCCGCTATCCCTTGGCCCCGCTGGAAAACGAAATCGCCTTGGTGCAAAGCAACGGTATCGCCCAGTGGCTTAAGCTCGCTCTGGCCGAAGATCCTGAAGACGATGACATGGGCGGCTGCGGCATTGCCGCTGCGATCGACGTGCAGCTCCCAGGCAGCTTTATGTGGCAGCTTTATCGTATGGTCCTGGGACGTGACGAAATTCCCCCCAAGTCCCTGCTCGATAAGGCCCCACTGACCTGGCGCCTGATGCGACTGCTACCGGAGCTTATCAATCAGCCGCACTTTGAGCCGCTGCAGCGCTTCCTCACGCACGACACCGATCTGCGCAAACGCTACCAACTCGCCGAGCGCCTGGCGGACCTCTTTGACCAATATCAGGTCTATCGCGCCGATTGGCTGGAAGACTGGGCCGCGGGCCGTCACCAGCTGCGCAATGGTCGCGGTGAATCCAAACCGCTCAATCCGGCCAACTGCTGGCAAGCTGAACTATGGCGCGCGCTGCTGCTGGATGTGGGCGAAGAAGGCATGGCTGAAAGCCGTGCGGGTGTGCATCAGCGTTTTATCGAACGCATCAATACCTTAGAGAAAGCCCCTCCGGGCCTGCCTTCCCGGGTCATCGTCTTTGGTATTTCCTCGTTGCCAGCGCAAGCGTTGGAGGCCCTTGCCGGCCTTGCGAGATTCAGCCAAGTGCTGCTGTGTGTACACAACCCTTGCCGCCACCACTGGTCCGACATCGTCGCCGACAAAGACCTACTGCGTAACGAATACAAACGCCAGGCGCGCAAAGCCGGCATGCCGGTCACCATCGATCCGCAAACCCTGCACCAGCACGCTCATCCACTTCTGGCGGCCTGGGGCAAACAAGGCCGCGACTACATCAGCCTGTTGGACAGCTACGACGATCCCAACAGCTACCGCGCCGCATTCCGTGATGGCCGCATCGACCTGTTCAGTGACAGTGTCCCCACCACGCTGCTAAACCAGCTCCAGGACGATATCCTCGAACTGCGCCCCCTTAATGAAACCCGCGATCTATGGCCCGCCGTCGATCTGGAGCAGGACACCTCCATCCGTTTCCATATCGCCCACAGCGCCCAACGCGAAGTGGAAATCCTCCACGATCAACTGCTCCAACGCTTCAGCGCGGACCCCACACTGCGCCCTCGGGACATCATCGTCATGGTTCCCGACGTCGACAGTTATGCCCCGCACATTCGTGCTGTGTTCGGCCAACTGGAAAGAAGTGATCCCCGCTTCATCCCCTTTACGTTGACTGACCAAGGTCAACGCGGGCGTGATCCTCTGCTGATCGCCGTCGAACATCTGCTCAAGCTTCCGGACAGTCGCTTCCCCGTCAGTGAAATTCTCGACCTGCTCGACGTTCCGGCCTTGCGTGAACGCTTCGCCATCAGGGAGCGCGACCTGCCCACGCTGCACCGCTGGATCGAAGGCGCTGGCATTCGTTGGGGCCTCAACGCCGAACAACGCGCGGGTCTCGGCCTACCCAATGAACTGGAGCAGAACAGCTGGCGATTTGGCCTGCGCCGCATGTTGTTGGGTTACGCCGTCGGCACGGGTGCAGCCTGCGAAGGCATAGAACCCTACGATGAAATCGGTGGCCTCGACGCCGCGCTGATCGGGCCATTGGTGGCTTTACTCGACGCCCTCAATGACGCACACCAAGCGCTGTCCCAGCCAGCGTCGCCCCCCGAATGGGGCGAACGTCTACAGCGCCTCATGCAGTTGTTTTTCCTTCCCAGCAGCGAACATGACGACTACCTGCTGGGCCAGCTTGAGCAACTCAGGGAAACTTGGCTGGAAACCTGCGAATCCGTTGGCCTGCAGGATGAACTACCGCTCACTGTAGTCCGCGAGGCATGGTTGGCCGGCCTGGATCAGGGGCGTTTGTCTCAGCGCTTCCTCGCCGGTGCTGTCAATTTTTGCACTTTGATGCCCATGCGTGCGATCCCGTTCAAGCTCGTTTGCCTGCTGGGCATGAATGATGGTGATTACCCGCGTGCACAACCGCCTCTGGACTTCGACCTGATGGGCAGCGACTACCGCCCCGGCGACCGTTCACGCCGCGAAGACGATCGCTACTTGCTGCTGGAAGCGCTGCTTTCCGCCCGCGACCAGCTCTACATCAGTTGGGTTGGCCGAAGCATTCGCGACAACAGCGACCGTCCGGCCTCGGTCCTGATCGGCCAACTGCGCGATCACTTAGCCAGTGGTTGGCACCTTGCGACCAGCGACGAATCGCTGGTCGATGCCATGACCCAGGAGCATCCGCTGCAACCTTTCAGTGCCCGCTATTTTCACGCAGGCGACCCACTCTTCAGCTACGCCCGCGAATGGCAGTTGCTCCACGAAGCGCAAGAGGCCAGCCCTCAAGAAGACGAGCTGCCCCAGCACCAACAGGAAGAACCCTTGACCCTTGGCCAACTGCAGGACTTCCTGCGCAACCCGGTCAAACATTTCTTCAGCCAACGTCTGAAAGTGTTCTTCGAAGCCGCCGAAGTGCCGTTGGCTGATGAAGAGCCCTTCGTCCTCGACGCGTTGCAACGCTACAGCCTGAGTGACAGCCTGCTGAACGCCGCATTGAGCCAGCCCGACCGACTCGACCAAGCCCTCGACGCCCAGGCTCAGCGCCTGCAAGGCAGCGGCTTGTTGCCCATGGTTGGTTTTGGCGAATGCTTGCGCAACGAGCTGATCGAGCCCTTACCCGATCTGTTGCAGCGTTACCAACAACTGCTAGCCCTTTGGCCCACGCCGCACACCGGCGCAGAGCCGATCAGTTTCGAGCATCAAGGCATCCAGTTGGAAGGGTGGATCAGCGGCCTGCACCGACGCAGTGATGGCGGCTTGCTGAGTGTCACCACCATCCCCAACAGCATCGGTTCGATCAAGAGTCGAAAGTGGCATCGCCTGATTCGTCCTTGGGTCAATCACGTGGTTGCCTGTGCCTGCGGCCTGCCGTTGAGCACGGGTTTGGTCGCCAGCGATGACACCCTGCTGCTGCCACCCCTGGATAAAGCCATCGCCCAGGACATCCTCGGCAACCTGCTGCTGGCCTGGCACGCCGGGATGAAAAAACCGCTCCCTGTCGCGGTTAAAACCGCGTTCGCGTGGCTCGGTCAAACCGACCCCGCCAAGGCCGAAGTCGCCGCTCATAAAGCCTACGAAGGCGACGGTGTGAACACCGATGGCGAACGCCGTGAAACCCCAGCGCTCACCCGGCAATTCCCCGACTACGCCGCACTTATTGAAAGCGAAGAGTTCGAAGGCTGGTGCGAAACCCTGTACCGCCCCCTGATTAACGCTCCATGGCGATCACTCACCAGCCAGGAGGCCGGCGCATGAGCAGCAAACCCTTGGCCCTGGCCTTCCCGCTAAAAGGCAGCCAGCTGATTGAAGCCAGCGCCGGCACCGGTAAAACCTTCACCATTTCGGCGCTCTACTTGCGCTTGGTACTCGGTAATGGTGGTGACGAGTCAGGTTTCGGCCGCGAATTGCTACCGCCGCAAATCCTCGTAGTGACGTTCACCGATGCTGCTACCAAGGAGCTGCGTGAGCGCATTCGAATCCGCCTGGCTGAAGCTGCACGGTTCTTCCGTGGTGAAATCGAAAAGCTCGACCCGCTCATCAGCGACCTGCGCGACCAATACCTCCCGGAGCAGTGGCCCGCCTGTGCCAACCGCCTGGACATCGCCGCGCAATGGATGGACGAGGCCGCCGTCTCGACCATCCACAGTTGGTGCCAGCGCATGCTGCGCGAACATGCATTCGACAGTGGGAGCTTGTTCACCCAGACCCTGGAAACCGACCACAGCGACCTGCTCGGCGAAGTGCTGCGCGACTACTGGCGTTTGTTCTGCTACCCGATGCACGACGATGCGCTCAACTGGGTACGCAACAACTGGGGCGGCCCTGCTGCGTTGATGCCGCGTGTGCGTGCACTGTTCGGCAGTGATCGGCCCACCGATGAAACCCGCGACCCTGCCGAGCTGATCAACGCCTGCCTGCTAGAACGCCGTGAAGCGCTAAAAGCGCTCAAGGCGCCCTGGCAACAGTGGGCCATCGAGTTGCGCGACATTTGCCTGCAAGCCGTGGCCGCCAAAGCGGTGGACGGGCGCAAGATGCAAGCCCGCTACTTTGAACCCTGGTTTGAAAAGATCAGCGCCTGGGCCGCTGATGAATCCCTGGAAGAACTGGATATCGGCACCGGCTTCACCCGCCTGACGCCCGACGGCATGGCCGAAGCCTGGAAGGGCGAGCCGCCGTACCACCCTGGCATCGAGGCGATGGCCGGCCTCAAGGCTGCCCTCGACGCATTGCCAACCCCCGACGCCGCCGTGTTGCAACACGCCGCCGGTTGGGTCGGTAAACGCTTCGAAGAGGAAAAGCGCCGTCGTGCAGAAATGGGCTTCGACGACATGCTGGTTCGCCTCAATGCCGCATTGCAGGCCGAAGGTGGTGAACGACTGGCCAGTGTGATCCGCGAGCAGTTCCCGGTGGCCCTGATCGATGAATTCCAGGACACCGACCCGGTGCAATACAGCATCTTCGACAGCATCTATCGCATCGAAGAAAACCACCTCGACAGTGGCCTGTTCCTGATCGGTGACCCTAAGCAGGCGATCTACGCCTTCCGTGGCGCCGACATCTACACCTACCTGCGCGCACGCCAGTCCACGACGGGTCGCCACCACACCCTGGGCACCAACTTCCGCTCCAGCCACGCGATGGTCGATGCGGTGAACCATGTGTTCCAGCGTGCAGAAACGGGCCGTGGTGCATTCCTGTTCCGCGAGTCGGATGGCACCAACCCGGTACCGTTCCAGTCGGTGCTCTCCCAAGGCCGCAAGGAGCACTTGCAAGTCGATGGCCAAACGCTGCCGGCGATGAACCTCTGGCACTTGCCCACCGATCAGCCGATTTCCAACGTGATGTATCGCCAACAACTGGCTGCGGCCTGTGCCACACAAATTGTTGACCTGCTCAACGGTGGGCAGCAGGGGAGCGCTGGTTTCCTACAGCCCGACGGTAGCTTCAACGGCGTACTCCCGTCAGACATCGCCATCCTCGTACGCGATGGGAAGGAAGCTCAAGCCGTGCGCGCCGAACTGGCCGCGCGTGGCGTGCGCAGCGTGTACCTGTCCGACAAGGACTCGGTCTTCGCTGCACAGGAGGCCCACGATCTATTGGCATGGCTCAAGGCCTGTGCCGAGCCTGACGTCGAGCGCCCTCTGCGCGCCGCGCTCGCTTGCGTCACGCTGAACCTGTCACTGCCCGAACTTGAGCGTCTGAATCAGGACGAGCTCGCGTGGGAAACCCGCGTGATGCAGTTCCGTGGCTACCGCGCGATCTGGCGTACCCAAGGCGTGCTGCCGATGCTGCGGCGCTTGCTTCACGACTTCAAACTGCCGCAAACCCTGATCGCCCGCAGCGACGGCGAGCGCGTGCTGACCAATCTGTTGCACCTCAGCGAACTGCTGCAACAGGCCGCTTCAGAGCTCGACGGCGAACAGGCGCTGATCCGTCACCTGGCCGA
The DNA here is from genome assembly GCF_002255865.1 of Pseudomonas sp. PGPPP1. Classification (NCBI taxonomy): domain Bacteria; kingdom Pseudomonadati; phylum Pseudomonadota; class Gammaproteobacteria; order Pseudomonadales; family Pseudomonadaceae; genus Pseudomonas; species Pseudomonas sp. PGPPP1. The sequence continues at coordinate 70,555 of NZ_NKIG01000032.1, read as the reverse complement.
ACACCTGGCGCTGTCGGGGCAGGCCGGTGAGGAGCAGATCCTGCGCCTGGAAAGCGATGAGCAACTGGTCAAGGTCGTCACCATTCACAAGTCCAAGGGCTTGGAGTACGACCTGGTTTTCCTGCCCTTCATCTGCTCGGCCAAACCGGTGGATGGCAGCCGGTTGCCCCTTCACTACCACGATGAAAACGGCCGCTCCCAAGTCAGCCTGCGCCCGACTGCCGAGTTGATCGCCCAAGCTGACGATGAACGTCTCGCCGAAGACCTGCGTTTGTTCTATGTGGCGCTGACTCGCGCCAAGCACGCCTGTTGGCTGGGTATCGCCGACCTCAAGCGCGGCAACAGCAACAGCTCGGTGTTGCACCTGTCTGCCGTGGGCTACCTGCTCGACGCTGGCGCATCACTGGGCGAGTCCGCTGGCTTGACGCGTTGGCTGCTGGATCTGCAGGAAGGCTGCGCGGCGATCCATTACGCGCAGGTGCCTGACGCCCAGGACATCCTGTTCCATCCGCCCCGTAATGAAGCCACCTTGCTCGCGCCCTTGCTACCCACACGCAAGGCCGCTGAAAACTGGTGGATCGCGTCCTACAGCGCCCTGCGCATTGGCGACAGCATGAGCGCCGCCACGCTTGAGGCACCGGAAAGCCCACAGGCCCAGAAGCTGTTCGATGACGAGCGTCTTGACCCGGACGCGCCTCGCGAAGTGGCTGCGTCCGGCGGCGATATTCACCGTTTCCCACGCGGTCCGAACCCGGGGACGTTCCTCCATGGCCTGCTGGAGTGGGCCGGTGGAGAGGGCTTCAACGTCACCCCGCAAGACATCGAAAACGCCGTAGGCGCCCGTTGCAACCGACGTAACTGGGAAGGCTGGATCCCCACCCTCAGCGGCTGGCTGGGCCACTTGCTGCAAACGCCGCTGCCGGTGGATAACGACTGCGTCACCCTCAGCAGTCTGCAGCAGTACCAGATCGAGATGGAGTTCTGGTTCGCCAGCCACAAAGTCGACGTACTCGCCCTCGACAAACGGGTGTGTCAGCACACCCACAATGGCGTGTCCCGTGTCGCCGCTGAACCGGTACTGCTCAACGGCATGTTCAAGGGTTTCATCGACCTGACTTTCGAGCACGACGGCCGTTACTACGTGGCGGATTACAAATCCAACTGGCTTGGTCCTGACGATTCAGCCTACACCCAGGACGCCATGGAACAGTCGATCCTTGATCATCGGTACGACCTGCAATACGTCCTTTACCTACTGGCCCTGCACCGCCAGCTCAAGGCGCGGCTGCCGGACTACGACTATGACCGCCACATCGGCGGGGCGCTGTACCTGTTCCTGCGCGGTACTCAGTCCGCCAGCAGAGGCGCGTATTTCACCCGTCCACCACGGGAACTGATCGAGAGTCTGGACCTAATGTTCCAAGGCAAACCCATCCCGCCCAAGGCCGAACCCGCCTGGGAACAAGGAGTCCTGCTATGAGCCTGTCGCCGCTACCGCTTGAGGCGTTGATGCCCCTCAGCCGCGCCGCCGACCTGGTGCAACTGCTGGAACGCTGGGTTGACCGTGGCTGGTTACGCGCCTTGGACAAAGCCTTCGTCGGCTTCCTGCACGAACTCGACCCACAGGCCGATCCGTTGGTGCTGCTGGCGGCGGCGCTGACCAGCCACCAATTGGGCCACGGCCACGTGTGCCTCGACTTGTTCGAAACCCTCAAGGCACCGGACTTTGCGCTGTCATTGCCGCCCGAAGGCGACCTGCAAACCGGCGCCATGCTGCTGCCCTCGCAACTGCTCGACGGCCTCGACGGCACCCACTGGTGCCAGGCCTTGGCGTCCAGTCACCTGGTTGCGCTGGCGGGCGATGGCAGTGAGTCCGCCCAGAGTCGTCCGTTGGTGCTGTCCGGCACGCGCCTGTACCTGCGCCGTTATTGGACCTACGAGCGGCGCATCGATACCGCTTTGCGCTTGCGGCTTGCCACCCAGGAAAGCGTCGCCGCCGACCTGCCTCAGCGCCTCAATAGCCTGTTCAACCAACCGCCGCCCGATGGTGTGATCGACTGGCAAAAGCTCGCCTGCGCCCTGGCCACTCGCGGTGGATTCAGCATCGTCACCGGTGGCCCCGGTACTGGCAAGACCACAACCGTGGTGCGCCTGCTCGCCTTGCTGCAAGCACCCGCCGTGGAGGCCGGCAGCCCGTTGCGCATTCGCCTGGCTGCGCCAACCGGCAAAGCCGCTGCACGCCTTACCGAGTCCATCAGCCAGCAAGTGCAATCGCTGACGGTGCCGGACAATGTGCGGGAAAAAATCCCGACGCAAGTCACCACCGTTCATCGTCTGTTAGGCAGCCGTCCGGGCACGCGTCACTTCCGGCATCACATCGGTAACCCGTTGCCGCTGGATGTGCTGGTGGTGGACGAAGCCTCGATGATCGACCTGGAAATGATGGCCAACCTGCTGGACGCTTTGCCGCCCCATGCACGCCTGGTGCTGCTGGGGGACAAGGATCAGCTCGCCTCGGTAGAAGCAGGCGCCGTGCTCGGTGACTTGTGTCGCGACGCAGAGGCTGGCTGGTACAGCCCCGAGACTCGCCAATGGCTGCAAGCCGTCAGCGGTGAAGACCTTAGTGCAAGCGGGCTGCAGGAAGACCTCGACGGCACTCATCCCCTGGCCCAACAAGTGGTGATGTTGCGTTACTCGCGACGTTTCGGCGAAGGCAGCGGCATTGGCCAGTTGGCGCGCTGGGTCAACCAGCAGAACGCTGAAGAGGCCCGTAAATTATTGGCCGCGCGTACCCATAAAGACCTGTTCTGCATCAGCCTCAAAGGTGAGCACGACCCCGCATTGGAGCGCCTGGTACTGGACGGCCAGGGCGACGGTGCCCAGGGCTATCGCTACTACCTCAACCTGTTGCAAAGCGCGCGGCCAGGCCTCGACACGCCGCGCGAAGATCACGCCTGGACCCATTGGGCGCAACAACTGCTGCAAGCCTTCGACGCGTTCCAACTGCTCTGCGCCGTACGCAAAGGCCCTTGGGGTGTGGAAGGGTTGAACCTGCGCATCACCGCCGCCTTGCGCAAAGTGCGTTTGATCGAGGGCGATGAGCAATGGTACGAAGGTCGCCCGGTGTTGATGACACGCAACGATTACGGCCTGGGCTTGATGAACGGTGATATCGGCATCGCCCTCAAGCTGCCGGAAAGCGACGGGGGCCCCCAGGTGTTGCGCGTAGCCTTCCCGCGTAACGATGGCCAGGGCGGTGTGCGTTTCGTGCTGCCCAGCCGGCTCAACGATGTGGAAACCGTGTATGCCATGACCGTGCACAAATCCCAGGGTTCGGAATTCACCCACACTGCGCTGATCCTGCCGGATGCATTGAACCCGGTACTCACCAAAGAGTTGATCTACACCGGCATCACCCGCGCCAAGCGTTGGTTCAGCCTGATCGAACCCCGTGGCGGTGTGTTTGAGGAGGCGGTGCGACGCAAGGTCAAGCGCTTGAGCGGGTTGATGCTGGAGCTGGGGCATGAACCGGGAAAAACTGACTGATAGGTCATGCAATATTTCTGATTCAGCCGTCTGAATTTTCTGAAAAAATAGCGGCCCTCGCGAAGACCTACTCTTCGCGGGGTTTTCCGCCGCTGTGCTATCGTTGCGGCATCATCCAAAAAAAACCTGAGAGAATCGCTGCATGAACGTGGCTGTCTCGCCCACAGAGCGCAGTTTGAGCTGGAGACGCATGTTACTGGTGGCGGTTCTGTGCCTGCTCGCGCCGCGTGCATTTGCCCAAGCACCTAGCCCTGCCGATCACCGCGCCCAAGCGGTGACTCAAGTGGTACTCGGCATCCTCAGCTACGCCCGTTGGCCGGTGGAGCCTGCGCAATTGCGCTTGTGCATCATCGGGCCCACGCAATACACCGACGACTTGATCAAAGGCACCACCCAGGCCACTGGCCGCCCAGTAGTCGTGCAACGCCTGTTGGCCCACCACTCGGATATCGTCAGCGCCTGCGACGCGGTGTACATCGGCAAACTCAGCGCCGATGAGCGCAGCCAGCTGTTTGCTTCGTTGATCGGCCACCCGGTGCTTAGCATCAGCGAAGGCGGCGACCAGTGCACGGTAGGCAGCCTGTTCTGCCTGCGGGTGGGCGATGAGCAGGTGTCGTTTGAAGTCAATCTCGACTCAGTGGCGCGCAGTGGCGTGCGCATTCACCCCAGCGTGCTGCAATTGTCCCGTCGCCGAGTACCTGCGTCATGAGTGTCGTGAAAGCACGACCGACCCTGCGCTCGGTCATCGGCCGGGGGCACCTGATCCTGGCTTTGGTGGCGGTGAGCCTGGCCAGCATCTCCCTGACCCTGCTCGGTGTATTGGCGTTGCGGGTCTATGCCGAACACAACCTGCACCTGATCGCTCGCTCCATCAACTACACCGTGGAAGCGGCGGTGGTGTTCGACGACAGCGCAGCGGCCACAGAGGCCCTCAGCCTGATTGCCTCCACGGAAGAGGTGGCCCAGGCTGAAGTCTTCGATGTCAACGGCAAGTTGCTGGCGCAGTGGGTGCGTCCGGAAACCGGGATGCTCTCGCGGGTTGAACTGGAAATAGCGCACACGTTGCTCGAACAACCCATCAGCCAACCTATCCTGCACCAAGGGCGAGTCATCGGCAGCATCCACCTGACTGGCCATGGCGGCAGCCTGCTGCGCTTCCTGCTTAGCGGCCTGGCCGGGATCCTGATCTGCACCGCCCTCAGTGCCTGGGTTGCGCTGATTCTGGCGCGACGCTTGTTGCGTGGCATTACCGGCCCGTTGCAGAGCTTGGCCAGCGTCGCCCACGCTGCCCGTAGCGAGCGCGATTTCGACCGTCGCGTGCCGCCTGCGAAAATCGCCGAACTGGACAGTTTGGGCAGCGACTTCAACGCCTTGCTCGGCGAAATGGAAGCCTGGCAAAACCACCTGCAAAGCGAAAACGAAACCCTCGCCCACCAGGCCAATCACGACAGCCTCACGGGTTTGCCCAACCGTGCGTTCTTCGAGGGCCGTTTGATTCGTGCCCTGCGCAGTGCGGCCAAGGCCAATGAGCGGGTCGCGGTGTTGTATCTCGACAGCGATCGTTTCAAAGAGATCAATGACAGCTTTGGTCACGCCGCCGGTGATGCCGTGTTGGTGGCCGTCGCCGAGCGCGTACGTGCACAATTGCGCGAAGACGACCTGGTGGCCCGCCTGGGCGGTGACGAATTCGCCATCCTGCTGGCACCGTTGCACAAGGTCGAAGACGCCCAGCGCATCGCCGACAAAATCATCGCCAGCATGGATGTGCCAATAGCCGTGCCCGGCAACACCCAGGTGTTGACCTCCCTCAGTATCGGCATCGCTATCTACCCCGATCATGGCGCCACGCCTGGCACTTTGCTGAATGCCGCCGATGCGGCGATGTACCAGGCCAAACGTTTGTCTTCGGGCGGCCAGCAAACGGCGGAGTCGGAGAACTCCGTCGTCAACGTTCAACACAGGAGTTGATCCCTTGTTCTCGACCGCACGTTTTATGTTTATCACCCTGCTGGTGGCGCTGCTCGCCCTCGGCGGCTGCCAAACGGCGCCACCCAAAGGCCTGACCCCGGCGCAGATCGCCGTGTTGAAGCAGCAGGGCTTTGAACTCACCGACGAGGGCTGGGCGTTCGGCCTGTCCGGCAAAGTGCTGTTTGGCAGTGATGTCGAGGCGCTCAACAAACCCAGCACCGACATCGTCGAACGCATTGGCAAAGCCCTGCTTGGGGCAGGCATCGAGCGCGTACGCGTGGATGGCCACACCGATGCCTCCGGCAAGGAAGCCTACAACCAGCAACTGTCCCTGCGCCGTGCCAAAAGCGTGGCAGCGGTGCTAATCGGCGTGGGCATGAAAGAAGAAAACGTGCAGCTACGCGGCCTGGGCAGCAGCGAACCGGTGGCGTCGAATACCACGGTGGCGGGGCGTACGGAGAATCGTCGGGTGTCGATTGTGGTGATTGCGGACTGACCGGATTCACTCAGTCCTGACTTGAAATGCAATCAAAATGTGGGAGCTGGCTTGCCTGCGATAGCGGTGTATCAGTACTGGATGTAACGACTGACACACTGCCATCGCAGGCAAGCCAGCTCCCACATTTACTGTGTGGCATGCACCAGGACGCTTTAATCCGCAAACCGCATCTCCCGCGTCTCGCCCATCAATAACCCCTGGTTCTGCTCCGTCACCTCCCGGATGTAGTCCCACAACAACGTAATCCGCTTCAACTTCCTCAGATCCTCCCGGCAATACATCCAGAACTGCCGCGTAAGCGTTATCTCCTCTCCCAACACGGGCAACAAACGCGGGTCCTGCGCCGCCAGAAAGCACGGCAATATCGCCATTGACCGTCCCTGTTGCGCCGCCACGTACTGCGCAATCACGCTGGTGCTGCGCAAGCTGGCACTGGCGCCGGGTACCACATTCGCCAGGTAAAGCAGTTCTGAGCTGAACGCCAAGTCATCCACATAGCTGATAAACGGATGCTCAGCCAAATCTGCCGGGCGTTGGATGGGCGGGTGTTGGTCGAGGTATTCCTGGGTCGCGTACAGCTGCAGCTTGTAGTCGCACAGTTTGCAGCACACATAGGGGCCGTGTTCCGGACGTTCCAGGGCGATGACAATGTCGGCTTCGCGCTTGGACAGGCTGATGAAGTGGGGCAGGGGCAGGATATCCACCGAGATCGCCGGGTAGGTATCGACGAAGTGGCTCAACTGCGGGGTGACGAAGAAGCTGCCGAAACCTTCGGTGCACCCCATGCGCACATGGCCGGACAGCGCCACGCCGGAGCCGGACACCTGCTCGCAGGCCATGTGCAAAGTGCTCTCGATGGACTCGGCATAGCCCAGCAAACGCTGGCCTTCGGGGGTGAGAACGAAGCCGTTGGTCCGGGATTTTTCGAACAGCAGCGTACCGAGGGACACTTCCAGCGAACTGATGCGCCGCGACACCGTGGTGTAGTCCACCGCCAGACGCTTGGCGGCGACGCTGGCCTTGCGGGTGCGGGCTACTTCAAGAAAAAACTTCAGGTCATCCCAGTTCAGGGAGCCCAGCGATGTGATGTTTTTTTGCATATTGGACCGGCTTTTATGTGCGTTCTTATTAGAGATTTGCACATCTATACTCCAAAAACTGTCCGAACGCCTCATTCTTCAAGGCGATTCAACGCCTTGGTTCTCTAGCATAAATATAAGATTTGGAGACCACATGAACGCATCTGCCGATATTTCCGTGCAACAGGTCAAGTTGCTGATCAACGGCGAGTGGGTCGAGTCCAAGACCACCGAGTGGCAAGATATCGTCAACCCCGCCACCCAAGAAGTGCTGGCCAAAGTCCCGTTCGCCACTGCCGATGAAGTCAACGCCGCCATCGACGCCGCCCACCGCGCCTTCCAGACCTGGAAGCTCACGCCTATCGGCGCACGCATGCGCATCATGCTCAAGCTGCAAGCCCTGATCCGTGAACACTCCAAGCGCATTGCCGTGGTCCTCAGCAACGAGCAGGGCAAAACCATTGCCGATGCCGAAGGCGATATTTTCCGTGGCCTGGAAGTAGTGGAACACGCTTGCTCCATCGGCACCTTGCAGATGGGCGAGTTCGCCGAGAACGTCGCCGGTGGCGTCGACACCTACACCCTGCGCCAACCTATCGGCGTGTGTGCCGGCATCACCCCGTTCAACTTCCCGGCGATGATTCCGCTGTGGATGTTCCCGATGGCCATCGCCTGCGGCAATACCTTCGTGCTCAAGCCGTCCGAGCAAGACCCGCTATCGACCCTGCTGCTGGTGGAGCTGGCGCTGGAAGCCGGTGTGCCGGCGGGCGTGCTGAACGTGGTGCATGGCGGCAAGGACGTGGTGGATGCGCTGTGCACTCACAAAGACATCAAGGCTGTGTCCTTCGTCGGTTCGACGGCGGTCGGTACTCACGTCTACGACTTGGCCGGCAAACACGGCAAACGCGTGCAGTCGATGATGGGCGCCAAGAACCACGCCGTGGTGCTGCCGGACGCCAACCGCGAACACACCCTTAACGCCCTGGTCGGTGCCGGCTTCGGCGCGGCGGGCCAACGTTGCATGGCCACCTCGGTGGTGGTGCTGGTGGGCGCCTCCAAACAATGGCTGCCGGACCTCAAGGCGCTGGCGCAAAAGCTCAAGGTCAACGCGGGCAGCGAAGCGGGCACGGATGTCGGCCCGGTGATTTCCAAGCGTGCCAAGGCGCGCATCCTGGACCTTATCGAAAGCGGCGTGAAAGAAGGCGCCAAGCTGGAGCTGGACGGCCGCGACATCAAGGTGCCGGGCTATGAGCAAGGCAACTTTGTCGGCCCGACCCTGTTCTCGGGCGTGACCACTGACATGCAAATCTACACCCAGGAAATCTTCGGCCCGGTACTGGTGGTGATCGAAGTCGCGACCCTCGATGAGGCCATCGCGCTGGTCAACGCCAACCCGTTCGGCAACGGTACCGGCCTGTTCACCCAAAGCGGTGCGGCGGCGCGCAAGTTCCAGAGCGAAATCGACGTGGGCCAGGTCGGCATCAACATCCCGATCCCGGTGCCGGTGCCTTTCTTCAGCTTCACTGGCTCCCGTGGCTCCAAGCTCGGCGACCTGGGCCCGTACGGCAAGCAAGTGGTGCAGTTCTACACCCAGACCAAAACTGTCACCAGCCGCTGGTTCGATGACGACACGGTCAACGATGGCGTCAACACCACCATCAACCTGCGCTGATTCCGGGAGACGACCATGAAGATTGCATTTATCGGCCTGGGCAACATGGGCGCGCCTATGGCCCGCAACCTGATCAAGGCTGGCCACGCGCTGAACGTGTTCGATTTGAACCAGACCGTGCTCAAGGAGCTGGCCGAGTTGGGCGGCAGCATCAGCGACTCACCACGTGATGCGGCGGGCGGCGCTGAACTGGTGATCACCATGCTGCCGGCCGCGGCCCATGTGCGCAGTGTTTGGCTGGGTGAAGACGGCGTGCTGGCAGGCATCGGCAAAGGCGTGCCGGCAGTTGATTGCAGCACCATCGACCCGCAGACCATCCGCGATGTGGCGGCTGCAGCGGCCAAGCAAGGTGTGACCGTCGCTGATGCCCCGGTGTCCGGCGGCACGGGCGGCGCCCAGGCTGGCACGCTGACCTTTATGGTCGGCGCCACGCCGGAACTGTTCGCCACCCTGCAACCGGTGCTGGCGCAGATGGGCCGCAACATCGTGCATTGCGGTGATGTGGGCACTGGGCAGATCGCCAAGATCTGCAACAACCTGCTGCTGGGCATCAGCATGGTCGGCGTCAGCGAAGCCATGGCCCTGGGCGATGCGCTGGGCATCGACACCCAAGTGCTGGCGGGCATTATCAACAGCTCCACCGGGCGTTGCTGGAGTTCCGACACCTACAACCCATGGCCGGGCGTGATCGAAACGGCGCCGTCGTCGCGTGGTTACACCGGTGGGTTCGGTGCCGACCTGATGCTCAAGGACCTGGGCCTGGCCACTGAAGCTGCGCGTCAGGCTAAGCAACCCGTAATCCTCGGCGCCGTGGCGCAACAGTTGTACCAATCGATGAGTCAGCGTGGGGAAGGGGGCAAGGACTTCTCGGCGATTATCAACAGCTATCGCAAACCCAAGTAGGGGCGTTTCCGGGAGTCTGCTGTTGCCAGGCTCCCGGGTTTTTACTATCGGTTAAAACAAGCTTTCTTTGGCGTGCCAGTTGTGTGGTTGTTCGAACACTCCGTCGTCGCGCTTGGCACTCAAAAACTGCAGCTCCTCTGGAGGCACGACCATTTGCAACCATTTGCAGTCGTCCACCAGGTTTAGATATTCCCCGCCTTCCAGGTAAATCGCCTGTATGACTGAAAAGCATGCGGGGTTCATTTTGTTCCATTTGCAATGGCGCAGTGGGCGGCTGGAATAGATTTTGAGAATGGTCATTTTCGCGCCATCCGCCATGAGCGGATTCAACGCTTCGCCCGTCAGCAAACTGATGATTTTAACCAGTAAGGACATCCGATCACGTTCTGAGCGAGTGGACCAACTAGCACCCCACTGCGGCAGCGTGCCGTTATGTCTTGCCAGATAGAAGCCGCGCCCAATCTGGCCGGTGGGTGGCAAAAACCGTTCATGAATACCTTGCGAGAGGATGCTCTTTGCCGACGTCTCGCTGGTGCCGTGGTAACCGAGGAAGTGCATGGTGGCGGGCTCGTAGTCTTTGCTTTTGAATGAGTGAAGAAAGTGGCCTCGGATGGTGTCAGCCAAGCTACAGGCGGCATGTAGGACTCGGCTGAGTATTGGCTAGGTTCATGAGCAAAGTGGGATCGTCTGAATGTTTCACCCACGAGCCTCAAGCCAGAGGTTTAGGCAAACACAAAATACTTACGCACAGTTTCAACCACTTCCCACGTACCCTTCATCCCCGGTTCCACCACAAAGATATCCCCAGCGCGCAGGTGAATCGGCTCCAGGCCTTCCGGGGTGATGATGCAGTAGCCTTCCTGGAAGTGGCAGTATTCCCACTTCACGTAGTCCACGTACCACTTGCCCGGTGTGCAGATCCAGGTGCCCATGATCTTGCTGCCGTCTTCGCTGGTGTAGGCGTTGAGGTTGACGGTGTGCGGGTCGCCTTCGAGTTTTTCCCATTTGCAGGCATCCAGGACCGGCAAGGGATGGGTATCGCGCAGTACGGTGATGGGCTTGGACATGATGTCTCCGAGGCAGGGAATGGAAAGATCCACCCTAAGGCCTTGGGGGTTGCGCCAGTGGTCTGAACTCGACATCGGGATGCTCAGAAGCGCAACGCAAGGAGATACCTCTGACACCCGCTCCCACATTAGATCTGTGTGGGCTGTTCGACTGGGTCTGGCTGATAGATTTGTGCGCTAACCGGCCATTTCCTCGCAGTAAGTGCGAAAGATCTCCCGTCTTACGCAGGAATTCGCAAGAAAATTCGCAGCAGGCCCTCGTATCATTCACTCCAGAATGAGTGAGAGCCTTGAAATGAACCCAATAAAAACGTGGTGGGATATCAGCCCGCCCTTGAGTACGGCGACCCCGACCTGGCCGGGGGATACGCCGTTCCAGGAAGAGCGCGTATGGCAGTTCGGCCCGGAGTGCCCGGTGAACGTGGGGCGTATCACGTTATCGCCGCACACCGGCGCCCATGTGGACGCACCGCTGCATTACAGCGCGGACGGTGCGCCGATCGGCGAGGTGTCGCTGGATGTGTACATGGGCCCGTGCCGGGTACTGCATTGCCTGGACAGCGGCGCACTGGTGCAGCCGCATCAACTGGAAGGCCGTGTGGATAACCTGCCGGAGCGTGTGCTGCTGCGCACTTATCCACAAGCGCCGCTCACTGAATGGGATTCAAGTTTCACCGCGATCGCCCCGCAAACCATCGAGCTGCTGGCCCGCCTCGGCGTGCGTTTGATCGGCATCGACACCCCGTCCCTGGACCCGCAACAGTCCAAGACCATGGATTCCCACAACGCCGTGGCGCGCCATGGCATGGCGATCCTCGAAGGCATCGTGCTTGATGACGTGCCCGAGGGTGACTACGAACTGATCGCGCTGCCGCTGCGTTTCGCCAACCTCGACGCAAGCCCGGTCCGCGCCATTCTCCGCCCGCTCAAGGAGCCCACGCGATGAGCCAATGTCCCTTCTCTGCTGATTATCAGCCGCCCGAAGAATGGCATAACGCCGAACTGAATTTTTCCGAGTCCATGAGCTACGGTGACTACCTGGACCTGGGCAAAGTCCTCAGCGCCCAGCACCCGTTGTCGCCGGACCACAACGAAATGCTCTTCATCATCCAGCACCAGACGTCCGAGCTGTGGATGAAACTGATGCTCCACGAGCTCAAGGCCGCCCGCGAACACGTGCGCCTGGGCGAGTTGCCGCCGGCGTTCAAGATGCTGGCGCGGGTGTCGCGGATCTTCGATCAACTGGTGCACGCCTGGGCGGTGCTGGCGACCATGACCCCGTCGGAGTACAAGGCAATCCGGCCGTTCCTGGGGCAGTCATCGGGGTTCCAGTCGTTCCAGTACCGCGAGATCGAATTTATCCTCGGCAACAAAAGCCCGGCACTGTTGCGGCCTCACGCCCATCGCCCGGCGTTGTTGCAGGAGTTGCAGGTGGCGATTGCCACGCCGTCGCTGTATGACGAAGCGATCAACCTCATGGCCAAGGCCGGGTTGGCGATTGACCCGCGGCGTGCCGAGCGCGACCCGACGGCGGCGACGGTGCACGATGAGTCTGTGGAAGCGGCGTGGCGCGAGGTGTATCGCGACCCGAGCCGGTATTGGGATTTGTATCAGTTGGCCGAGAAGTTTATCGACCTGGAGGACTCGTTCCGCCAGTGGCGCTTCCGCCATGTGACCACGGTGGAGCGGATTATCGGTTTCCAGCCGGGTACCGGCGGCACCGAAGGCGTGGGTTACCTGCGCAAGATGCTCGACACGGTGTTGTTCCCCGAACTCTGGCGAGTGCGCTCCACCCTCTAAACAAAAAAGCCCCGGAAGACCGGGGCTTTTCATTTGGAATGCATTCAAAACTGTGGGAGCTGGCTTGCCTGCGATAGCGGTGTATCAGCCAACACATCCAGCGCCTGACCCACCGCCATCGCGGGCAAGCCCGGCTCCCACAGGTATCACTGTGCGTTCACTACCGCGTTGCTTTTACGAACGCGCAACCGATACGCCACATAGATAATCCCCACCCACACTGGCATCGCAAACACCGAGTTGCGAATCCCCGGAATCGCCAGCATCACGCTGATGATCACCACCATGAACGCCAGGCACAGGTAGTTGCTGAACGGGAACCAGAAGGTCTTGAACGACGGCGTTACGCCTTGTTCGCCCATGGCCTTGCGGAACTTGATGTGGGTGAGGCTGATCAGCGCCCAGTTGATCATCAGCGAGGCAACCACCAGCGCAAACAGCAGCTCCAGCGCACTGTGAGGTGCCACGTAGTTGACCACCACGCACAGCATCGTCACCAACGCCGAAATCGCCAGCGCGCGCAGTGGCACGCCTTGCTTGTTCAGCTTCATCAGTGCTTTTGGCGCGTCGCCTTGCTCGGCCAGGCCGAACAGCATGCGGCTGTTGCAGTACACGCCGCTGTTGTACACCGACAGCGCCGCGGTCAGTACCACGAAGTTGAGGATGTGCGCGGCGGTGTCGTTACCGATCAACGAGAAGATCTGTACAAACGGGCTGCCGCTGTAGGCATCGCCCGACGCGCCGAGGGTTTGCAGCAGTTGGTCCCACGGGTACAGCGACAGCAATACGGTCAGGGCGCCAACGTAGAAAATCAGGATCCGGTAAACCACCTGGTTGATTGCCTTCGGGATCACCTTGCGCGGCTCGCTGGCCTCGGCAGCGGTGATGCCCACCAGCTCCAGGCCGCCGAACGAGAACATGATGAACGCCATGGACATCAACAGCCCCATGCCGCCGTTCGGGAAGAACCCGCCGTGGCTCCACAGGTTGCTGATGGACGCTTGCGGGCCGCCGGTGCCGCTGAACAGCAGGTAGCAGCCGAGCACGATCATGCCGACAATCGCCACCACCTTGATGATCGCGAACCAGAACTCGGCCTCACCGAAAAACTTCACGTTCAGGGTGTTGATCAGGTTCACCGCAACAAAGAACACCAGCGCGCTGACCCAGGTTGGAATTTCCGGCCACCAGAATTGGATGTACTTGCCCACCGCCGTCAGTTCGGCCATGCCGACCAGCACGTAGAGTACCCAGTAGTTCCAGCCCGCCAGGAAGCCTGCGTAACCACCCCAGTACTTATGCGCGAAGTGGCTGAAGGAACCCGCCACCGGCTCCTCGACGATCATCTCGCCGAGCTGGCGCATGATCAGGAACGCGATAAAACCTGCAATCGCATAACCCAGGATCATCGATGGGCCGGCCGACTTGAGTACGCCTGCCGAACCGAGGAACAACCCCGTGCCAATCGCCCCTCCCAAGGCAATCAGCTGAATATGCCGGTTCTTCAGGCCACGCTTGAGGCCCACCGGGTTAACCATGTCATCCGCCATTAACATTCCCTTCTACTTGTTTTTCGCGAGGGTTGATTGCACGCAGCACCAGCCCCTCAGAAGTGCTGAGGGGGCAGATATTACTCTGCGTAAACTTTTCGTAATACTGTTGAGCGTCGCGTTCGTGCCGAGGGGGTTACTTGCGCACCACCAAATCCAGCACCTCATCCCGATCCTTGATCTTCTGCAGCACGATCTCCGAACGAATATCCACTACCCCCGCGGTGCGGTTCAGGTGGTTCACGATAAAGTCCGAAAAGTGCTTGAGGTTGCGCGCCTGTACCCGCAGCACATAGTTGCTCGCGCCGGTGATCACGTAGGCGCTCGCCACCTCCGGCCAGCCCTGCACCTTCTTGATAAATGTCTCATGCCAGTCCTCTACATCCTGGCGCAATGACAGGTGGACGATGGCTTCCAGTTCGATCCCCAATTGCTCGGCATTCAGCACCGCGCGGTAACCGCTGATGATGCCCTCGCTCTCCAGCAAGCGCAGGCGACGCAGGCAGGCAGAGGGCGAGAGCGCGACTTTCTCCGCCAATTCCTGGTTACTGATTCGGCCATCCTGTTGCAGGAAATGCAGGAGGCGCAGGTCGGTGGCGTCGAGAATCATGGTTAGAATAAATCCGCGTGTTTAGAGGTTTAATTCGAATTTCCTACGGCTTAATTAGCCTGTTACCCACCACTTTGCACGAAAATTCTCTAAAGCTTCGTTCATTATTTGCTGCGTCTTCACTTATAAAAACCAGGACGAACCATGACCACCCGAAGCCATTGCCAAGCCCTCGATGCCCAGGATCCGCTGGCGCCATTGCGTCAGCAGTTCGCCTTGCCGGACGGCGTGATCTACCTCGACGGCAACTCGCTTGGCGCGCGTCCGGTGGCGTCGCTCGCGCGGGCGCAGCAGGTGATCGCCGAGGAATGGGGCAATGGCCTGATTCGCAGCTGGAACAGCGCCGGTTGGGCGGACCTGTCCCAGCGCTTGGGCAATCGCCTGGCCCCGCTGATCGGCGCGCGCGACGGCGAAGTGGTGATCACCGATACCACGTCGATCAACCTGTTCAAGGTGCTCAGCGCGGCGTTGAGCGTGCAGCGCCTGCGCCAGCCAAATCGCAAGGTGATCGTCAGTGAGGCGAGCAACTTTCCCACCGACCTGTACATCGCCGAAGGCCTCACTGAGTTGCTGCAACAGGGTTATTCCCTGCGGTTGGTCAACAGCCCGGACGAACTGCCGCAAGCGATCGACCAGGACGTGGCGGTGGTGATGCTCACGCACGTCAACTACAAGACCGGCTACATGTACGACATGCAGGCGCTGACCGCGTTGAGCCACGAGTGCGGCGCGTTGAGCATCTGGGACCTGGCACATTCGGCGGGCGCGGTGCCGATCGACCTGCATCAGGCCGAAGCGGATTACGCGATTGGCTGCACCTACAAATACCTCAACGGCGGGCCGGGCTCCCAGGCGTTTGTGTGGGTCAATCCACAGCTGGTGGATGTGGTGCGTCAACCGCTGTCGGGGTGGTTTGGGCATACGCGTCAGTTCGCGATGGAGTCGGCCTACGCGCCGAGTGCCGGCATTGCGCGTTACCTGTGCGGCACTCAGCCGATCACCTCGCTGGCGATGGTGGAATGCGGCCTGGAGATTTTTGCTCAAACCGATATGGCCAGCCTGCGCAGCAAATCCCTGGCGTTGACCGACCTGTTTATCGCGTTGGTCGAAGAGCGTTGCGCAGCTCACGGGCTGGAACTGATCACCCCACGTGAACACGCCAAGCGCGGCAGCCACGTCAGCTTCGAGCATTCAGAAGGGTACGCGGTGATCCAGGCGCTGATCGCCCGGGGCGTGATTGGTGATTACCGTGAGCCGCGCATTATGCGGTTCGGTTTTACGCCGTTGTACACGAGCTTCACTGAGGTGTTCGACGCGGTGGAAATCCTCGGCGAGATTCTCAACAAGCGCACCTGGGACCAACCGCAATTCAAAGTGCGCAACAGCGTGACCTGATACAACGTAGATCAAAATGTGGGAGATTCTATGTTGCAGGGCAAACCTGACCCCACATACTGGCATTCAAGATGACCTTGGTATTTGGGGTGCCGTTCCTGGTGATTCTGTCGGCGGTGTACTACGGGTTCTTCCGCAAAGGCAGGGCCAAGGCGTCGAACAAGGCCTTGGCGTAACCGGGCAGGTTTTCAAACGAGCGCGCACTGAGCAGCAGCGTTCGGCAGGCCCACTCTTCGCGCAAGGGTTGGGCCTTGAAACGGCGTTCTGCCGGCCAGCGCTCCAGTGCGGCCTGGGGCACGATGCCCAGGCCAGCGCCGCCGGCGACCATGCGAATCACCCCATCAAACCCATCGGCGCGGATGCGTGTTTGCAGGCGAAATCCTGTGTGCAGCGCTTGCTCTTCCAGGTACACCGCCAACGCGCTGTTGGCAGCCAGGCCGACGTAGTCGTATTGCAGGCTGTCGATAAAGCTCGCGCTTTGCGCCGTCAGTGGGTGATCCAGCGGCATGATCAGCACCAGTGGGTCATCGCGAAAGGGCAGGGTTTGCAGGCCGTGGGTGTCCACCGCATCAGAGATGATCCCCAGGTCCGCCGTGCCCTGGCGCAATGCCTGGGTAATGCGCAAGCTCGGCAACTCCTGCAGGTCGATATCGAGGTTGGGATGCTCGCGCAAAAAGTCCGCCAGCACTTCCGGCAGGTATTCGCTGAGGGCGGTGGTGTTGCACAACAGGCGCACCTGGCCTTTGACGCCGTTGGCGTATTCGGCCAGGTCCTGTTGCAGGTGCTCGGCTTGTTGCAGCAGCAGGCGGGCGTGACGGGCCAGGGCAATGCCTGCGGGTGTGGGGGTGACGCCACGGCGACCGCGCGCGAGGAACTCGATCCCCAAGGACGCTTCCATCGTGCGGATGCGGGCACTGGCAGCCGCCAGGGATAAATGGCTGCGGGCTGCGCCGGCGGTGATGTTGCCGGTGTCGAGGATGTGGAGATAGAGGCGCAGGTCGATCAGGTCAAAGTGCATGGCTGGGGGTCTCGAGTGATAGAACTGGCCTCATCGCAGGCAAGCCAGCTCCCACACTTGAATGTATTCACACATCAAAATGTGGGAGCTGGCTTGCCTGCGATGACGGCGTCAGCCTCACACAAAACAAGAGGCTGCCTCAGTATATGGCGAATTTCCGAATCCGCTGTCACACGCCACAATGCCCTTATGAATACCTTCCTAGCGTTTTATCAAGACATCGGCCCGGCCCTGACCTTGCTGGTATTTGGCACCTTCCTGCTGGCCGGCACCGTCAAAGGCGTGATCGGCCTCGGCTTGCCCACCGTCGCCATGGGCCTGCTCGGCCTGGCTATGCTGCCGGCGCAGGCTGCGGCATTACTGATCATTCCCTCAACGGTCACCAACCTCTGGCAACTGGCATTCGGCGGCCACCTGAGTGCCTTGCTCAAACGACTGTGGCCGATGCTGCTGTTGATCTTTCTTGGCACCGGGCTCGGTACGGTATGGTTGGGCATGGACGGTGGCGGCTGGGTCGTTCACGCGTTGGGCGGGGCGTTGCTGGTGTATGCGCTGAGCGGGTTGTTCCTGCCCACGCTCAAGGTCAAGCCTGCGACCGAACGCTGGCTCGGCCCTTTGTGTGGGGTGATCACTGGCGTTATCACCTCGGCCACGGGTGTATTCGTGATTCCGGCCGTGCCGTATCTACAAGCCCTGGGCTTGAATCGCGATCAACTGGTGCAGGCGTTGGGGCTGTCGTTCACCGTGTCGACCCTGGCCCTGGCCGCCGGGCTGGCCTGGCGCGGCACGCTGGGCGGTGGCGAAATCAATGCGTCGCTGCTGGCGCTGATACCGGCGCTGCTGGGTATGTGGCTGGGCCAAGTGGTGCGCCAGCGCATCAGTGCGGTGCTGTTCAAGCGCGTATTTTTCGTCGGTATGGCGCTGTTGGGCGGTCATCTGCTGATCAGCGGTTAACAATAACTTGTTATTCGTGCATTCCGGTCAAATGTATTTTGCCGCGCCGCCGCTTATTCCGAGGGCCGGAGGTCGATAGTCTGCATCCAGACATTTTCAACCTCTGGATAACTTCCCATGAAAAAAGTACTCCTGCTTAACGGCGGCAAAAAGTTCGCTCACTCCGATGGCCGCTACAACACCACACTGCATGATGCCGCCCTGGCCGTGCTGGACCGTGGCGGTATCGACGTCAAGGTTACGCATATCGACGAAGGCTACGACGTGGCCGAAGAAGTCGCCAAATTCCTCTGGGCCGACGTGATCATCTATCAGATGCCGGGTTGGTGGATGGGCGCGCCATGGATCGTCAAGAAGTACATCGACGAAGTCTTCACCGAAGGCCACGGCAGCCTGTACGCCAGCGATGGTCGCACCCGCTCCGATGCCTCGCAGAAATACGGCAGTGGCGGCCTGATCCAGGGCAAGCAGTACATGCTGTCGCTGACCTGGAACGCACCGCAACAAGCCTTCGACGACCCCAGCGATTTCTTCGAAGCCAAGGGTGTGGACGCCGTGTATTTCCCGTTCCACAAGGCCAACGAATTCCTCGGCATGAGCGCGTTGCCGACCTTCCTGTGCGTGGACGTGATGAAACGTCCAGCCATCGAAGCCGACGTGGCGCGCTACGAGCAGCATCTGGCGCAGGTGTTCCACCTCTCGGTGTAAGCTGCTGCGAACCGATAACGAGGACAGCCTGTGAAAGCCCGATCCGACGAGCTACAAATCTTCGTCAGTGTGATTGAGTGCGGCTCGATTTCCGCCGCGGCCGAGCAGGTCGGGCAGACGCCGTCGGCGGTCAGCCGCACGCTGTCGCGCCTGGAGGCCAAGCTCGACACCACGCTGATCAACCGCACCACACGGCGCATGGACCTGACCGAAGAGGGCAAGTACTTCTTCGAACAGGCCAAGGTGATCCTGGCGCAGATGGAAGAGCTGGAGGAGCGCCTGTCGTCGCGCCAGAAAAAACCGGCGGGGCGCTTGCGCATCAATGCAGCGGTGCCGTTCATGCTGCATGGAATCGTGCCGTACATCGCCGAGTTTCGCAGCCTGTACCCCGAGATCCAGTTGGAGCTGAACAGCGACGACTTGATCATCGACCTGCTGGAGCAGAGCACCGATATTGCGATCCGCATCGGTGCGCTGGCCGACTCCACCTTGCATGCCCGCTCGCTGGGGTGCACGCCGCTGCATATCCTCGCCAGCCCCACTTACCTCAAGCAATACGGCACGCCGGACACGGTGGCCGAACTGGCGGGCCACACCTTGCTCGGCTTCTCCCAGACCGAAACGCTCAACCATTGGCCGCTGCGCCATGTGGAAGGCGACCGCTGGTTGATCCAGCCCAGCGTTTCTGCGTCCAGCGGTGAAACCGTGCGGCAGTTGGCATTGGAAGGGCAGGGTATTTGCTGCCTGTCGAACTTCATGACCGTCGACGACATCGACGCAGGGCGCCTGGTGCCGGTGCTGGAAGCATTCAACAGCGGGTATCGCCAGCCGATCCATGCGGTGTTCTACCGCAACTCGCAGCTGGCGCTACGCATCCAGTGTTTCCTGGACTTTATTCAGGCCAAACTGGCGCGGTATGCCTGCTGATTCGTGACCGTCGCGCAAGATTGAATTGGGTGGCACGGGCTTATTCGTCGGGGATCGCTCCTTGATACTGGGCCCATCACTTACCCCGTCAGGAGCATCTTCCATGAACGTATTCGTTACCGGCGCCGCAGGTTTTATCGGTGGTTCCATCGCAACGGGCCTGGTCAAGGCCGGCCACTCCGTTACGGGCCTGGTGCGCAGCCCCGATCAAGCCGCAGAGATGACCGCGCTCGGCATCACCCCGGTGATTGGCACCCTGGATGACGCCGCTGTATTGACCGAGCAGGCGCACAAAGCCGACGCGGTGATCAACGCCGCTAGCAGTGATCATCGTGCTGCGGTGGAAACGTTGTTGGCTGCCTTGAAAGGCTCGAACAAGCCGTTTTTGCACACCAGCGGTTCGAGCATCGTGGGTGATGCATCGGGCGGCAAGGCCAGCGACGTTATCTACTTCGAAGACAGCTTGCCGGAGCCGACGGTGGATAAGGCCGCACGCGTGGCGATCGATAACCTGATCCTCGCTGCCGCCAATGAAGGTGTGAATTCAGCGGTGATCTGCAACACCCTCATCTACGGCCACAGCCTGGGCGTGAAACGTGACAGCGTGCAATTGCCGCGGTTGCTCAAGCAGGCACGCAAGAGTGGGGTGGTGCGCCATGTGGGGACGGGGCAGAACATTTGGTCCAACGTGCACATTGAAGACGTGGTGGCGTTGTATCTGCTGGCGCTGACCAAGAATGTGCCGGGCACCTTCTACTTTGTCGAAAGCAGTGAAGCGGCGTTTGTCGACATGACCACCGCCATTGCCCAAGCACTGAACCTGGGTGAGCCGCAGGATTGGCCGTTGGCTGATGCCGAGGCCGAGTGGGGCTATGAAATGGCCAACTATGGTTTGGGCTCCAACAGCCGGGTGCGTGGCAAGCATGCGCGTGAGTTGCTGGGTTGGGTGCCGAAGCGCACGTCGGTTGTGGAGTGGATCCGCCACGAGATGGTGTGATGTTCGCTTAGCACCGAGTTGCCCTTATCGCAGGCAAGCCAGCTCCCACATTTTGATGTGTGATTACATTCAAGTGTGGGAGCTGGCTTGCCTGCGATGGCCGCACCTCGGTCTTCCAGACTAGCCCCACCCCCCGCAATTCCGTACCATTCCCCGCCTTATCCCCCGCATTACCCTGGTACCTCATGAACCTCACCCGTCTGCGCGCCGATGCCCTGGCCGGCCTCACCACGTCGTTTGCGCTGCTGCCCGAATGCATCGCCTTTGCCCTGGTGGCCCACCTCAACCCGCTGATGGGGCTCTACGGCGCCTTTATCATCTGTACCCTCACCGCGTTGTTCGGCGGTCGGCCGGGTATGGTCTCTGGTGCGGCGGGGTCGATGGCGGTGGTGATCGTCGCACTGGTGGTGCAGCACGGCGTCGACTACTTGCTGGCGACGGTACTGCTGGGCGGGTTGATCATGATCGCCTTCGGCCTGTTGCGCCTGGGCAAGCTGGTGCGCATGGTGCCGCACCCGGTGATGCTCGGGTTCGTGAACGGCCTGGCGATCATTATCGCGCTGGCGCAGTTGGAGCATTTCAAGAGCGGTGAGCACTGGCTCAGCGGCACGCCGTTGTACGTGATGATTGGCCTGGTGCTGGTGACCATGGCCATCGTTTATCTGCTGCCGCGCATCACCCGCGCCGTGCCGCCAGCGTTGGTGGCGATCCTCGGCGTGGGCCTGGCGGTGTACCTG
Source organism: Pseudomonas sp. PGPPP1 (assembly GCF_002255865.1). Classification (NCBI taxonomy): domain Bacteria; kingdom Pseudomonadati; phylum Pseudomonadota; class Gammaproteobacteria; order Pseudomonadales; family Pseudomonadaceae; genus Pseudomonas; species Pseudomonas sp. PGPPP1. Next base: position 49,125 of record NZ_NKIG01000032.1, on the reverse strand, counting down.
CTTGGCCTGCCGACGCGCACCCTCGGCGACATGGCTCACATCGCCGGTGGCCTGCCAACCTTCGCATTGCCACAAATCCCCTGGACCCTGGAAACCCTCGGTATCATCGCGCCGTACGCGTTCCTGATGGCCATGGTCGGCCTGCTGGAAACGCTGCTCACCCTCAACCTCACCGACGAAATCACCGAGACCCGTGGTTACCCCGACCGCGAAAGCGTGGCCCTGGGCGCGGCGAATATGGTCTCGGGCGTGTTCGGCGGCATGGGTGGCTGCGCGATGATCGGGCAAACCGTGATCAACTTAAGCTCCGGTGGGCGCGGGCGATTCTCCGGGGTGTTTGCCGGGGTGATGATCCTGTTGTTCATTCTGTTTCTGTCGCCGTTTATCGAGCGGATTCCACTGGCAGCGCTGGTGGGGGTGATGTTCGTGGTGTCCCAACAGACCTTCGCCTGGGCCTCCTTGCGGGTAGTCAACAAGGTGCCGCTCAACGATGTGCTGGTGATTATTGCGGTGACGGTGATTACCGTGTTCACCGACCTGGCCACGGCGGTGTTGTGCGGGATTGTGATTGCGGCGCTGAACTTCGCTTGGCAACAGGCTCGCGAGCTGTACGCGGATGAGCATTTGGAGGCCGATGGCAGCAAGCTCTATCGCCTGCACGGTACGTTGTTCTTTGCCTCGACCACGCCGTTCCTGAACCAGTTCGACCCCGCCAACGACCCGGCCCAGGTGACGCTGGATTGCCGTCACCTGAGCTTCGTCGATTACTCGGCGATTGCCGCGCTGATGACCCTGCGCGAGCGCTATGCCAAGGCCGGTAAGCACCTGCGGGTGCTGCATTTATCCGAGCGCTGCAAGAAGCTGCTCAAGCGCGCCCGAGTGCATCACGACTGATCGATCACGGCCCGACCAGGTCTTCCAGTTCCTGGGCGCGGGTCTGAGTCATGTCCAGCACGCAGCCGGAGCCATTGACCTGGTCGATGGTGCCGCCAGTCGCGCTGCCTGCAAACGCGCAATTGGCGTCTCGGTACTTTATCCACAGGCGCTGCACGTCTTGCAATTGCTGCTTGCGCGCGCCTTCCTGGGCGGCGAGGGCGGTCTTGTAGGCCGTGTTCAGGCGCTTGTCCTGCACCTTGGTTTCCTTGGCATTGCAATTGACCATGTCGGCGGAGGTGTTGGCGGTGTCCATGCATTTTTTCAGCGCGGCGTTATCGGCGGCTGAGGCGGTGCCGCAGACGGCAAGCAGCAGGGCGCTGACGGCGAGTGAGGTGCGAATCATGGTCGGTTTTCCTGGGCATGAGGGGTTGCGCATTCTATGACTGAATGGCGGCCACTGAGTTTCCGACATCCTCTGATCTTCATGTAAGAACACCCCCCCGAATTTTCATGCATGGCTGTCGGGCATATCCCCGCGCGACAGCGCTTGTCTGTGGGCGAAAATTACTTTCATAAAAATTGAAAATACTCCTCAGTAATGATTTATGAGTTTCACAACAGATTCGACGTGACCCTTTCCGAGGAGTACCGCATGGCCGCATCACCGGGCTTCGGGCTATTGGCATACGCTGCCATTGCCATCATTGCTTTGATCGTGCTGATTGCACGTTACCGACTCAACCCGTTTATCGTCATCACCCTGGTATCCATTGGCCTGGCGCTGATGGCCGGGATGCCGGCGGACACCATCATGGGTTCCTACGAGGCGGGTGTCGGCAAGACACTGGGCCATATCGCCCTGGTGGTCGCGTTGGGCACCATGCTTGGCAAGATGATGGCCGAGTCCGGCGGTGCCGAGCAGGTGGCGCGCACGCTGATCAACCGTTTCGGCGAGCGTAACGCCCACTGGGCCATGGTGTGCATCGCGTTCCTGGTGGGGCTGCCGCTGTTTTTTGAGGTAGGTTTTGTGTTGCTGGTGCCCATCGCCTTTACCGTGGCGCGGCGCGTCGGCGTGTCGATTCTGATGGTCGGCTTGCCGATGGTCGCCGGCCTGTCGGTGGTGCATGCACTGGTGCCACCGCACCCGGCGGCGATGATGGCGGTGCTGGCGTATAACGCGTCGGTGGGTCAGACCGTGCTGTACGCGATCCTGATCGGCATTCCTACGGCAATCATCGCCGGGCCGGTGTACGCCAAATTCATCGTGCCGCGTATTCACCTGCCCGCAGAAAACCCGCTGGAGCGCCAGTTTATCGACCGTGAGCCGCGCACCCGATTGCCGAGCTTCGCGCTGACCATGAGCACCATCCTGTTGCCGGTAGTGCTGATGATGATCGGCGGCTGGGCCAACGTGATTTCCACGCCGGGCACCGGTTTCAACCACTTCCTGTTGTTTATCGGCAACTCGGTGATTGCGCTGTTGGTGGCGACCCTGGTGAGCTTTTGGACGCTGGGCCTGGCACAAGGCTTCAACCGCGAAGCTATCCTCAAATTCACCAACGAGTGCCTGGCGCCGACCGCGAGCATTACGTTGCTGGTGGGTGCGGGCGGCGGCTTGAACCGCATCCTGGTGGACGCGGGCGTCACCAACGAAATTCTCGGCTTGGCCCACGCTTTCCACCTGTCGCCGCTGGTGATGGGCTGGTTGTTCGCCGCGTTGATGCGCATCGCCACCGGTTCGGCGACGGTGGCGATGACTACCGCGTCGGGCGTGGTTGCGCCCGTGGCCATGGGCTTGGGTTATCCACACCCCGAATTGCTGGTGTTGGCCACTGGCGCCGGCTCTGTGATCTTTTCCCACGTGAACGACGGCGGCTTCTGGCTGATCAAGGAATACTTCAATATGACGGTGATCCAGACCTTCAAGACCTGGACCGTGCTGGAAACCCTGATTTCAGTGGTCGCCTTCGGTCTGACTTACGGTCTGTCCTGCATTCTGTAACCCGGAGACCCCATGGACATCCTCTACCAGATCCGCGCCCGCCAGGATTCCTTCAGCGCCGGCGAAGGGCGTATCGCCAAGTTGATGCTCGACGATGTGGGGTTTGCGGCGTCGGCCAGCCTGGAAGAACTGTCCCAACGGGCCGAGGTCAGCACAGCCACGCTGTCGCGGTTTGCGCGTAGCGTGGGGTGTCGGGACTTGCGGGATTTGCGCCTGCAACTCGCGCAGGCCAGCGGGGTTGGCAGTCGCTTTCTCGACCCCGCCGGGTTGCCGGAGCAGTCGGCATTTCACCGGCAGATTCTGGGGGATATCGAAGCGACCTTGCGCCAGCATTTGTCGGGTTTCAACCAGGCGAGTTTTGTCGACGCGGTCAGCCTGCTGGGCAAGGCGCGGATGATCCACGCCTTCGGCATGGGTGGCCCGTCGAGCCTGTGCAGCGAGGAATTGCAAGTGCGCCTGGTGCGTCTGGGCTACCCGATTGCCGCCTGTCACGACCCGGTGATGATGCGCGTAACCGCCGCAACCTTGGGCCCCGAGCACGCCTTGATCGTGTGTTCCCTGACCGGTCTTACCCCCGAGCTGTTGGACGTGGTGGCGTTGGCGCGCAACTACGATGCACGCATCGTTGCGATCACCCTGGCCGATTCTCCTCTGGCCCAATTGGCGGACGTCGTGCTGCCGTTGCAACCGGCCGAAACCAGTTTTATCTACAAGCCCACTGCGGCGCGCTACGGAATGCTGCTGGCCATCGACCTGCTCGCCACCGAGCTGGCCCTGGCCATGCCGGACGACAACCAGGAACGCCTGCGCCGGATCAAGCTGGCCCTGGACGATTATCGCGGCGGCCCTGACAGCCTGCCGCTCGGAGACTGATATGAAGTACGACACGTTGATTCGCCAGGCGCTGATCATTGATGGCAGCAACACGCCGGGGTATCTGGCCGATGTGGGGCTGCTTGCCGGGCGCATCGAGACGATTGGCGATCTCTCGGCAGCGACCGCCGAACATGAAATTGATGCCCGTGGCCGCGTGTTGGCGCCGGGTTTTATCGACGTGCACACCCACGATGACACCGTAGTGATCCGTCATCCGCAGATGCTGCCCAAGCTCAGCCAGGGCGTGACCACAGTGATCGTGGGCAACTGCGGCATCAGCGCTTCACCGGTGAGTTTGCGCAACGACCCGCCGGACCCGATGAACTTGCTCGGCACGCGTGAGGCGTTCACTTATCCGCGTTTTGCCGATTACCGAACGGCGGTGCAAAACGCTCACCCTGCGGTTAATGTCGCGGCCTTGATCGGCCACACAGCGCTGCGCAGCAACCATATGGACGACCTGCATCGCACTGCCACGGCGGATGAAATCGCGGCCATGCGCTTGCAGCTGCACGAGAGTCTCGAAGACGGCGCCCTCGGGTTATCCACCGGCCTGGCCTACGCCAGCGCGTTCAGTGCCGAGACCGATGAAGTGCTGCAACTCAGTGAAGAACTGACCGCATTCGGTGCCGTATACACCACCCATTTGCGCAGCGAATTCGAACCGGTGCTGGAGGCGATGGACGAAGCGTTCCTGATCGGCCGGCACGCCAAGGCCCCGGTGATCATTTCCCACCTCAAGTGCGCCGGCGCGGGCAACTGGGGTCGCAGTCCGCAGTTGTTGGCCTCGCTGGAATTGGCGGCGAAAACCCACCCGGTAGGGTGTGATTGTTATCCCTATGCGGCGAGTTCTTCGACGTTGGATTTGAAGCAAGTCACCGATGCATTTCGCATCACCATCACTTGGTCGACGCCGCACCCGGAGATGGGCGGACGCGACTTGCAAGACATCGCCGCGCAATGGGACGTTTCACTGATGGACGCCGCACGTCGCCTGCAACCGGCGGGGGCGGTGTATTACGGAATGGATGAAGCAGATGTACGACGCATTCTCGCGCACCCGTTGTCGATGGTGGGCTCCGATGGGCTGCCCGAAGATCCGTTCCCTCATCCACGTTTGTGGGGCGCGTTTCCACGGGTGCTGGGGCATTTCAGTCGGGATGTGGGGTTGTTCCCGCTTCACACGGCAGTGCACAAGATGACCGGGTTGTCGGCGGCACGCTTCGGCTTGTCGGATCGTGGCGAAATCCGCGAAGGACACTGGGCTGACCTGGTGTTGTTCGATCCGTTGCGGGTGCGCGATGTGGCGGATTTCAAAGAGCCGCAGCGGGCGGCAGAAGGGATTGACGCGGTGTGGGTCAACGGCGTGTTGAATTACAGCGAAGGGCAGGCGAACGGCCTGCGGCCGGGTCGATTTCTGGCGCGTAGTGGGGATTTGCGTAAGGGTTTTTCGTCTCTATAGTGGGCGTTTTCATACACGGACCGGTCGCCATGCACTTAGGAAAAGTCACCCCCATATTGCGGATTTTCGACGAGGCCAAGGCGCTGGAGTTCTACGTCGACTTTCTGGGATTCAAGGTCGATTGGCAGCATCGTTTCGAGGCGAATTTTCCGTTGTATTTGCAGGTGTCGTTCGGCGAGTGTGTGCTGCATTTGTCCGAGCACCATGGCGATGCTTCACCGGGCGCAGCGGTGCGGATTCAGGCGCAAGGGGTGGATGCATACCAGCAGCAGCTGCTGGCCAAGAATTACCGTTATGCCAAGCCTGGCGTTGAAGAAACGCCTTGGGGCTCGCGGGAGATGAGCATCAAGGATCCCTTCGGCAATCGGTTGGTGTTTGTCGAAGAGGCAATCTAGGTTTGTACAATAGGTGACGAGGGAGCGTGCTCCCTCGCCAAGGTGATGTTTCTTACACCCGGAAATGGCTGACCATCTGCTGCAACTGGCTACCCAAACGCGCCAGTTCCACACTCGATTTAGCCGTCTCGTCGCTGGCCGTTGCGGTCTGTTCCGACACGTCACGCACGTTCACAATGCTGCGGCTGATCTCTTCAGCCACGGCGCTTTGCTGCTCGGCGGCGGCGGCGATCTGCTGGTTCATCGACTGGATATTCGACACCGTGCGAGTGATGTTCTCCAGTGACACACCGGCCTTGCGCGTCAACTCGACACTGCTGTCGGTCAGGCTGCGGCTGTTGTTCATCACGTTGGCTACTTGCTGGGTACCGTTCTGCAAACCGGCGACCAGGCCTTCGATTTCCTCGGTGGACTTTTGCGTGCGCTGGGCCAGGCCACGCACTTCATCAGCCACCACGGCAAACCCACGGCCGGCTTCACCCGCACGTGCTGCTTCGATGGCGGCGTTGAGTGCGAGCAGGTTGGTCTGTTCGGCCACAGCCTTGATCACGTCCATCACGCTGCCGATCTTGTTGCTCTCTTGCTGCAGGTGCGTCATGGCGTCAGTGGAGCGTGCCACTTCGGCGGCCAGGCGTTCGATCTGGGCGATGGCTTCGGCCACCACTTTGTCGCCTGCGCGGGCTTGGCCATCGGCGTCGGCTGCGGCCTGTGATGCTTGCTCGGCGTTGCGCGCGACTTCCTGCACGGTGGCCGTCATCTCGTGCATGGCGGTGGCGACCTGATCCGTCTCGATCTTCTGGCTGTTGACGCCGGCGCTGGTCTGCTCGGTGACGGCCGACAATTCTTCGGCAGCGCTGGCGATTTGGGTGACGCCGTCGCGAATGCCGCTGATCAATTCGCGCAAGGTCGTGCCCATGCGCTGGATGCCCTGCTGCAGCACGCCCAGTTCGTCGCGGCGAGTGACTTGGATGTTGTGGCTCAAGTCACCGGAAGCGATGCGTTCCACCACCGCCAGGGTTTCCTGTATCGGGCGAGTGATCTGGCGGGTAATGACCAAGGCCGCAATGATGCCAACCAGCAAGGCCAGCAACGTGCTGATCAATTGCAGGCTGCGGGCCTGGGCGCTCTCGGCGTCGCGGCGATCAAGTTGGATGTCGTACAGCTTGTCGCTGATGGTGACGATATCGTTGCCTTGCACCGTCATTTCGGCACGGGCGCTGACGATGTTGGCGTTGGCCGCCTTGTAGTTCTGCACGGCGCTGCGATAGGCGCCAAGGGCCGATTCCAGCGCCGTCAGTGCGCTTTGCTGGCTGGCACCGAATACGGCGCTCAGGTCCTTCAAACCGGTGATGGTTTTTTCGATTTGTGCGGCGGCGCGTGCTTCGGTGTCGGCGCTGACGTTGCCGGTGTAGCCGCGTACTTCATAACGCGACAATTGGAATTGCATTTTGGCGTCGGCCACCGCCTGGAACTGCGCCAAATGCTCCGAGCTGTCGGGCATTTGTTTTACGCTGGTTTCCAACGTGTCGATCTGGGCATTGGCGATTTCAGCTTTGTCGCCCATGGTCTGGCGCGCAGCGCTGCCATTACGGTAGGCCTCGCGCATTTTGTTCAAGGACTGCTGGTACGCGGTGATGATGGATTTCTGCTCGTTGAGCAGCTTGACGTTATCCGGGCTCTTGAAGCTGTTCAGCAGTTTTTGCTGTTGGGCGATGAAGGCGTCCAGGTTGGTCTGCACATTCTGCGCGGCGGTTTCGTCACCGTTGGCCAGCATGTACTGCAGGCGTGCAACACGCAGTTTGGTCAGCGACGCATTGAGCTGGGTGATGTCGCTCATCCAGTTGCTGCGGTCGATCAGGCCGCCCAGGCTGGTCCAGCCGGTGAGGGCCAAAATCGAGGTGAGAACCAGCACCAGGCCGAAGCCCAGGCCGAGTTTGAGGTTGACGCTGATGTTACCGAACCAGCTGTTCATCGAATGCTCCGCAAAAATTAAAACTGAGTGCTGGGCGGTGTTGTTGTTTGAGCCAGCTGAGGTGTATGGGGAGGTATCGGCGTCGAGCGCTGAATCTGAAATGCCATTTGTCAGACAGTTTCATAAATGGCCCTGCACGCAGTGCGGGCAGGGTCAGGTGAGCCGCTTTCCCGTCAAGGGGCGGGCACCAGATGAATGGTGCGTTTGAGGGCTTCAATCAGATGGGTTTGGTACAGGAAGCGTTGGCCGCGCAACGCTTCCCAGCGATCAATGAAGAACTGGCCCTTATCATCGATCTGGATCGGTGTGACCACGATTTCTCCACTGTTGGATTTGTGTACCAGATGGGTTTCGTGGAGCGATGGGCGCTCGATCTGGAAATGCCCAATGTCCTTTAGCCGTGAGCGGCTCGCAGGCGCGGGGGGGCGGATGGCCGGCCTGCCGGCAATTCCCATTTCCAGGAGAAAGTCGCTGCGAAAGGCGGTCCATGAATACTCATCGACGATCCAGCCTCCAACGCGCAGGGTTCGCGCCGTATCAGCCGGCATATCACGTACGAGCAGGCTCACGGCATCCTGCAGTTGAGCGACTCCCGGAACCAGTTCGTGCATGTCGACATGGCCACTGCCCATGAAGGCCACCCATTTATGCGGCCCGTAGGCGGCCTGATCGGCTTTGATGACCTCATTGGCGAAGTAGCTGAACATCGTATTGCGTGGGCTGGTTCCTTTGGCTCCCTTGACGTGGTAGCTCGCGGTGCAGTCCAGCGCGCGTACCCGAATGCCGTACTTGTTGGCTGCCTTGACCACGTTGGAATAGTTGTCAGGACCTGTGTACATGGGCATGTGCCCGTTGTCCTGTTGTTTCAAGTAAGCCTTGAGGTAGCTCGGCATTATCAGCGTGTCGTGGAAGGTGTTCAGTTCGTGTTGGAGCAAATCTGTCAGCAGGTGCTCGACGTACAGAGTCTTGACCCCTAGTTCCTTGAGCCGCTTCATGTGCTTGATCAGGAAGTTCTTGCTCGATTGCGCTGCGTGGGCTTCGCCGATGATCAGGCCCAACTTGTATTGATACACCTGCTCAATGAACTCTTCTTCGCCGGTTGTGGTTGCGATGCGAGCCAGGGATGGGCGAGCGGGTGGCGTGTAATTCCTGAATGTGGCCCTGGCACGATCCAGCAAGTCCTGGCGCATCGTGGAGAACGCCTGGAAGGCCGGGTAGCCTGGATCGTTGATGTCCCCCATGCTATAGCGAGTGTCCAGGCCGCGATGGGAGCCGGCCAGTAGCCGAGTTTGGGCCTGCAAAGGGGGCGGCATATCGAATTCGCTGTAATGCGCAACGCTGACGGCGGGCATGGGGGGCTGAGGAGTACCGGGTTTGACCCGCGCATGGTGGGAGGTCAACAGGGTCGTTGTGTAATGCCCTCGCGACAACCCGGGCGCAGAGGTGTCGGCCGCAACACCCAAGGACTGACCGGGTGCTGCGTCCACGACTCGCAATGCCAGCGTGTTTTGCAAGTCTGGCAGGCCTGGCACTGTTTCATAGGTACCCAGCCGATTCTGCTCTACCAGGGCGATCCAGCCTTCATCCGCGTTCTTCGCGGTATTTCGTTCGATTACTTTATGCGAGTAGAAATTTCTCAAGCGGCTGGACCGAGGCATAAAGCGCTCGCCGTCTCTTAGGTCCAACAGATGGTTCATGTGGTAGGAGCAGGTTGCGTCCAGCCCTTCAACCGCAATGTTGTGCTGATGGGCTTGCAGCATCAGTGTGCGAAAGGTGTAGGGTGCTTCACGGGTGTAGCCCAGCGCCAAGTCGACCCGCGCTAGGTGATCCTCGATGCTTTTAAGGGCGCTGGCGATGTTGCCCTTTGCTTGCCGGTTGATAATGGCGAGTTTTTTGCGAAACAGATCGGCTGGCAGGTTTTCGATGTACAGGCGTTTTACGCCCAGTTCGGCCAGGGTTTTAATGTTCTCGATCAGCAATTGTTTGCTGGCGATGGAGGTGTTGACCGCGCCAACGACTAACCCTTTGTTCTGGCCCAGCAGGTTTTTTAGAAGCTCTGCATGCGCGGTTTGCGCGGCCAATTCGGGCAGTTCGCCACGGACGGGGATCGCTGGTGGCATCTGGAAGAAGGCGTTGGCGTCCTGGGTCAGGCGGTCCACCTGGCGAGCATAGTGGGTGCGCACGGGTTGCAGGGATTGATGGGCATTGCTCTGGGATGCGTGTGCGGCGACGGCGTTCCAGTCCTGAGTGATGCGGGTATTGAAGTCTGGGTCGAGCAGGGCCCTGAAGTTTTTGCTCTGGTCGGCCGGCGTCTCGTAAATCGCCAATGCGTTGTCAGTCTCGTCTACCAATTTTTGATAACTGTCCCGACCGCCTCCAGCGACTCCCGAGCGAATCCATTGCCCGTCTGCCCCCTGATTAACCAATCGACCGGTGGAGAGCATTTGCCCGCTTACCGGATCATTGCGGTAGAGCAAATGGCGACCCAGGGCATCCGGGGTTTGAGGCGTCCACAGTGTTTGCCCTTCATACAACACCGGTTGCATGGTTTTGGGTGGATCGGGCAACAGTTGTTTGAGGTGTTCGGCTTCTACAGCATGATTGCCGGTCCTGATGACCGGGCGCACCGGTGTCATTATGTGGAAAGGGCCGGTGAAGGCTGGGCGCAGGTCAAACAGCAAGGCGCCGACGAGGTTGGCGAGATAGCCGATGTAATGCATCAGCGCGCCGCTGTTGTCGCCTTGATAGTAGGCATCAATCCCCAGCATGGCCTCCTTGAACGCCAGCAACCCACCCAGGCTCAGGCTTAAGGCGGGAAACGGGATAGTCGCAATGGCGGTGACCCATTCCACGCAGGTCCATAGAATGCCGGTGATCATCTGCGTGCGGTTGACCGTCGTCGCGTGCACATCGTCGATCTTGCGTTGCAGGCGCATGTTGTAGAGGTCGTGGCGCAGATCGGTGAGTGGCATGGCGCGCACGAGGGGGTCGTGGCGGGCGGGACTGGGTGTGGTGGGGTTGATGTCATCCGGCAGCGCTTTTTTTGCGTCCTGTAAAAATTGGCTGATACGCACCTTGGACTGGACCGGCACCCTCTCTGTGAAGTAGGCAAGAAAGCCGTTGTCTTTTTTTACCAGGTAGTTGAACAGCCGTGCCTCACGAAACCCGACAGTGTCCGGGGCATTGGGGGTGTAGAGCATCACCGGCTCGTTGGCGTGGCGGAACAGGTAGCAGCCGTTCACCCAATCACCCTCAATGGACAGACGATGCACCTGGTAGGTATTGCGCGACGCGACGCTGGTGTCGGGCATGCTGTCGATGGCGCGCTCCAGCCAGGCCAGGTCCTGGCTGGCGATATGGCCTTGCAGCCGCGATTCCAGGGCTGCACTTTTCATTTGTAGTTGGGTGACTTTCAGGATTGCCTCCCGGCGAGCGGCATAGCCTTGGCTGTCGGCGGGTAACAAGCGTTTACGCACTTCGTCGGCATAACGCTGGCCGATCCACACGCCGGTGACTGAGCGGGCTACGTTCTGCGCGGTCAAGGGTGTGAGGTCGACATCCGGGGGCCCTCGAAAGGTGGCTGACGCTGAAAATTTTTCATTGATAAAGCCAATTCCGTCTTCGTAGCCGTCGCGATACAGCTCGGTGTAGGAAAGAGGTTTTGGTGGTTGCCCTAGCAAGGTTTTGGGCGCGTGGGCAAACACGCTGTTAGGATCGACGTCGTTCTTATCTTGGCCCAACAACTTATTAAGACTGAGCTTGGCTTGCTTGTGCAGGAAGGTTTTGAAGTCATCGAAGTTGGCCTCCGAATCGTGTCGGGCGTTGTAGGTTTGCAGGGCGCCGACCGCGTCATTGCTGAAGGTGGTCAGGCGCATTCGGTCTGCTGCGCTGGCGGCGCGATAGCTGGAGGGAGTGCCGTGTTGATAGTCGTCCACCAACCGACTATCGAGCAGGTGCGTCACCATGGCATCCAGGCATTCGGAGTAGCTGTACGAGGGGCTGAAGGTGACTTCAAGGTGTTCATTGGCATCTGGCCTGAAGCTCAGGGACCGCAGGAATACCCCCATCTTGGGGTGAAAGCGCAATGGCACCTGTTCCATTATGTAGTCGCTCATGGAGCGGTTATCGGTGCGAGTGCTGTCATCGGCCCAGGCAAGCATGTGGGTCTGGCATTCACGTTCACTGTTGAAGGCAATAAACGATTGGGCGCGTGGTGACTCCGGCGTGCACAGCAGCAGGCGTTTGACCTCACCCGCGGCGCTCTCCTCGCGCAGTACCCACAGGTCCTTGAGTTGAGCGCCATGCAGCGAAACGGTGTGTGCACGCAAGCGTGTTTCGGGCAGCTCGCGCAATTGCTCGAACAGACGGAAGTCAGCCGCGTTCAACTGGCCTTGTAGATTGGCGATAAGCGCCAGTGTCACCAGACGTTGATCCTGCAGGGTGCGGGCGGCCAGGCGAATTTCCGGCTTGGCCTGCGTGGTTTTTTGAACGTGGGCGAAGTCCAGGCGCGGTTGCAGGTCCTTCAGCAACGTCAGTAGGTTCGGGGGGGACAGTGCTGCGTGGGCGGTACTCAAGGCAGCGCCGGCATAGGTGAGCGTGGTGTGCTTGATAAAGGCCGACCCTGGCAACTCGTCGCCGGTATGCAGGCCGCGCAAGCTAAGTTCAACCAGGCTGTGGCTCTGCGTGTAGGTGCCCACATGCGGCACCGTGCGACGGGTGGTGACAAGCAGTTGATCGGGGTTCAGGTCGTGGATGTCGAGGTCCTCGGCCAGTTGTTCGACCAACTGGAAGTGCGCCAGGGACTGAGGGGTCGCCGCCGGGCCCAAGGCGTTGATAAAGGCCTGGCGTGCACGGTTGTAAACGGTGATTTGTTGCATCAGCGCCGATCGCTGAGTGTCCTCGGCGCTGCGGAACCAATTCGGCAAACTCTCATGCAGGTGCCATTCCAGCAAGCGTTGCGCGCGCAGGCCTAGGCGCAAGGTCAGATCGGGCAATGCATCGGTCAACGCTTTGTCCAGGGCGTCGATCAGTTTGGGGGCGTCCAGTGGCTGGTCCAGCGCGTGCTTGATGTCCTGGCGACGCTTTTCGAGGATGGCATCCCAGGTGTATTCGAACAGCGGCGCCCCCTCGATCGGGCGCAACGCCAGGGGCCAGATCCCCGTTACGTCCAATGCCTGGTAGCGAACCGGCAGATGCCGAATGAACTCTGCGTGCCCGGCCGGCAGGGCAAAGGCCTCCAGCAGGCGCTGATCCAGTTCCTGCAGCGAAGGGAAGGCTTCCAGGCCACGGGAGGGGGTGAAGAGCAGCACGGGGCCGACATCGTGGGCGGTCGTCAGGTTATCAACTACCGGGCTCGATTGCCGCGTCAGCACAAAGGCTCCGGCAAACTCGACGGTCTGGTCCTGGTAGGTGAAGGTCAGTGCATACATGCCCGGGCGAAAAGCGGGGCCCAGGCTGCAGTCTTCGAGCATGCGCTGGTCCGTGGCGGCCAGCAGGTGGTCGCTGACGTTGAGCCTGGCTTCGTGCTCCAGTGCTACGCTGCCGGCGGTCACCGCCATGAAGGTCCGGCGGCCCTGACGCTCGATGATGTCTGTCTCAACCAGGGCTTGCAGATTTTTGTCGAGATCAGCCAAGCTTTTTTTGCCGGCTTCGGTGCTGAGTCCGACCTGGGTCATGTCCTTGTACAAGGCCCGCGACTGAGTGAGTAGCTTGGCGTTGGCATCCTTCAGGGTGATATTGAGCTTTTCCAGCGCCATCAGCGATTCGGGTAATGCCACGGGTTGCCGGGTGCGTGCGCGCAGCGTGGGGTCGATTTCCAACAGATGGGTTTGTACGGTCTGGAGTGTGGGTGTAGCAGGTGGGTGATTTGGAGTGCTCATCGGCACAGCCCCCATGAAGATAAAAGGAATCCTCAGCTTGGGGGGCAGGGCACGGGCGACGGCGGTAAATAGCTATGCGCGCGGCAGGGGAGGGGCTCATCAACAGGCAATGTTCTGTGCTAGTCTGCGGGCCCTTTTAGTTCTGGATGGCACGGGAATAGCGGCCTCTGCGCCGGTATTCAGTGTTGTCCTACAGCGGAGCCTTCCATGTCCGAAGTTAATCTGTCCACCGACGAAACCCGCGTCAGCTACGGTATTGGCCGTCAATTGGGCGACCAACTGCGCGACAACCCGCCACCGGGTGTGAGCCTGGACGCGATCCTGGCCGGCCTGACCGACGCCTTCGCTGGCAAGCCAAGCCGAGTTGACCAAGAGCAAATGGCCGCCAGCTTCAAGGTTATCCGCGAAATCATGCAAGCAGAAGCGGCTGCCAAGGCAGAAGCGGCTGCTGGCGAAGGCCTGGCGTTCCTGGCTGAAAATGCCAAGCGTGATGGCATCACCACCCTGGCTTCCGGCCTGCAATTCGAAGTGCTGACTGCCGGTGACGGCGCCAAGCCGACCCGTGAAGACCAAGTACGCACTCACTACCACGGCACCCTGATCGACGGCACTGTGTTCGACAGTTCCTACGAGCGTGGCCAGCCTGCAGAATTCCCGGTAGGCGGCGTGATCGCTGGCTGGACCGAAGCCCTGCAACTGATGAATGCCGGCAGCAAATGGCGCCTGTACGTGCCGAGCGAATTGGCTTACGGCGCTCAAGGCGTTGGCAGCATCCCGCCGCACAGCGTTCTGGTGTTCGACGTCGAGCTGCTCGACGTTCTGTAAGACCTTGCAGCAATGGCGCCGGCTTCATGTGGGAGCTGGCTTGCCTGCGATAGCATCACCTCGGTAGCAGGGTTGACCGAGTTGTCTGCATCGCGGGCAAGCCCGGCTCCCACACGAAATCGGTGCATTCAGGTTTTGCGGGTAGTTTCATGGATGGAATTTGCCATTCAACTCCGTCGCCGGGCGCAACGCTCGGGCATAGCAGAACAGAAACAGATTACGCACCACCTCTTTGAGCACCCCAGGTTCACTCGAACTCAGGCCATTCACGTCCAGGTCACCCTGGTCCTGCAGTTCATTCAGCGCTTCTTCTTCCAGCACAGCACAGACTTCGCCGGTTTCCCGATGCAGGATTCGAAGGTAAGGGTGTGGGCGGTCCAGCCAGGCATCTATCAAATAAGTCATGGGTCGCATCTCCTTGATGGGTTTCAATGAGAATAATTCTTATTCGTAGAATAGCAAGTGCCTATTGGCGGATTCTGGTTTTTTCTGTGCGGTTATTGCGCGGGATCAAAGGAGAGGGCGAAACGCCATCCCGCGGCGGGCGCGGGATGGAGGTAGCAAAATCAGACTTTGCGCACGAACTCGGACTTGAGCTTCATCGGGCCGATACCGTCGATCTTGCAATCGATATCGTGGTCGCCATCGCACAGGCGGATGTTCTTGACCTTGGTGCCGACCTTTACCACGAGCGAGGTGCCCTTGACCTTGAGGTCCTTGATCACGGTGATGGTGTCGCCGTCCTGCAGGACGTTGCCCACAGAGTCTTTCTTCACGGTTTCATCACCGGCCGCTTCGGCCTCGCCGTTAGCGGACCACTCATGGGCGCATTCCGGGCAGATCAGCTGGGTGCCGTCTTCGTAGGTGTATTCGGAATTGCATTTTGGGCAGGGTGGCAACGTGCTCACTAAGGCTCCTTGAGAGTCAGGGATGGCTAAAGGGCGCACATTATATAGGGTTTTGCAGTCTTACAGGTTGTGTGAAATCTAAATGTGGGAGGGGGCCCTCCCACACAGGCACGCGCTTTAGTGAGTACGCGCGACCGCAAACTCGCTCAGCTCAACCAGGGCATCCCGGTATTCGCTGGCAGGAAGGGCTTCCAGGCACTTGATCGCACGCGCCACGAAATCACGCGCCAACTGCGCGGTGTAGTCCAGCGAACCCGAGGCTTCGACCGCTGCACGGATGGCTTCCAGGTCTTCGATCCCACCTTTCTGGATCGCCTTGCGCACCAGGGCGGCCTGTTCCGGCGTGCCCTCGCGCATGGTGTAGATCAGCGGCAAGGTCGGCTTGCCTTCGGCCAGGTCGTCACCGACGTTCTTGCCCAGGGTTTCGGCGTCGCCACGGTAGTCGAGCAGGTCGTCCACCAGTTGGAACGCCACGCCCAGGTGGTCGCCAAATGTGCGCAGGGCTTCGGCCTGTTCGGCAGTTGCGCCACACAACGCGGCGGCGCTGTGGGTGGAGGCTTCGAAGAGCATCGCGGTTTTGCCGCGAATCACTTCCATATAGGTTTCTTCGGTGGTGCTGGCGTCGCGGACCTTGGACAGTTGCAGTACTTCGCCTTCGGCGATGATGCGCGTGGCCTGTGAAAGAATCTTCATCACCGGCATCGAGCCCAGCTCGACCATCATTTCGAACGAGCGCGAATACAGGAAGTCGCCCACCAATACGCTGGGAGCGTTGCCCCACATTGCATTGGCGGTCTCGCGCCCACGGCGCATGCCGGACATGTCGACCACGTCGTCATGCAGCAGGGTGGCGGTGTGCAGGAATTCGATGGTGGCGGCCAGCAGGCGCAAATCATCGCCTTCACGGCCCAGGGCCTTGCCGCACAGCAACACTAATAAAGGGCGCAGGCGTTTGCCGCCCGCCGACGTAATGTAGTCACCAATTTTGGAGACCAGCGGCACTTTAGAAGTCAGCTGCTTCTTGATGATGCCGTCGACGGCGCTAAAATCGTCCGCGACCGCGCGGTAGAAAGCTTGGGGTTGCATCAGCGACAGTCGCTCCAGAAGGGTTGCGCGGCATGCTAGGACCCTGACCCCCGGGTGTCAAGGCGCGATGGACGGCCCCTTGCAAGCCTCTTATAGCTTGCGTACAATCGCGCACCCTGAACTTCCTGGGCAGCACCTGCCTTACGCAATTGCATTCGGGACGTCCATCCCATGCAGCCATGCCAGCCAATACCTCTTCTTATAAAGAGCTGGGTGAGCAGGATTATCGGAGAAATACCATGTCGTACGCAGTAATTGTTACTGGTGGCAAGCAATACAAGGTCGCCCCAGGTGAATACCTGAAGATCGAAAAACTGGAAGTCGCTACTGGCGAATCCGTTACTTTTGATCGCGTTCTGTTGGTCGCCAATGGCGATGACGTGAACATCGGCGCTCCAGTTGTTGCTGGCGCTACCGTTGTGGCTGAAGTGATCTCCCAAGGTCGTCACGATAAAGTCCGCATCATCAAGTTCCGTCGTCGTAAGCACCACATGAAGCGTATGGGCCACCGCCAGTGGTACACCGAGATCAAAATCACCGGTATTCAGGCTTAATTTCAGCCTAATTCCTCACTAGGAGAATTGACTCATGGCACACAAAAAAGCTGGTGGTAGTACCCGTAACGGTCGCGACTCAGAAGCCAAACGCCTTGGCGTTAAGATGTATGGCGGCCAGAAAATCATTCCGGGCAACATCATCGTGCGTCAGCGCGGCACCCAATTCCACGCCGGTTACGGTGTAGGCATGGGTAAAGATCACACCCTCTTCGCGAAAATCGAAGGCGTGATCAAGTTTGAAGTAAAAGGCGCTTTCAACCGCCGTTACGTGAGCGTTGTCGCAGCTTAATTGCGAGATCGCTGGAAAAGCCCTGTCTTGCGACGGGGCTTTTTCGTTTGTGGAGTGAGTCTCTTGCAAAGCTGTTTGTGATGGGCTCAGGCGCTGGATTTGCGGTCGCTGATTGAGGTCGCTGCGCTCATTTTTGCAAGAGTCTTATGTCTTGGTTTCTTAAGCTCGTCCATGCGACGAGAGGCGTTTTGTTATGAAGTTCGTTGATGAAGTTTCCATCCGAGTAAAAGCAGGCGACGGCGGTAACGGTTGCATGAGTTTCCGTCGCGAAAAATTCATCGAAAACGGTGGCCCCAACGGCGGTGACGGCGGTGATGGCGGTTCCATCTACATGATGGCCGACGAAAACCTCAACACCCTGGTCGACTACCGTTACACCCGGCACTTCGATGCCGAGCGTGGCTCCAACGGCGGCAGCACCGACTGCACCGGCAAGAAAGGCGAAGACCTGGTGCTGCGCGTACCGGTCGGCACCACGATCATCGACTCGGCCACCCAGGAAGTGATTGGCGACCTGACCAAGGCCGGCCAGAAGCTGATGGTTGTGCAGGGCGGCTGGCACGGTCTGGGTAACACCCGATTCAAGTCCAGTACCAACCGTGCGCCGCGCCAGACTACCCCTGGCAAGCCGGGCGAGCAGCGTGACCTCAAGCTGGAAATGAAAGTACTGGCCGACGTGGGCCTGCTGGGCTTGCCGAACGCCGGTAAAAGTACCTTCATCCGCTCGGTCTCGGCCGCCAAGCCGAAAGTGGCCGACTACCCGTTCACCACCCTGGTGCCAAACCTGGGCGTGGTCAGCGTCGACCGTTGGAAAAGCTTCGTGATCGCCGACATTCCTGGCCTGATCGAAGGTGCTTCCGATGGCGCGGGCCTGGGGATTCGCTTCCTCAAGCACTTGTCGCGTACCCGTCTGTTGTTGCACCTCGTCGACATGGCACCGCTGGATGACACCAGCGCGCCGGACGCTGCCGAAGTGATCGTCAGCGAGCTGACCAAGTTCAGCCCGTCCCTGGCCGAGCGTGATCGCTGGTTGGTACTGAACAAGTGCGACCAGATCCTCGAAGAAGAACACGAAGAGCGCGTCAAGGAAATCGTTGACCGCCTGGAGTGGGAAGGTCCGGTCTACGTGATCTCGGCCATCGCCAAAGAAGGCACCGAGCGCCTGACCCGCGACATCATGCGCTACCTTGAAGACCGTGCCGACCGCCTGGCGGCCGACCCGGTCTTCAAGGCCGAACTGGCTGAACTCGACCAGCGCATCGAAGACGAAGCCCGCGCCCAGTTGCAGGCACTGGACGACCAACGTGCCCTGCGCCGCAGCGGCGTGAAGTCGGTCCATGACATCGGTGACGACGATTGGGACGAAGAAGACGTGGATGATGAAGATGGCCCGGAAATCATTTACGTGCGCGACTGATCCGTTGCGATAAACTTGAACGCCGCTCCTTTAGAGCGGCGTTTTAGTATCCGGGTATAACGTTATGGGCCGCGCTGGGTCGCGCAGCCCTCAATCTAAGGTTGATGATGATGCGGAGCAAAGTGACAGGTGCGCAGCGCTGGGTCGTAAAGATCGGAAGTGCGCTGCTGACGGCAGATGGCAAGGGGCTGGATCGCGCAGCCATGAGCGTCTGGGTCGAGCAAATGGTGGCCTTGCATGAGGCTGGCGTCGAGTTGGTGTTGGTATCGTCCGGGGCGGTTGCCGCCGGGATGAGCCGCCTTGGCTGGACCGCGCGACCCAGCGCGATGCACGAACTGCAAGCCGCCGCCGCCATCGGTCAAATGGGCCTGGTGCAAGCCTGGGAATCCAGCTTCGCCGAGCACGGCCGCCACACGGCGCAGATCCTGCTGACCCACGACGACCTGTCCGACCGCAAGCGTTACCTCAACGCCCGCAGTACCTTGCGCGCACTGGTGGAGCTGAAAGTCATCCCGGTGATCAACGAAAACGACACCGTGGTCACCGACGAAATCCGCTTCGGCGACAACGACACCTTGGCCGCCTTGGTAGCCAACCTGGTGGAAGCCGACCTGTTGGTGATCCTCACCGACCGCGACGGCATGTTCGACGCCGACCCGCGCAACAACCCAGATGCCCAGTTGATCTACGAAGCGCGTGCCGATGACCCGGCGCTGGACGCCGTCGCCGGCAGCGTTGGCGGTGCCCTGGGCCGTGGCGGCATGCAGACCAAGCTGCGCGCTGCACGTCTGGCGGCGCGTTCCGGTGCTCATACGATCATCGTCGGTGGGCGCATCGAGCGCGTGCTGGATCGCCTCAAGGCGGGTGAGCGCATCGGCACGCTGCTGTCGCCGGAACGCGGCATGCTGGCGGCGCGCAAACAGTGGTTGGCCGGTCATCTGCAAACCCGTGGCACCTTGGTGCTGGACGATGGCGCCGTGTCGGCCTTGTCCCAGGGCAACAAGAGCCTGCTGCCGGTTGGCGTCAAGTTGGTGCAGGGTAGCTTCCGTCGTGGCGAAATGGTGGTGTGCGTCGCGCCGGACGGTCGTGAGATCGCCCGTGGCCTGGCCAACTACAGCGCCCTCGAAGCGCAGAAAATCATTGGGCAGTCGTCTGACGCGATTGTGGGTCTATTGGGTTACATGGCGGAGCCCGAACTGGTGCACCGCGATAACCTGATCCTGGTCTAAGCAAAGGAATTACACGATGCGCATATTGAAAGGATTAATCGGCCTGTTATTGGCGATGCCGCTGCTGGCGTCCGCCGAGGAAATCGGCCAGGTGTCGACCGTGTTCAAGTTTGTGGGCCCCAACGACCGGATCGTCGTCGAAGCGTTTGATGATCCCAAGGTCGATGGCGTGACGTGCTACCTGTCGCGGGCCAAGACTGGCGGCGTCAAAGGCGGCCTGGGCCTGGCCGAAGACCGCGCCGAAGCCTCGATTGCCTGCCGCCAGGTGGGCCCGATTCGCTTCAAGGGCGAGCTCAAGGACGGCGACGAAGTGTTCAAGGAGCGCACCTCGCTGGTGTTCAAGACCATGCAGGTAGTGCGCTTCCTCGACAAGAAGCGCAACACCCTGGTTTACCTGGTTTACAGCGACCGCCTGATCGAAGGCAGCCCGCAAAACGCAGTGACGGCGATTCCGATTCTGCCCTGGCCTACCGCTCAGTAACCCGCGAGCGAGTTTTGCAATCGGCGTCTATGATTGCAGGCTTGCGGGTTGTAATCTCGAAAGCCGCTTTGCTAAGAACATGGGATATCTGGAGTTCGTCATGAGTGCTTTCCACGACCTGAAACTCAAAGCTTTGGACGGACAAGAGCTGCCATTGGCGCCTTTCAAGGGGCAAGTTGTACTGGTGGTGAATGTGGCCTCCAAATGTGGTTTGACCCCGCAATACGCGGCATTGGAAAACCTCTATCAGCAGTACAAGGACCAGGGGTTTACCGTGCTTGGCCTGCCGTGCAATCAATTTGCTGGCCAGGAGCCGGGTACCGAAGAGGAAATCCGTGAGTTTTGCAGCCTCAACTACGGCGTGACCTTCCCTCTGGGTAGCAAGCTCGACGTCAACGGCCATGACCGTCATCAGCTTTACCGCTTGCTGGCGGGTGAGGGTGCTGAGTTTCCGGGTGATATCACCTGGAACTTCGAAAAATTCCTGCTGGGCAAGGATGGACGAGTGCTGGCGCGCTTCTCGCCACGTACCGCTCCGGATGATCCCTCCATCGTCCAAGCCATCGAAAAAGCGCTGAGCTGAACACATCTCTTTGTGGCGAGGGAGCAAGCTCCCTCGGCACAGGTAAGTGTCCATGACTACCCTCGCTTTTACCCCTTAATCACTCAAATCAATAGTGATGTTCAAGGGCGTGCGCGACCAATATTATCCACGTCATAAACCCGCCTTACGTGGAGCATCCCATGCCTGTCCAAGCCTTGTTCAAACCGTTCCAGCTCGGTGCATTGCAATTGTCGACCCGCGTAGTCATGGCGCCCATGACCCGCTCGTTCTCCCCGGGTGGCGTACCCAACTCCAAAGTTATCGAGTACTACCGCCGCCGCGCTGCCGCCGGTGTCGGCCTGATCATCACCGAGGGCACCGTAGTCGGCCACCCAGCCTCCAACGGCTACCCCAACGTTCCGCATTTCTACGGTGAAGCGGCGTTGGCCGGCTGGAAGAAAGTCGTCGACGCGGTGCACGCCGAAGGCGGCAAAATCGTTCCGCAACTGTGGCACGTGGGCAGTGTGCGCCGTATCGGTACCGAGCCTGACGCCAGCGTGCCGGCCTACGGCCCGATGGAAAAACTCAAGGACGGCAATGTGGTCGTCCATGGCATGACCCAGCAAGACATCAAAGACGTGATCAACGCCTTCGCCCAGGCTGCCAAGGATGCCCAGAGCATCGGCATGGACGGTGTGGAGATTCACGGCGCCCACGGCTACCTGGTAGACCAGTTCTTCTGGGAAGGCAGCAACCAGCGCACAGACGAATACGGCGGCAGCTTGGCCAACCGTTCGCGCTTTGCCATTGAGCTGATCCAGGCGACCCGCGCAGCGGTAGGCCCTGACTTTCCGATCATCTTCCGTTTCTCGCAGTGGAAGCAGCAGGACTACACCGCCCGCCTTGTACAAACCCCTGACGCGCTGGGTGAATTCCTCAAGCCGTTGTCTGACGCTGGCGTGGACATTTTCCACTGCTCCACCCGTCGTTTCTGGGAGCCGGAATTCGAAGGTTCCGACCTCAACCTCGCCGGCTGGACCCGCCAGCTCACCGGCAAACCGACCATCACTGTTGGCAGCGTCGGGCTGGACGGCGAGTTCCTGCAATTTATGGTCAACACTGACAAAGTCGCGCAGCCGGCCAGCCTGGAAAAACTGCTGGAGCGCCTGAACAACGACGAGTTCGACCTGGTTGCCGTGGGTCGTGCACTGCTGGTGGACCCAGACTGGGCAGTCAAAGTGCGCGAAGGGCGCGAGAGCGACATCTTACCGTTCAGTCGTGAGGCGTTGACGACCCTGGTGTAATGGGCGAGAGGACGGGCAGTGGATGCCCGTCCTTGCACACGCCCCGCAACTGGCGTTCAAACTGCTCGATAATCGCCGGCCAGCCCTGGCGGCTGGCATGCTGGCGCGCATTCAGGCGCATGCGGCGCAAGCTTTCGGCGTCCTCCAGCAACCAATTGGCGGCATCACAAAAAGCGCCCTCATCACCCGGCATTGCCAGCACACCGTTGTAGCCGTGGCGAATATGCTGGGTCGCAGCGGCCTGGTCATAGGCCACCACGCCCAACCCTGACGCCATCGCTTCCAGCACCACGTTGCCGAAGGTTTCAGTGAGGCTGGGGAACAGGAACACATCGCCCGATGCGTAATGCCGTGCCAGCTCTTCGCCGCGCAAGGTACCGCAGAAAATCGCCTCTGGCAGCTCCTTTTCCAGCGTTGCCCGTTGCGGGCCGTCGCCGACGATGATCAGTTTCATCTGGCGCAATGGATAGGTGTCCTGCAGCGTCTCGAAGCAGCGCTTGAGCAAACCGAGGTTCTTTTCCTGCGCCAATCGGCCCACATAAAGCACCGCGGTTTGCTCACTGTTCAAAGCCCAGCTTTCCCGCAGCGCGTTATCGCGTTTCGCCGGATGGAACAATTGACTGTCCACCCCGCGCGCCAACATCCCCAGGCGCTCGAAATGTCGTCGCTCCAATTCCAGGCGCTGGCTGGCGCTGGGCACCAGGGTCAAGGTCGAACGGTTGTGGAACCAACGCAGATAGTGAGTGACCATCCGGCTCAGCATGCTCAAGCCGTATTGGTTCGAGTACTGCTGGAAGTTGGTGTGAAAGCCGCTGACCACGCTGATTCCTAGGCGGCGGGCTGCACGCAAAGCCGATAGCCCCAGAGGACCCTCTGTCGCGATGTACAGCACGTCCGGACGCTGACGGGTCCAGCGCCGCAGCAGTTTATGCATCGACGATTGGCCCCATTGCAGGCCCGGGTAACCCGGTAGCGGCCAGCCACGGCATAGCAGCAACTCGTCGTCACTGGGGCGGCTCTGGTCGCTGCCCTGGCGCGGGCGCACTAACTCGACCTGATGGCCGCGTGCGCGTAAACCTTCGCACAGGCGGCCAAGGGTATTGGCCACCCCGTTGATCTCCGGCGGGAAGGTTTCGGTAATCAGAGTGATGTGAAGCGAGGCTGTTGTCATGACCCACAGTGTCACCGTGGGCTATGTCGTCATTGTGTCATTGGGATGATGGATTTATGACTTGGCTACAGTCTGCCGTGCCATCGCCTCGGCGCCTTGCTCGCGCACCCAGAACAACGTCGCCCCGGCCACTGCCGCCGGCATCATCAGCAGGTTGACCACCGGCACCAGCAACACCAGGTAAACGATGCCGCCGAAGCTCATGCTCTGCCAGCGTTTCTGGCGCAGCCAGGCAAGCATTTCGTTCCAGCCCAGCTTGTGGTTGTCGGCCGGGTAGTCGATGTATTGGATAGCCATCATCCAAACGCCAAACAGCAGCCACAACGGCGCTGCGACCAGGTTGACCACCGGAATGAACGACAGGATAAACAGACCGATGGCCCGGGGCAGGAAGTAGCCCAGCTTGCGCATTTCACGCGCCAGGGTACGCGGCACCATGGCAATCAGCTCGCCCCAGCTGAAAGCCGGGAAGTCATCGGTGCCTCGCACCACCACTTCGACTTTCTCCGAGAGAAAGCCGTTGAACGGTGCGGCGATGATGTTGGCAAGCATGGTGAAGGTGAAAAACACCATCAGCACCACCAGCACCACGAACAACGGCCACAGCAGGTAATTCAAAAAGCTCAGCCAACTCGGCAACGTCGGCATCAGGGTATCGACCCACAGGCTGAACTGATGGCCGGCGAAATAAATCAAGCCGACGAACAGCACCAGGTTGATCGCCAGCGGCAGCAACACAAACAGCCGCAAGCCTGGGCTCAACACCAGTTTGAGGCCTTCACGCAGGTATTGCGGGCCAGAAAGAGCAGGGGCGGGCATGGAAAACTCCGAGCAAAGGGGCGAACGCGCCGACCTTACCGGCTTTGCCACACAGGCGAAAGCGGCGACATCAGCTGTAACAAACGCGTCGATCAACCGACTCGACTGCATAGAGACCACCTATGAGCTGGATTGTTATTCCGTATTTCCTTAATCTTGCCCCCCTCTATACGCTGCACCCATTATTTTTCAGGACGTGCGAGTTCAAGCCTTCCCCAAGTGCTTCGCGGTCCTTTTTTATTCCAGCCGCCTTGTTGTCCGGGTGGTCGATAGGAGTGAGTCATGTCTGATACCCGTCATTCGCGAGTGATTATTCTCGGTTCCGGCCCTGCCGGTTACAGCGCTGCGGTCTACGCTGCCCGGGCCAACCTCAAGCCGCTGCTGATCACCGGCATGCAGGCGGGCGGTCAACTGACCACCACCACCGAAGTCGACAACTGGCCGGGCGACGTCCACGGCCTGACCGGCCCGGTGCTGATGGAGCGCATGAAAGAGCACGCCGAGCGCTTTGAAACCGAGATCGTCTTCGACCACATCAACAAGGTCGACTTCTCCAAGAAGCCTTACAGCCTGACTGGCGACAGCGGTGTGTACACCTGTGACGCACTGATCATCGCCACCGGTGCCAGCGCCCGTTACCTGGGCCTGCCATCGGAAGAAGCGTTCATGGGCAAAGGTGTTTCCGCCTGCGCCACCTGCGACGGTTTCTTCTACCGCAACAAGCCGGTCGCTGTGGTCGGTGGCGGCAACACTGCCGTGGAAGAGGCGCTGTACCTGGCCAACATCGCCAGCACCGTGACCCTGGTTCACCGCCGCGAGACTTTCCGCGCCGAGAAGATCCTGATCGACAAGCTGCACGCCCGTGTCGCTGAAGGCAAGATCATCCTCAAGCTCAACGCCACCCTGGACGAAGTTCTGGGCGACAACATGGGCGTGACCGGTGCCCGCCTGAAAAACAACGACGGCAGCTTCGACGAGCTGACAGTCGACGGCGTGTTCATCGCCATCGGCCATACCCCGAACACCTCGCTGTTCGAAGGCGTGCTGGAAGCCAAGGATGGTTACCTGGTGGTGCAGGGCGGCCGTGAAGGCAATGCCACTGCGACCAACCTGGAAGGTATCTTCGCTGCCGGTGACGTGGCTGACCACGTGTACCGCCAGGCCATCACCTCGGCCGGCGCCGGTTGCATGGCGGCACTGGATGCCGAGCGTTACCTCGACGGTTTGAAGGACGCTGCGTTCTAAACCCGTTGAACTAAAAAACCGGCTGCGAGGCCGGTTTTTTTGTGTCCGCAATTCAAACAACACCACAGGATAAATGTGGGAGCTGGCTTGCCTGCGATAGCGGTGTGTCAGCCACCACCGCCATCGCGGGCAAGTCCGGCTCCCACATTGACCGAGTTCTGCTCTTGGATCAGCGGCGGGTCAGGGGTTGTGCCGTGAACTTCACCCTGGCCAGACCATGCGCAATCAACGCACGGATGTTGCCATGGTCACTCCCCTCAGGCGTCGCCACCACAGTACGGTAATGCTCGCCAAACGCCAGCAGTGCCTCCTGGTCGCTCAAACCTTCCAGTAACGCCAGGCCCAACGTCTTGCACGACCCTTCATTCTGTCCAGCAGCGTTTTCCACGTCGCCATTGGTGAAGGCTTGTGGCTGGTAGTCGTAACCTGCGGCCACAAACGCCAAGGTGTCGGCAAAAACGTGTTCGCCGCTATTGAGGCTGGCGCGCAGGGCATTCAAATCAGTCATGGGTTTTTCCTTTGGCGAACGCCGCTTGTTGGTCGGCGCTGGCTTCTTTCTGGTATTGGGCTTTCCACTCGGCGTACGGCATGCCGTACACCACTTCGCGGGCGTCATCGAGGCTCAGCTCGATATGGCGCTCATCGGCCTCGGCCTTGTACCACTTGGACAAGCAGTTACGGCAGAAACCGGAGAGGTTCATCAGGTCGATGTTCTGCACATCCTTGCGGCTGTCCAGGTGCGCCACCAGCCGGCGGAAGGCGGCGGCTTCGAGTTCGAGGCGTTGTTGGTCGTTCATAGGGTTCACGCAAATCTCTAGAGTTAGCGGCTGGCCGCCAGGGTAATCGACACCGACTCGGCAAAGCGCAGCGCATGGGGCTTGTCCACTTCGACTTCGGCGTACAGCACCGATTCATTGCCCATCACCAGGTCCAGCAGTTCCTGGGTCAGGCGCTCCAGCAGGGCGAAGCGGTTGCCCTCGACGTGAGCAATGATCGCTTTGGTGATGGTGCGGTAGTTCAGCGCGTGGTCGATGTCATTGTCGCGCACGGCTTCCTGGGCGGCATACAGGATGGTCAGGTTGATCAGCACATCCTGCTTGTTGAGGATCTCGTCCTCATTGATGCCGATGTAGGTGCGCAGGCACAGGTCCTTGACCCGGATGCGCGCCATGCCTGGTTGAAGTTGTGGCATTGCTACTTGCTCCGTCCGATCAGTTGCAGGAACTCCATGCGCGTGGTGTTCGATTCGCGGAACGCGCCGAGCATCACCGAGGTGTTCATGGTTGAATTCTGTTTTTCCACGCCGCGCATCATCATGCACATGTGCTTGGCTTCGATCACCACCGCCACGCCGGCGGCCTGGGTCACGGACTGGATGGCGTCGGCGATTTGCCGCGTGAGGTTTTCCTGGATCTGCAGGCGCCGCGCATACATGTCGACGATGCGCGCCAGTTTCGACAGGCCCAGCACCTTGCCGGTCGGAATATAGGCCACGTGGGCCTTGCCGATAAAGGGCAGCAGATGATGCTCACACAGCGAGTACAACTCGATGTCCTTGAGGATTACCATCTCGTCGTTGTCGGAGGTGAACAGCGCGCCGTTGACGATTTCTTCCAGGTTCTGCTCGTAGCCATGGCACAGGTACTGCATCGCCTTGGCGGCACGCTTAGGGGTGTCGAGCAGGCCTTCACGCTCCGGGTCTTCGCCCAGGCCTTTGAGAATCTCGCGGTAGTGTTGGGGCAGGGATAAGGTCATACAACATCCTCACAAACGGCTTACTTGATATGCCGCCCGCCGTTGACGGTCAGGGTGGTACCGGTGACATAAGGGTTATCCAGCAGGTAACGCACGCTCTGGTAGATCACCTCGGGCCCGGGTTCGATGCCCAGTGCCGACTTGGCCAGCACCTTGGCGCGGTAGGCCGCGTCATCGCCTTCGTTGAACATCACCATTGCCGGGGCAATGCCGTTGACCTTGATCGACGGCGCGAACTGCGCGGCGAACGACAGCGTGAGGCTGTCGAGCCCGGCCTTGGTGGCGCAATAGGCGATGTGCTGGCGGCTACCCTTGCGCACCACGTCATCGCTGATATGCACGATGTCGGCGGGTGTCGAGCGTTGCAGCAAGGGTGAACAATGCAGGTTGATCAGGTACGGCGCAAGCATGTGCACGCTGAACATGTCGGTAAACGCGCGGCTTTCTTCGCCAGGCGTTTCTGCGATCCAGGCCGAGGCGTTGTGGATGATTGCGCGCAGGCTTTGGGTGTGGGTGTTCAGCGTTGCGATAAACGCCAGGATGCCGGCCTCATTGGAGAAATCGGCAAACACACCGATCGCGCCGCGTTCGCGCAAGGCTTGCACGCCGGGGCGTTCGCTGCGGTAGCTGAAAATCACCGAGTGGCCTTCGTCCAGCAAGCGCTGGGCGCAATGCAGGCCGACACGCTGGCCGGCGCCGGTGATCAGGATCGGGGCGTTCGTTGCAGTCATGGAGGGCTCGATTCGCTGGCAGGCTCAAATCATACCAGCGACCGGGCCCCCTGTACTCACGCGGCGGCTTCGGTGGCCTTGCGCGGTGTGGGCGTGGGGTGCAGCCAGTTGGCCAGCAGGTGAGTCGACAGCGGAATGAACAAGTAAACCATCAGCGGCGTGAGGGCCAGGGTGCTGACGAACACACGGGGGAGCAGGTCCAACTCACTGAGCAACGGGCCCAGTACAAAGTTGAAGATCAGCGACACCGGAAAAAACGCCAGCCAGATCGCCACGGCTTGTTTCCAGCGTGGCGGGCGTGCACCGACTGCGCCGAACCAGCCATCAATGCCACTCACGCGATGTTCCGAGGGGTTGGCAAACAGCTCGCTGCCACGGCTTAACCAGGCACTGCGCGAGGCGGAAAATTCCCAGGCATGCAGGGTCTTCTCATCGGCGAAGCGGAAAATGATCTGGAACTCATCATCATTGGGCGGCGGGGCAAGTACGCCCGAACCCAGGTAACCGGGGAAGTCGGTGGCCAATTGCTCGCCTTCACGCAGCCAGGCCATCAATTCTTCGTAGCGACCCTTGGCCACGCGACGCGCAACCATCAGGGTGACGGGAGAGGTAGACATTGTGTATCTCCGTATTTGTGGGTGCACTTGACCGGGTAGGCGGTGCACCAGGCATAGCGGCGGGTAGAGCTGCTACGCTTGAAAAAGCAGGCAAGGATTATTCCTGTTTTGCCAAAATACGCCAGACACTTCTGACGGACCGCCGAAAACCTTGAATCAGGTGCGCTAAACAGCGTTAAATGCGACCCTCCCTACATGGACGTTTTCGACTCCAGATGCCCGAAATCACTGCTCCTCTTCGCGAAACCGCATCCGCTATCCACGGCGATAGCGAGGTGTTGTTCCCGATTCGCGAAGTTGCGCGCATGACAGGCGTGAACCCCGTCACACTGCGCGCCTGGGAACGGCGCTACGGTTTGATCCAGCCGGTTCGCACCGAAAGTGGGCATCGGCTGTACTCAAGCACTGATATCGACACCGTGCACCGCATCCTCGATTGGATCGAGCGCGGCGTTGCGGTGAGCAAAGTCGGCAGAATCCTTGCCCGTGACGCTCAGCACGCCGAAACTGCTGCGCTCGCAAGAGCTGACACCGAGGTGGACTGGACCCAGTGGCAGAGCCAACTGCGTTCGGCCGTCAGCGCTTTCGACGACCGTCAACTCGACCGGCTCTACGGCCAGATCTTCTGCGCCTATCCCATCGACGTGGTGTTTGAAGATATTTTGATGCCGCTGTGGCAACAGTTGCTGCGTCATCAGGGCCACTTTGGCCAAGCCAGTGAATGGCTGTTCTACGACAACTTCCTGCGTTCACGCACTGCCCAACGCCTGCAACTGGCCTGTGCTGCGCCGGTACCCAGGGTACTGCTGTCGGCCATTGCCGGAGAGTGCCGTGAGCTGGAACTACTGGTGGCCGGTGTGTTGATGTCGGGAGAGAAATACTCGGTCAAGGTGGTCGGTGTCGGCCAGCCTTTCGATGAACTGACGCTGGTGTGTGAAAAGACCCGTCCCCAAGCGTTGGTGCTTTTTTCCAACCGCTCCCCGAGCAGCGAGCTGCCGCTGCGGCTCCAGCGCTTGGCGCTGACGTTGGATTGTCCCTTGCTGCTGGCCGGCGATGCGTCAGACCTGATCCAGCCCGACTTGTCGGGTTCTTCCATCGGCTGCCTGGGCAATGAAGGGCGCCTGATGCAGCGCCGCTTGCAGCAGTTTCTAAGTGGTCACCTGGACACCTGATCTCAGGCGTGGACTTCGGGGTGCACCAGGCGGTGCTGATGCAGGATGAACTGGCGCAGGCGCTCGGTTTCGTCGGCATCGGCTTGGCTTAGCCGATAGGCGAACAGCCCGCGCGCGGTTTCGCGCTCGAACGTCCCGCGCAGCGCAATGCGCTCATAGCCCGAAGGACTGAACCACAGGGAGAAGGTTTTGGGCGGTTTGACCCGGCCACGTATCTCAACCAACACACCCTTGAACGACACTTCATGCACCCACAACGCGCTGGCGTGCCCCCTGATGTTTTCCAGCGCCACCGCTGCTTCCAGCGCCAGGCGCCACGGGCGAATCATGGGGCCGTCTTCGAAGATCGTCGGCACGCCCAGGCGCAGGTGCACCGCGTGAAACTCATCTTCCACCAGGTGCAGGGGGAACGTGAGTTGCTGGTTGTCGAACTGCGCCTGGATCGTTACGTGGTCGTGGGCGGCCAGGCGAGTGAGCAAATCACGAATCTGTGCGCCGCCGTTAACGGTCAGGCTCGACGATGCATCCCGCAGGTTGAGCTGCGGGTTGTGGTGCATCATCTGAATGAAGTCCAGCTCGTCCTGCGTCAACAATGTGTCGCGTTGCATGGGGCTTGCTCAAGGGCTAGGTGTTAAAACGCCATTATCCTCTTAATGACCGTTTTTTCTAATTAATGTTAGATCCGCCCGTCGCTTTGAGTGCGGCCAACTCGGCCTTGAGCTCGGCCACTTGGGCTTCCAACTGGGACACACGTTGTTGGGCCTTGACCTGAACCGTGACGTCTTTTTGCACGCCCACGAAGTAAGTCTGCTTGTCAGCCGGGTTGTAAGTGGTTGATAGCGAAAGCTCATTCCAGAAGTGCGTGCCGTCCTTGCGGAAGTTGCGCAGGGTTTCACGGCAAGTGCCGCCGCTGGCGAGGGCTTCGCGGATAGCGATCAGGGCCGGTTGATCACGGTCGCCGGACTGCAGGAAACGACAGTCCTGGTAGAGGATCTCGTCGCGGGAATAGCCGGTCAGCCGCTCGAAAGCCGGATTGACGTAGATCAGCGGCAAGTCCTTGCCTTCCCGTTCGGCGATAACGATACCGTCGTTGGATGCGTTGATGACCATTTGCATCAGTTGGGCGTTAATCATTGCGGGCAAATCCGTGCTTTAAGGTTGTCGCAAGTCTAAGACAACGTAGCAATCTGTCCATGTGATCGAGACGTTTTTTCGTCCGCCGCAGTTGAGCTGCTAACATCCCACGCTTTCGCTCAACTACAGGATCAGATTGATGAAAGTCGCCATCCTTTCCGGCTCGGTCTACGGCACGGCAGAAGAAGTTGCCCGCCACGCCGCCGGTATCCTCAACGCAGCCGGTTTCGACGCCTGGCACAACCCCCGCGCCACCCTGGCGGATGTGCAAGCGTTTGCACCGGATGCGTTCCTGGCGGTGACATCCACCACCGGCATGGGTGAGCTGCCCGACAACCTGCAACCGCTTTACTCCACCCTTCGCGATCAACTGCCTGCGGCCTTCCGTGGCCTGCCCGGCGCAGTGATTGGCCTGGGCGACGCCAGCTACGGCGACACCTTCTGCGGCGGCGGCGAGCAAATGCGCGAGCTGTTCGGCGAGTTGGGTGTGCGTGAGGTGCTGCCGATGCTGCGCCTGGACGCCAGCGAAAGCGTCACCCCCGAGGCCGACGCCGAACCCTGGTTGGCCGAGTTGGTCACTGCACTGCGCGGTTGACCGGAAACTCGCGCAACAACGCCAGCCAGGCCTGGGCGGCTTTCGACAGATAGGCGCCCTCACGCCAGATAAACGCGATGTCCCAGCGCAGGTAGTCGGGCGCCTTGAGCGTCAGGCGCACCACACCCGGTCGCACCAGCGCACGGGCAACCACGCTGGGCAACAGCACCACGCCCTGGCCGGCCGCGACCAGCGCCGCCAGAAAATCTGCCTGCCCGCTACGCCCGACTTCCTTCGGCGTAAAGCCCACCCCTTGGCAGGCCTGCAGCAGTCGGTCGTTCAGCACAAAACTGCGTTGGTACATCAAAAATGGCGTGTCAGCCAATTCCTCCAGGCGTACCTGGGCGTTTTGCGCCAGCGGGTGATCCATCGGCAGCAGGGCGTCCAGCGGTTCATCGCAGAAGGGCTGCCAGGCGAATGCCGGGTCGCTGGGCATCAGGCTGCCGCCCACATCCAACTCACCGCTCAGGATCGCCTGTTCGATGGTACGGCTGCCGCCTTCCAGCAGTTGAATGGTGACCTTCGGATAGCGCCGCCGGTACTCGGCAAACAGCCCGGCGAACAAGGTGTCGCCCGCCAGCAGCGGCAAGCCCAGGCGCAATTCGCCACGGGTCAGTTGCTGCATGTCATCCAACTCGCTGAGCAACTCGCCCTGTAGGCGCAGCATGGCTTCGGCCCGTTGCAACACCACCTGGCCGGCGGCGGTCAGGCGGATCTGCGAGCCGGTGCGTTCAAGTAATGGCGTGCCCAAGCTCTGTTCAAGCTGTGCCACCTGTTTGCTGACGGCGGACTGGCTGATGTGCAAGGTTTTGCCCGCTTGGGTGAAACCGCCTCGATGGATGACTTCGACAAAGCTGCGCAGCTGTTTGAATTCCATGATCATAATTCCAGTTTGGAATGGCTGGCAGTCTAACAATTCGCTGTGGGGATGGGAGGTGACTCTTTAAAATGAGCGCCTACGAGGAATCAAAGCTCATGAAACGTTTCATCCGTCTGCTGATTGAACTGGTCGTTTTATTGGCCATTTACCTGTTTGGCTGCCAACTGTCGACGTGGCTGGCGTTGCCGATCCCTGGCGGTGTCGTCGGGCTGGGGTTGCTGCTGGCAACCTTCGCCAGCGGCCTGGTCAAGCCGGCGACCCTGCAACTGGGCGCGGGTGTGTTGATGGCGGAAATGCTGCTGTTCTTTATTCCCGCACTGATGAGCCTGCTGGACTACGGCGGCCTGTTGCGCAACGACGGCTGGCGCATCCTACTGGTGATCGCGTTCAGTACGTTGGCGGTGATGCTGGTGACGGCCTTTACCGTGGAACTGGTGTGTCGCTGGAAGCTGCGCCATGAATCTTGAACTGATGCCGTTGTTCTGGCTCGCCCTGACCTTGGGCGCCTATGTGTTCAGCCGTTGGATCTACCGTCGCACCGGGCGCTACCTGTTGTCACCGGCGATCCTGGTGCCGGTGCTGCTGCTGGCGGTGGCCGTGCCACTGAACACTGCTTATGCCGAGTATGCCGCCGACACCCATTGGCTGATGTTGATACTGGGCCCGGTCACCGTGGCGTTTGCCGTGCCGATCTGGCAACAGCGTCGCTTGCTCGCGCGTCACTGGTCGGCGTTGTTGCTCGGCATGATCGCGGGCAGCGTGGCGTCGATTGCCACCTCGTTCGGCTTGGCCAATGCGTTGGCGCTGGACAGTTCGGTGACGCTGTCCCTGGTGCCCCGTTCGATCACCACGCCGTTCGCCATGCCGGTGTCTTCCGACCTCGGCGGCGTGCCGGAACTCACTGCTGTCTTTGTGATGTTCACCGGTGTGTTCGGCGCCATGCTTGGCGGCGTGCTGCTTAAGTGGCTGCCGCTGCGTACACCGATGGCGCGGGGCGCATTGTTTGGCGTTGGCGCGCACGGCGTGGGTGTCAGCCGTGCGCGGGAAGTGGGCGGCGAAGAAGGTTCTGTGGCGGGCTTGGTGATGGTGTTGACGGGCTTGCTCAACCTACTTGCAGCGCCTTTATTGGCGGCGCTTCTCTGACGCCGGTTCGCCAGATTTAAACTATTCTCAACGCTGACTCGTACGGTCATCAAGCTGGCTGCCAAGGCAACTACGGCGGGCAGGGCGTCTGACTAGACTGGCCCTTCACCTAAAAAAATAATAAGAAAATGCGCCAAGGAGGTCATTGTCGTGAGCCTAGCCCCCGTTCTATCGCCACAGAATGTCAAAGATCAGGTCAGTGCTGCCGAGTGGCAGGCCCGCGTCGACCTGGCGGCCTGCTATCGCCTGGTGGCGTTGCACGGTTGGGACGACCTGATCTTCACCCACATCTCGGCCAAGGTGCCGGGCACCGAAGACTTCCTGATCAACCCCTATGGGCTGATGTTCCACGAGATCACGGCGTCGAGCCTGGTCAAGGTCGACCAGGCCGGCAACAAGCTGATGGACAGCCCCTACGAGATCAACCCGGCGGGCTACACCATCCACAGTGCCATCCATGAAGTACGCCATGACGTCACTTGCGTGCTGCACACCCACACTGCGTCGGGTGTTGCGGTGGCCGCGCAGAAGCAGGGCGTATTGCCCATCAGCCAGCAATCGATCTTCGTGCTGTCGAGCCTGGCCTATCACGCCTACGAAGGCGTGGCGCTGAACCATGAAGAGAAGGCCCGCTTGCAGGCCGACCTCGGCGACAACAATTTCCTGATGCTGCACAACCACGGCCTGCTGACCTGTGGCAGCACCATCGCCGACACTTTCCTGATGATGTTCACCTTCCAGCGCGCCTGCGATATCCAGGTGCTGGCGCAGAATGGCGGTGCGGAGTTGATTCCCATCGGGCCGCAGATTCTCGCAGGCGCTAAAGCGATGGTCGCCGCCGTCACCAAGAGCGCACAAGGTATGGGTGGCGCGCTGGCGTGGCCAGCGTTGCTGCGCAAGTTGGACAGCCAAGACCCGGGGTATAAAAGCTGATGCCACTCGCCGAGATCCCGCTCAGAGCCTGGCGCAAGCGCGGGCAGAGCTTTGTGTTCCGTGGTCGCACCATCCGTTATTGGGTGGCGGGGCAGGGTGAGCCCCTGCTGTTGATCCACGGCTTCCCCACCGCCAGTTGGGACTGGCATTACCTGTGGCAACCCCTGGCCCAGCGCAACCTGGTCATCGCCTGCGACATGCTGGGTTTTGGCGATTCGGCCAAACCGTTGGATCACGCGTACTGCTTGCTGGAACAGGCCGATTTGCAGCAGGCCTTGTTGGAACACGTTGGGGTCGACCAGGCGGTGCATGTGTTAGCCCATGACTACGGCGACAGCGTGGCCCAGGAACTGCTGGCCCGGCACTATGAAGGCCGTTTCCAGATGGCCAGTTGCGTGTTTCTCAACGGTGGCTTGTTCCCCGAAACCCATCGCCCGGCGCTGGTGCAGAAGCTTCTGCTCAGCCCCCTGGGTTGGATGATCGGTCGCGCGTTCGGTCGCAATGCGCTGTCCAACAGCTTCAGCCAGATCTTCGGCCCTAACACCCGCCCCAGCGAAAGCGCCCTGGATGATTTCTGGAGCCTGATCAATTGCAACGAAGGCACGCGCATCCTGCACAAGCTCATTGCCTATATTCCGCAGCGCAGGCGCATGCGTGAGCGTTGGGTGCAGGCCATGCAGCGCGATGAAGTACCGCTGCGGGTGATCGACGGTGAAGTCGACCCGATTTCCGGCGCGCACATGGTGGAGCGGTACTGCGAGCTGGTCCCGCACGCTGACACGGTGTTGCTGGCCAACATCGGCCACTACCCGCAGATCGAGGCACCGGTGCAGGTGCTCAAGCATTACTGGGCGTTTCGCGAGCGGATTGCCGGCCCTGTGTGGGAGCTGGCTTGCCTGCGATGAAAACACCTCGGTCCATATGAAAAAAACGCGGTGATGCTATCGCAGACAAGCCAGCTCCCACACAAGCCTGCTCTCCCACAATCATCCCCCAGCCTTATCGCGCACCATTCAGCCCCAGCCGACTTTATTGTGACCCGCGCCTGTGTGCCTGACACTCGACCCATTCCCATTGTCGCCATTGGAGTTCGGTATGAGTGAGTCAGTGCAGTTCCAGGATAAGGTCGTGATCGTCACCGGTGCCGGCGGCGGATTGGGCCGGGCTCATGCGCTGCTGTTCGCCAAACACGGGGCTAAAGTGCTGGTCAATGATCTGGGCGGCTCCACCCAGGGCGAGGGCGCCAATGCCTCGGCTGCCGACCGGGTGGTTGCTGAAATCCGCGAAGCAGGCGGTACTGCCGAAGCCAACCATGACTCTGTCACCGACGGTGACAAGATCGTCCAGAACGCCCTCGACGCGTTCGGCCGTATCGACGTGGTGGTCAACAACGCCGGCATCCTGCGCGACAAGACCTTCCACAAAATGGACGACAGCGATTGGGACCTGGTTTACCGGGTGCATGTCGAAGGCGCCTACAAAGTCACCCGCGCCGCCTGGCCCCATCTGCGCGAGCAAGGTTACGGCCGGGTGATCTTCACCGCGTCCACCTCGGGCATCTACGGCAACTTCGGCCAGTCCAACTACGGCATGGCCAAGCTGGGACTGTACGGTTTGACTCGCACCCTGGCGTTGGAAGGGCGCAAGAACAACATCCTGGTCAACGCCATTGCCCCCACCGGCGGCACGCGCATGACCGAAGGCCTGATCCCGCCGCAGGTGTTCGAGCGTCTCAAACCTGAGCTGGTTAGCCCGTTGGTGGTGTACCTGGGCAGCGAAGCGTGCCAGGAAACGTCGGGGTTGTTCGAAGTGGGCGGCGGCTGGATCGGCAAGACCCGTTGGGAACGCAGCCTGGGGGTGGGCTTTGACCCTGAGGCAGGTTTCTCCCCCGACGATGTGGCAGCGCATTGGCAGCAGATTTGCGACTTCGACGGTGCGGCTCATCCTAAGGACAACATCGAGGCGTTGAAGGAGATGATGGCCAACTTACAGAAGTACAGCCTCTGATCGTTGCTTGAAAAGATTTGAATCCTGCGGGGCGCTGATGGCGCCCCGTTTTATTTTTGGCATAAAAAAGGCCGCTGCAAAGGCAGCGGCCAAAGTAAGACGTTGGATCAAGGAGCGACAAATCAACGTCAGTGAACACCGTTAACAGATTGAAAACAGGCATCAATCCATTCAAGACTGGCTTTTCTTCCGGTTGGGGAAGCGGGCCGTTTGCCCTGAAAGCGAGATAAGAATAGTCGCTTGTAACAAAATGAGTAATCCCGATTCATGACAAGGACTGTTGCGAAACTGGCAATAGTCGGTCTGGGCGCTATCCATTCCCCTGATAACCCGCCATCCACCCGATCCATGCCCGCGCCAAGACGCCGGCCAGAGCGCCCGTTAATCCTTTTGAGCGACAACACGAATCCCTCCTTGGTGCGCTTATCGCTCCTGATGCGCGGCAGTAGGGTGGGGCCTTCTGTCACTCACCGGGGAAGACGCATGACAAAAACAACAATGCGCGCCATCTTCAGGCCACAGGCGCTGGCCGCTGCGGTTGCACTGGGTTGCTGTGCCCAGGTACAGGCTGTTTCGTTCAACATTGGCGATGAGATCGAAGGGCAATTCGACTCATCACTCTCGGTGGGCGCGAGTTGGGGCATGCGCGACGCCGACAAGAAGCTGGTGGGCACCGTCAACGGTGGCACCGGGCAGGCGTCTACCGGGGATGACGGCCGGCTGAACTTCAAGAAGGGCGAGACCTTCTCCAAGATCTTCAAGGGCATTCACGACTTGGAGCTCAAGTACGGCGACAGCGGCGTGTTCGTGCGCGGCAAGTACTGGTACGACTTTGAGCTGCAGGACGAAGACCGCGAATTCAAACAGATCAGCAATCACCATCGCGACGAGGGCGCACGCTCATCCGGCTATGAGTTGCTCGATGCCTTTGTGTATCACAACTACGCCATTGGCGATCAGCCGGGCAACGTGCGACTGGGCAAGCAAGTGGTCAGTTGGGGCGAAAGTACCTTTATTGGTAACTCCATCAACAGCATCAACCCCATCGACGTTTCGGCTTTCCGCCGTCCGGGGGCCGAGATCAAGGAAGGGCTGATTCCGGTGAACATGCTGTTTGCCTCCCAGAGCCTGACCAACCAACTGACGGTAGAAGGCTTCTACCAGTTGAACTGGGAAAACACGGTGCTTGATAACTGCGGCACATTCTTCGGTGGGGATGTGGCAGCCCATGGGTGCAATAGCAATTACACCGTGGGTAATCCGGCCATCGCGCCCTTGCAACCTGTGGCTGCAGCATTTGGGCAGGGGTTTGAGGTAACGCGCGAAGGTGTGATTGTGCAGCGCGCACGGGATCGGGATGCCCGTGATGGCGGGCAGTTCGGTGCGGCGTTGCGCTGGTTGGGGGATGACACCGAGTACGGCCTGTACTTCATGAATTACCACAGTCGTACACCCACCGTCGGCACCATCACCAATACCGCGAACCCACTCACACTTGCCGCGATCTCCGCCGCCGCCAACGCTCGTGCGCCCACCAGCGGCCCCGGCCTGGTCCAGAGTCTGATGCTCGGACGCGGCCAGTACTACCTCGATTACCCGGAAAATATTCGCCTGTTCGGTGCCAGCTTTTCCACCACCTTGCCCACCGGCACGGCGTGGACCGGGGAAATCAGCTACCGGCCCAATGCGCCGGTGCAGCTCAATACGACTGATCTGACCCTGGCCTTGATCAACCCAGTCTCCGGCCAACTGGCCTCACCCATCCGCAGCAACTTCGGCGACGACAACAAAGGTTACCGCCGCAAGGAAATCACCCAGATCCAAAGCACCATGACCCAGTTCTTTGACCAGGTGCTCGGTGCCGAGCGTCTGACCCTGGTGGGCGAGGCGGCCTACGTGCACGTCGGCGGGCTGGAAGACAAATCCAAGCTTCGCTACGGCCGTGATTCGGTCTACGGCGCCTATGGTTTCCAAGGCGACACCGACGGCTTTGTCACGGCGAACTCCTGGGGCTACCGCGCCCGGGCGATCCTCGACTACAACAACGCGCTGTTCGGGGTGAACCTCAAGCCCAACCTGTCGTGGTCCCATGACGTGGCCGGTTATGGTCCCAACGGCCTGTTCAACAAAGGCGCCAAGGCCATCAGCATCGGCGTGGATGCGGATTACCGCAGCACCTATACCGCCAGCCTCAGCTACACCGACTTTTTCGGTGGCGACTACAACACCCTGACCGACCGCGACTTCCTTTCCTTCAGCGTCGGCGCGAACTTCTGATCACGGTTTGAAAAGGACAACTTCATGCGCAAGATGATTCTGCAATGCGGCGTATTGGCCCTGAGCCTGTTGGCTGCCAACGTCATGGCCGCCGTGACACCGGAAGAAGCCGCCAAGCTGGGTACCACCCTGACCCCGGTCGGCGCCGAAAAAGCCGGCAACGCCGATGGCTCCATTCCGGCCTGGACCGGTGGCATCCCGAAAAACGCCGGTGCCGTGGACAGCAAGGGCTTTCTCGCCGACCCATTCGCCACTGAAAAACCGCTGTTCGTAATCACCGCGGCGACGGTCGACAAGTACAAGGACAAACTTTCCGAGGGCCAGGTGGCGATGTTCAAGCGCTACCCCGAGACCTATAAGATCCCGGTGTACCCGACCCACCGCACGGTCAACCTGCCGCCGGATATCTACGAGTCGATCAAGCGCAGTGCCTTGAACGTGCATGCGATCAACGACGGCAATGGCTTGGAAAACTTCACCGGCAACCGCTACTACGCGTTCCCGATTCCCAAGAACGGCGTGGAAGTGCTGTGGAACCACATCACCCGTTACCACGGCGGCAACCTGCGCCGCATCATCACCCAGGCCACCCCGCAGACCAACGGCAGCTACACGCCGATCCGTTTCGAGGAAGAAGTGGCCGTGCCGCAACTGATCCCCGACATGGACCCGGCCAAGGGCGCCAACGTGCTGACCTTCTTCAAGCAATCGGTCACCGCGCCGGCGCGCTTGGCGGGCAACGTGCTGCTGGTGCATGAAACCCTCGACCAGGTGAAGGAACCGCGCCTGGCGTGGATCTACAACGCCGGCCAACGCCGTGTTCGGCGTGCGCCGCAAGTGGCGTACGACGGGCCGGGCACCGCCTCCGACGGCCTGCGTACCTCGGATAACTTCGACATGTTCTCGGGTGCCCCCGACCGCTACGACTGGAAACTGGTGGGCAAGAAGGAGATGTACATTCCCTACAACAGCTACAAGCTGGATCAGCCGACGCTCAAGTACGACGACATCATCAAGGCCGGCCACATCAACCAGGACCTGACCCGCTACGAGTTGCACCGCGTGTGGGAAGTGGTCGGCACGGTCAAGCCGAGTGAGCGGCACATCTACGCCAAGCGCCACATGTACATCGACGAAGACAGCTGGCAAGTCGCGCTGGTGGACCACTACGACGGCCGTGGCCAACTGTGGCGTGTCGCCGAAGGGCATGCGCAGTTCTACTACGACCACCAGGTGCCGGCGTACACCGTGGAAACCCTGTACGACATCATCGCCGGTCGCTACATCGCCCTGGGCATGAAGAACGAGGAGAAGAGCAGCTTCGTGTTCGGCTTCGCCGCCAAGGCGGCGGACTACACCCCGGCTGCCCTGAGGTCCGAGGGCATACGTTAACTTCCAATCAAAGTGGGACCAACAAGTGGGAGCTGGCTTGCCTGCGATAGCATCGCTTCGGTGTCACTGACAGATCGAGGTGCCTGCATCGCAGGCAAGCCAGCTCCCACACAAACACCTCTCACCTCTGGTTCTGTGCATGTCCTTCAATCACCCTGCTGAATACTTCTTCAACAACCGCCAGCCACAGGACTAGGGTAGGCGCCAGGTTGCAAAACAATAAAAAAGCAGGATGCAGCAATGACCGCCATGACACGCTGCCTGGACCGTCCTGGATTCATGCCCCGGCTGTCCTCCCATCATTTATTGCGTCCGCGCCTGGCCGAGCCTTTGTTGGCAGCGCAAGCCAGGGTCAAGTTGCTGTGCGCCCCTGGCGGCAGCGGCAAGAGCGCGCTGCTAGCCGAATGCGCCTTACAGGCACCCAAGGGCTGCCAGGTGTACTGGCTGCCGCTCAATGGCGTGGCCTTAAGTCCCCTCGAACTTTGCCAACGCCTGGCGCAAAACCTGGGCTTGGCGTTTATCGATGAAGCCACACTGCTGCGGGACCTCTCCCGTTGGCTGTCGCCTGCATGGCTGTTCCTGGATGATTTCTGCCGGCTCCCCACGCCGGACACCGATGCCTTGCTCGACCGTCTGCTCACCGCCAGCAGCCCGGCGCTGACCTGGTGGTTGGGGGCGCGGCGGCGCCCCATGTGCAATTGGCCGCGCTTGCTGCTCGACGATGAACTGCTTGAATGCGGCGCCGACCTGGCGTTTACCCCTGCCGAAATCCAGCAGTTGTTAAACCATTCGCCGGGGCAGTCTGTCGACAACGTGCTGCAGTTCAGCGCCGGCTGGTGCGCCGGCGTGCGCATCGCGTTGCTGGGCGATGGTCATCCGCAAAAGACCTTGCTCGACTACCTGCAACACGAACTGTTCAGCACCTTGCCAATCGAATTGGCCGACGCCTGGCGCGTGCTCGCCCACCTGCCGCGCTTCAACGCCGGGCTGTGTGAGCACCTGTTTGGCTATGGCGACGGTGATCAATATTTGCGTGATTTGCAGGCCCTCGGTGCGTTCATCCAGCCGTGGGAAGACACTGACTGGCTGCAGGTCTTCCCGCCGCTTGCGCAATTGCTGCGTGACGAGCCGTGGCCAGCCAAGCGCTCCTGGCACCGACGCGCCTGCCAGTGGTTTACCGCCGAACAGGACTGGCAGGCCGCCTTCGAGCAGGCGTTGCTGGCCGAGGAGTACGAAGTGGCGGTGAGCCTGTTGCAGCACTTCAGTTTCGAGGACCTGTTCCGTCAACAGAACGCCGTGTTGCTGTTGCGCCTGCATGAACAACATGGCGATGAGCTGATGCTCGGCTCGGCGCAACTGGTGGGCCTGGTCACCGCCGCTTTGCTGTTTGCCGGGCGTTTTGACCAGGCCGCGCAGTGCATCGACCAGTTGGCGCGGTTTGCGCCACAGCCGACGGCCGCGCAGCAACGCTACCTGCTGGCGCGCTGGCAGGCGCAATGGGGTTGGCTGTTGCATTTGGGCGGTGATGCCGAGCGTTCTCGTGTGCATTTTCTTGAAGCGTTGCAAGCGTTGCCCGACAGCGCGTGGACGTCGCGACTGATGTGCCTGTCGGGGCTCACCCAACAAGCCTTGTTGCGCGGTGAGCTGGACGTGGCCCAGTCACTTAATCGTGAGGCGCTGTGCCTGGCGCGTGCCCATGGCTCGTTGCTGCTGGAAGCGCTGCTTGAGCTGGACCATGCACAATTGCTGGAACAGCGTGGCGCACCGTATCGCGCGCAAAGCTTGCTGGAGAATGTGCAGGGGATACTGCTCAAACAGCGGCTCAAGGCCGGGCCCTTGGTAGGACGTATCGCTTTGCGGCGTGGGCATTTGGCATTGCGCCAGGGGCAGGACAGCCTGGCCGCAGAATGTTTCGAGAACGGCTTGAAGATGTGCCTGCACAGTCAGGACAAACGTGTGCTCTACGGGTTTCTTGGCCTGGCGTTGCTGGCTGCCAACCGCGGCGACTATGCCCAGGCTTTTGTCCAGTTACGCGACGCCGAGCGCCTGATGCAGCAACGCCAGGTACCGGACACGGTATACCGCGCGGTATTGCTGCTGGTCAGCGGGCACTTCTGGTTGCAGCAGGGCCGTGCGGAGTTGACGGTGGAAGCGGTGCGCCGTGTACTGCGCCATTTCCGTGGGCCCACGGCCAAGCAAGCGCCGCCGGCAACCCTGGAGCTGATCCCACGGCTCGAGTACCTGCTGGTGTTGGCCGAGGTCAAAGTGGGCTGCGCCGAGCAGCCGGTGGCCCGGCTTATGGCATTGTTGGAAAGCACTCATCAGCGCGGCATGCTCTGCCTGGAGACCGAGTTGCACCTGGTGCTGGGGGAGGTGGCCTGGCGAGTCGGCGATCCCGCTCTTGCCCGACGGTCGCTGCAAACCGGGCTGGAGCTGGCGGCGCGGTGCCAGGTTCAGCAGGCCATTCGCGAGCTGCGTCTGCGTTCGCCGGGCTTGTTGAGTGAGTTGGGCATGGAGCCTCAGGCCTCAACGCCGGGTACCGTGGAAAACCCTCTCAGCCAGCGCGAGTTGGAAGTGTTGCAACTGATCGCCCAGGGCAGCTCGAACCTGGAAATCGCCGACCGGCTGTTTATCTCCCTGCACACCGTCAAGACGCACGCGCGGCGTATCCACAGCAAGCTCGGTGTGGAGCGGCGCACGCAAGCGGTGGCCAAGGCCAAGACGTTGGGCTTGATGGTCTAGGCGCAGAACGCCTGGCGGTACTCGCCGGGCGTGGCACCCATGGCTTGGCGAAAGCGATGGGTAAAGTGGCTGGCGCTGGAGAAACCGCACATCCAGGCGATCTCACCCAAGGGCAGGGCGCCATTGCGCAGCAGGGCCTGGGCGCGGGTCAGCCGGCGCGCCAATAGATATTGGTGAGGCGGCAAGCCGAAGCTTTGGCGGAACATCCGCGCGAAATGGTATTCGGACAGCGCGCACATCCCGGCCAGTTGCCCGAGGCTGATCGGGTCTTCCAGGTGCTGGTCGATGTACTCCACCAACAACCGCCGTTGGTGCGCGGCCAATCCGCCTTTCAAGCGCAACCCTTCGCGAGCGCCGACCTGGCTGAGCAGGGTGTGGCTGAGCATTTCATGGGCCAGGCTGCTGGTCAGCAGGCGTTCGGCGGGTTCATGCCAGTTCAACGCAATAAGCTGATGGAAGCGACGCGCTTGGCTGGGGTCTTCCAGGAACGTGCTTTCGCGCAATTGCAGCGTGCGCGGTTCGCGGTCCAGCAGGGTGACGCAGCCGAGGGCGAATTGCTCCGGGCTGAAATACACGTGTGCCAGGCGGATTTCGCCGTTGATCACCCAGGCGGATTGATGTTCGGCTGGCAGGATGCACAGCTTGTCGGGCCCGCCCTTGGTGCCCGGCTGGTCACGCCGAAAGGTGCCGGTGCCACCGCCGATGTAGCACGACAAGGTGTGATGGCTTGGCGCCTGGTAGTCCTGGGCATCGTGATGGTTGCTCCACAAGGCCGCAGACAAGCCGTCACCGAGCTCGGCGCAGGCCTCCAGGCGTGCGTTGGGCGAGCGGTTAAGGGCTTGAAAGACTTGCAGCGATTCCAGATCAGGCATGGTGATTACTCTTTGACGCCTTGCATCCTACTCCGCGCGGCGATGGCTGTGATCCCACCTCCCGACAAAAGCGCAAGATTGTGCAAGCGCCTTGCGCGGGTTCAGGGCAACACTGTGGCTCAATCGATGGAGCCCGTTATGAACCTTTCCCTGTACCTACTCACCGTGCTGATCTGGGGCACCACCTGGATCGCCCTCAAATGGCAGTTGGGCGTAGTGGCGATCCCGGTGTCCATCGTCTATCGCTTTGGCCTGGCGGCGCTGGTGCTGTTTGCGCTGTTGTTGGTGAGCCGCAAGTTGCAGGTGATGAACCGGCGCGGGCATTTGATCTGCCTGGCCCAGGGGCTGTGCCTGTTTTGCGTGAACTTCATGTGCTTTCTCACCGCCAGCCAATGGATCCCCAGCGGCCTGGTGGCGGTGGTGTTTTCCACGGCCACCCTGTGGAACGCGCTGAATGCCCGAGTGTTCTTCGGCCAGCGGGTGGCGCGCAACGTATTGATGGGCGGCGGGCTTGGTCTGGCAGGGCTGGGCTTGCTGTTCTGGCCAGAACTGGTGGGGCATACCGCCAGCCCGCAGACCTTGCTCGGCCTGGGCCTGGCGTTGCTGGGGACGATGTGTTTCTCGGCGGGCAATATGCTCTCGAGCCTGCAACAGAAGGCCGGGCTCAAGCCGCTGACCACCAATGCCTGGGGCATGGCCTACGGCTCAGCGATGTTGGCCACATACTGCGCGGTGCGCGGTATTCCGTTCGAGATGGATTGGAGTGCGCGGTACATCGGCGCGCTGTGGTACCTGGTCATCCCGGGTTCGGTGATTGGTTTTACCGCGTACCTGACCCTGGTCGGGCGCATGGGGCCGGAGCGTGCGGCGTATTGCACCGTGTTGTTCCCGGTGGTGGCGTTGAATGTGTCGGCGTTTGCCGAGGGCTACCAGTGGACGGCACCGGCGCTGGCGGGGTTGGTGCTGGT
This sequence comes from Pseudomonas sp. PGPPP1, assembly GCF_002255865.1. NCBI lineage: Bacteria > Pseudomonadati > Pseudomonadota > Gammaproteobacteria > Pseudomonadales > Pseudomonadaceae > Pseudomonas > Pseudomonas sp. PGPPP1. The sequence goes on along the minus strand of NZ_NKIG01000032.1, from coordinate 4,570 downwards.
GATGTTGGGGAATGTGTTGGTGTTCAGGAAGCCTAAGCCTGTGAACACGATCCTCAAGGTACAGCAGGTCTAATGTGGGAGCTGGCTTGCCTGCGATAGCGGTGTATCAGCCAGCTCACTTTTAACTGACCCAATGCTATCGCAGGCAAGCCAGCTCCCACCTTAGAACTCAGTGTGCTCGTTATTTCAATCCAAGCCGCTTTGCCATGCGCCCCAGGTTGGCGCGGTCCAGGCCGAGTTCGCGGGCGGCACTGGCCCAGTTGTGCTGATGGCGTTCCAGGCAGGCGCTGATGATCTGGCGCTGATAGTGCTCGGTGGCCTGACGCAGGTCGCCGGTGACGATGGGGATCACCTCGGCCGGTGCTTCGATGGCGGGCGCGCTAACGTCCGGCAAGTCCAGGTCCTGGGCACTCAGGCTGAGAATCTTCGGCCGCTCGCGGCAGTTACCCAAGGCTTTCAGGGCACTGCGGCCAATCAGGTGTTCCAATTCACGCACATTGCCCGGCCAGTTATAGGCCAACAGCGCCGCCTGCGCATCGGCGGTCAGGCGCAGGCTGCCCAGGCCCATGCGTGAGCGGTTCTGTTCGAGGAAGAAGCCGGCAAGCAGCAACACATCCCGCCCACGCTCGCGCAGGGCTGGCACTTGCAGCGGGTAGACGCTGAGGCGGTGGTAGAAGTCGGCGCGGTAGCGGCCGTTGCGCACTTCGTCGGCCAGGTCGCGGTTGGTGGCGGCGATCAGGCGCACATCCACATGGTGTTCCTTGTCCGAACCCAGGCGCTGTAACTGGCCACTTTGCAACACCCGCAGCAGCTTGGCCTGTACGGACAGGGACAGCTCGCCCACTTCATCGAGGAACAGCGTGCCGCCATTGGCCAGCTCGAACTTGCCGCGCCGCTCGTTCAGCGCGCCGGTGAAGGCGCCGCGCACATGGCCGAACAGCTCGCTTTCCACCAGGGTTTCCGGCAGGGCGGCGCAGTTGAGGCTGATCAGCGGTTTGTCGGCCCGCGTTGAGGCAGCGTGGATCGCCTGGGCCACCAGCTCCTTGCCCACCCCGGTTTCGCCGGTGATCAGCACGGTAAGGTCGCTGCCGCCCACCAGCTTGATCTCTTCCACCAGGTGCTTGTGCGCCTTGCTCTGGCCGATCATTTCCTTGTGTTGCTGGCCGCTGGCCTCGCGGTAGATTTCGGCGCGCAGGGTCAGGCGCTCGATACGTTCGGCCACGTTGACGGTGGCCGCGGCGAGGCTGGCGAAGGCTTGCAGGGCGTCCAGTTCGACGCGTTCGAAGCGCTCAGTGTCGAGGGCATCGAGGGTCAACAGCCCCCAAGGCTGATCGTCGACGAACAGCGGGCAGCCCATGCAATCGTGGACTTCCAGATGCCCATGCAGGCCATCGACCAGGCCGTCATAGGGGTCGGGCAGTTCGCTGTCACTGTCGAAGCGCGTCGGACCAGGGCTGCTCAGCAGCACGGCAAAGCGCGGGTGCTCATTGACCTTGAAGCGCCGGCCCAGGGTGTCGGGACTCAGGCCATCCACCGCCAGCGGCACCAGCCATTCACCGTCCAGGCGCAGCAGGGCGGCGGCATCGCACGGCAGCAGGGCGCGCATGGCTTGCAGCAGGCGGCGGTAGCGCTCGCCTTCAGGCAGTTCGCGGGACAGGTCGGCGACCAGAGGCAGCAGGGTGGTGAGCAACGATTGCGCAGTCATAATGACTCCTTGTAGTCCTTATGACTATACGGCGTAGGAAGTCATACTGACTACATTGATTTTAAGTCATTGATAAATAACGATTTATAAGTTGGCACGAATACTGAGTAAGCAAGGGTAATCAGTCAAAAGACCCAGGAGTCTGCCATGCTTAGTGCCCAAGACCGTGCCATCGTCAAATCCACTGTGCCCCTGCTGGAAAGCGGCGGCGAAGCGCTGATCACCCATTTCTACCGCATGATGCTCTCCGAGTACCCAGAAGTTCGCCCGTTGTTCAACCAGGCTCACCAGGCCAGCGGCGACCAGCCCCGTGCCTTGGCCAATGGCGTGCTGATGTACGCACGGCACATCGACCAATTGGACCAACTGGGCGACTTGGTGGCCAAGATCATCAACAAGCACGTGGCCCTGCAGATCTTGCCGGAGCATTACCCGATCGTGGGCGCGTGCCTGCTGCGGGCCATTTCCGAAGTGTTGGGCGATGAGATCGCTACCCCTGAGGTGATGAGTGCCTGGGGTGCGGCCTACGGCCAATTGGCGGATATCCTGATCGGCGCTGAAGCGGCGATTTACGACGAGAAAGCCCAGGCGCCGGGTGGCTGGCGGGGGGCGCGGCCATTTCTGCTGGTCAAGCGTGTGGAGGAGAGCGACGAAATCATCTCCTTCTACTTTGCCCCGGTGGATAACGGCCCGATCCTGGCCGCAGCCCCAGGCCAATACATCGGCATGAAACTGGTGCTGGATGGCGAAGAAGTGCGCCGCAACTACTCGCTGTCGGCCCTGAGCGATTCGGGCCTGTACCGTATCAGCGTCAAGCGTGAGGCGGGTGGGCGGGTGTCCAACTACCTGCATGATCAGGTGCCTGTCGGTGCAACCATCGACCTGTTCCCGCCCTCCGGTGAGTTCACCCTGGCCGCCAGCGACAAGCCCCTGGTGCTGATCAGCGGCGGCGTGGGTATCACTCCAACCTTGCCGATGCTGGAAGCGGCCCTGGCCACACAGCGCCCGGTGCACTTCATCCACTGCGCGCGCAACGGCGGGGTGCATGCTTTCCGTGACTGGGTCGATGGCCTGGCGGCGCAGCATCCGCAGCTCAAGCGTTTTTATTGCTACGCCGAGGACGATGGCGTGAGCCCGGCGGCGGACAAGGTCGGCCTGCTGAACCAGGAGCAACTGGCGGCGTGGTTGCCGGAGCAGCGGGATGTGGACGCGTACTTCCTGGGGCCTAAAGGTTTCATGGCGGCGATCAAGCGCCACCTCAAGGCGTTGGGTGTACCGGAGAAGCAAAGCCGGTATGAGTTCTTTGGGCCGGCTGCTGCGCTGGAGTAAGTTTTAACCGTCACATCGAGTCGGCGCCATCGCGGGCAAGCCCGGCTCCCACAGGGAAATGGGGTCCTCTGTGGGAGCCGGGCTTGCCCGCGATGGCGTTCGTCCATTCACAACATTCCTCCTGATTAATCCGCTGTTAACGCCTCTCTGTTTAAACCACTCTCTGTGTGTAAACTTGCGGCCATTGGCTCGACCAGACAAAGGGAAACTTAAGATGAGTGACGAATTGCGTTTAGGCAGGGAGCGGCGCTTTCTGGTGTTGCTGGGCATCATCTGCCTGGCGCTGATCGGCGGTGCACTTTATATGCAGGTGGTACTGGGCGAGGCACCTTGCCCGCTGTGCATCCTGCAGCGTTATGCCTTGCTGTTGATCGCGATCTTCGCGTTCATCGGCGCAGCCATGCGCACCAAGGGTGCCCTCACGTTTTTTGAAGGGCTGGTGATACTCAGTGCCCTCGGCGGCGTGGCGGCAGCCGGTCACCATGTGTACACCCAGTTCTTCCCAGAGGTCAGTTGCGGCGTCGATGTGCTGCAACCGATTGTCGATGAACTGCCACTGGCCAAAGTGTTCCCGCTGGGCTTCCAGGTCGATGGCTTCTGCAGCACGCCTTACCCGCCGGTGCTGGGCCTGTCCTTGGCGCAATGGGCGCTGGTGGCGTTCGTGCTGACGGTGATCCTGGTGCCACTGGGTATCTATCGCAATCGCCAACGCAACGCCTGAGTCGCTGCCTCCAAAACGCCCCGGTCCTTCTTGAGGGAAGGCCGGGGCGTTTTTGCTTGCGGGGATTTGTGAACGGAGCGTGACGCAGGACAATTTCAGGTGTGCGCAGTGTGCGACATGTTGTCACACGGAGGTTGCCGCAGGACGTTTCTGACCCGATAAACCGGCGCTTAAATTTGCATCGCAAGGGTAAATTGTGCTGTCAGTTCGTCGTTTACACGCCGCCACAAGGCGTGCGCCACGTGAGTCATTCGGTAATGTCCGAATGCCTTGTTTTATGGGGGGTTGCACCGGTTTTGCATGCCCTTACAGCGCGTAAGGGATGGGGTGGGTTGCCCAATAACACGGCAATTTTTGTGGTTTTTGTTGAGAATCGAACGCGATAAGATCGCGAACACTTGCAATAATGGTGAAGGATTATTGCTGTAATCGATAAAAATTATTTCTTTATAAGACATGGTTTATACATCGCTAGCTAACTACAATCGCCCGCACTGAATGTCCGGTGCTGTTCAATATTTGAGCACTGGAGCGGTCGAGGGGCAGATGGATGGCTCTGTGCGACCCCAAGGTTCCGGCAGCCTTTCAACTACCCGCACCAAATGGAATTGGTCTGTAACAAGGCCTTTAACCACGAAATCGAATAAGAACTCACCGCAGGTCCGTGAAACGTACAGTTATGGCGTGACGGGCAGGCTCTTATTCAATCGAAGAGAAATGCCAACCCTTGGCAGGGTGAAGTGTTGGCGATCAAAACCCAACTGCATTGCGCAAGCTGCTTTAGAGGTCGTGAGATGAGTAAAAACAGGTACCCC
>NZ_NKIG01000031.1:0-77087 GCF_002255865.1 Pseudomonas sp. PGPPP1 | reverse complement strand
TAGGCGCCCCGTTAAACCACGCTGGCCGAACGCAGGCTTGAATCCGTGGGTAACCCGGCAGGACGCCGGGTTAGCCGCGCTGGGCCAAGGATGGCCCATCGCGGCGGCCCACGGATTCAAGCCGGAGTGAGGGCATGTCGAGCCTAGGCGAGACACCGAGTGGTGGGGCGAGAGCCTTTTGCTTACTTTTGGGCTCTTCCAAAAGTGAGCCGCTGTAAGAGCGGAACCATAGGTTGCCGTTACCGCAGCAACGGATATGTACACCGACAGACCGCTATCGCAGGCAAGCCAGCTCCCACAGTTGAAACGCTATACATCAGGTAAAACGTGCAACCCGCTCTAACGCCTTACCCGCTTGCTCCGGCAACCCAAGCGCCTCATACACCCGCACCAAACTCCGATTAGTCGGCACATCCCACCCGTCATACCGACGCCGCAGCTCAAGCGTTTGCTGCGCCCCCAACCAATCCCCAACCCTCAACCGCGCATCCAACTCCACCTGGGCAAACAGATCACGCTGGGCATGGCTGCCGCCGATCTCATTCAATCGGGGCAGAGCGACAGTCAGTTGCTCCAATGCATGCGGCGCATCCCCACGCGCATGCGCCAGCAGCCCGCGTGCCAACGGCAAAGTCACCTCGCCCCACACCGGTCGTGCTGCCAGACTATGCTCGCGTAACGCCACCAACAGTTCATCCGCCTCGGGCTTGCCGGCCCGCGCCAGGCCATACAAATACTGCACGCTGAGAAACGGCTGCACGGTATCGCCGACCCGTCGTTGCAGGTACGGCGCCAACGCTTGCCAACGCTCGCCCACATCAATGCCGGCCAGCTCCAACCGTGCCAGCAACGACACCGCCCCCACCTGGTCCTGGGAGTACTCCGGCAGGATGCCCCACACGTGCTGGTCGTAGATCTCCAGCACCCGCTGATCCTCACCCCGCGCCAGGTAGAACAACGCCAGGTGCCACCAGTTATGGGTGTACATGAACGAGTTCAAGCCCGCCCAGTGATGGGCCACGTTTTCCAGGAACTCAGTGCCTTCCTCGATACGCCCCTGGGTCAGCATCACATGGGCCAGGGCGTGCTGGGCCCAAGGCTCGGAAGGTTGCAGGCGCAGGGCTTCGCGGGCGCTGGCTTCGGCTTCGTCGAGCAGGTGGCATTGCTCGTAGGCGAAGGCCAGCAGGCCGTGACTGTGGGCGATGTCGGGCGCGCCTGCAGTGGCCTTGAGGCCGATGCGCAGCAGTGCGGGCCAGTTGCCGCGGTTGAATTCCAGGTATTGGTTGAGCTTGGCCGCGAACAGGTCGCGGGGGTAGCGGTCCAGCAGGTGTTCGCTCAGGTGCAGGACCTGGTCAAGGTCGTCGTTGATCCAGGCCTGCAGCGCGGCCAGGTACAACTGGGCGCGTGGGTGGTCGCTGTTTACGGCGGCGGCGCGCTGGCGGTAGTGCTCGGCCAGGGAGGGGCCTTCGGGGGACTCGATGAACATCAGCAACACGCCGGCGAAGGCGTTGGCCAGTGCAGAGTCGGGGTCGGCATCGGCGGTGGCCAGAATGCCTTCGGCACGGGGCTGGTAGCCGAGGAAGCCGCCGATGAAATCGTCCAGGCCCTGGCGGGTGGAAGGGTCGAGTGTGTCGATGGGGTTGCCCAGGTAATCCAGTGACATGGGGTTAAGGCTCATGGGTTCAGAGGGGGATTACAGGGCAAACCCTGTGCCACCTGAGCACCGCAGATTTACTGTGGGAGCTGGCTTGCCTGCGATAGCGCTGGGCCATTGATCACATCACTGGCTGATACACCGCTATCGCAGGCAAGCCAGCTCCCACATTTGAACAACGTTGCTGCTGCTTTTTGCACACTCACGTGAACCACTGTGGATTTTTCATCACTGAAATCATCCCCGACTCCAGTAACCCTTGGTCAAACCCCCATGGCACAGCCCTTGCAAAATCCCTCCTAGAACTTTTCCATTCGAGGAGCCTTCATGCGCCCATTCTCTTTTCGCCGTGTCCTTTCATCCGTGGGGTTGTGCACCGCGTTGCTGGCCGGCCAGGCCCTGGCGCAACCCCAGGAGGGCGGGGTGCTGAACCTGGTGGCCCAACCCGAGCCGCCGTCGTTGATGCACGGCGTGGTCAGCCACGTGTCCACCCAATACGTGAGCGGCAAGGTTCTGCAAGGCCTGCTGACCTTCGACACCGACCTCAAACCCAAACCGGTATTGGCCAAGTCGTGGACCATCTCGCCGGACGGCCTCACCTACACCTTCGAGCTGCAAGACAACGTGCACTGGCACGATGGCCCGGCGTTCACCGCCGATGACGTGGTGTTCAGCTTCCAGACCTTCTACCCCGAAGTGGACAAGCGCCTGGGTGGGATCATCACCGAGTACGTCGCCAGCATCACCGCCAAAGGCCCGCAGCAGGTGGTCTTCACCTTGAAGAAACCCTTCGCCCCCTTGCTCTCGGCTCTGGGCAGCGGCCTGCGCCCGGTGGTGCCCAAGCACCTCTACGAGAACACCGATTTTCGTAACAACCCCTACAACCTGAAGCCGGTCGGTACCGGGCCGTTCGTATTCGTAGAGTGGAAACGCGGCGCCTACATCAAGCTGGCCAAAAATCCCAACTACTGGAAAAAGGGCCTGCCGCACCTCGACAGCATCATCTTTCACGTGATCCCTGACGGCTCTTCCCGCGCCGCCGCTTTCGAACGTAACGACGTGCAAGTGCTGCGCAGCGGCGATGCCGACTACTCCGACCTCAAGCGCCTCAGCGCGCTGCCGGATGTACAGGCGTCGGAGAAAGGTTGGGAGCTGTATGCCGGCCTGGCTTTCCTGCAGATCAACACGCGCAAGCCGCCGCTGAACAACCCCAAGGTGCGCCAGGCGATCCTGTATGCGCTGAACCGCCAGTTCATCGTCGACAATATTTTCTTTGGTTCGGGCAAGGTCGCCGAGGGCGAGTTTGTCTCAACCACCCCCTACCACGACCCGCAGTTGCCGCAGTACACCTACGACGTGAAAAAGGCCAAGGCGCTGATCGCCGAATCCGGCGTGGACGTGGGCGCGGTGCGTATCCGCTTGCTCAACGGTGAGAAGGGTGGTGCCTGGGAGCGCCTGGCCGAGTACACCAAGCAAGCCCTGCAACCCTTGGGCTTCAAGGTGCAAGTGGTGACGTCCGACGCCGCGACCTGGTTCCAGCGTGTGAGCGACTGGGACTTCGACCTGACCTACAACTTCATCTTCCAGATTGGCGACCCGTACCTGACCAGCGCCTACCTGTTCCGCTCCGACTACATCCTCAAGACCTCACCGTTCGCCAACGTCAGCGGCTACAACAGCCCCGAGGCCGATGCCCTGTGGGCCAAGCTTGCCGATACGCCGGAAGGTCCGGCGCGCACCCAGCTTTATAGCCAACTGGAAAACGTACTGAACACCGACCTGCCCATCGCGCCGATCTTTGAAATGCGCAACCAGACGCTGTTTCACACGCAAGTGAAAAACCTGCTGCAGACCGCTACCAGCCTTAACGAAGACTACGAAAGCGTGTACCTCGACGCGCCTGCACCATGAACGGCGTGCTGTATTTCGGCGGGCGACTGGTCAAGGCGCTGCTGATGGTGGTGGCGGTGCTGGTGCTGAGTTTCCTGTTGATCCGCCTGGCGCCGGGTGACCCGGCGTTGCTGCTGGCCGGTGAAGCGGGGGTGGACGATGTGCAGTTTATCGAGCAACTGCGCCAGACCATGGGCCTGGATAAACCGCTGCTGCAGCAGTTGCTGATTTACCTGGGCAACGTCGCGCACCTGGACCTGGGCTATTCCTATCGCAACCAGACGTCGGTGTGGTCGCTGATCAGCGAGCGCTTGCCGGCGACGCTGGCGTTGATGGGCTCGGCGTTTGTGGTGTCGTCGGTGCTGGGCGTGACGTTGGGCGTGCTGGCTGCGCGGGCGCGGCGCAAGGGGCATTGGCTGGATGGGTTGATTTCCCAGGGCGCCTTGTTGCTGTACGCGATGCCGCCGTTCTGGCTGGCGATGCTGCTGATCTTGCTGTTTTCGGTCAGCCTGGACTGGCTGCCGGCCTTTGGCATGGAAACCGTCGGCCAGGACTTCTCGCTGCTCGATCGCCTGCAGCATTTGCTGTTGCCGTGCCTGTCGCTGAGCGTGTTGTTCCTGGCGTTGTATATCCACCTGACCCGTGCTGCGGTGCTTGACGCCTTCAGCCAGGAATACGTGCGCACTGCCCAGGCCAAGGGCCTGCACCCGCGCCGGATTTTGTACGGGCATGTACTGCGCAATGCGCTGCTGCCGTTGGTGACGTTTGCTGGCATGCAGCCGGGCCAGTTGGCTAGCAGCATGTTGTTGGTAGAGGTGGTGTATTCCTGGCCCGGCCTCGGCCGCTTGATGTACGAGTCCCTGGCCCAGCGCGACTACGGGGTGCTGATGGGAGGCTTTCTGGTGATCTCGATTCTGGTGGTGAGCTTTAACGTGTTGACCGATGTGATATGCCGGTTCATCGACCCGCGCATTGCCGCCGGAGGGCAGGGCTGATGGCGGTGTTCAGACGGTTTGTACGCCAGCCCTCGGCGCTGGCCGGTGCGGTGTATTTGTTGCTGTTGACGGCGCTGGCACTGGCCGCGCCTTGGCTGGTCAACAGTTCGCCCTGGGAGATGAATACCCAGCCGATGTTGGCCCCGTTTCATGACGCATCCCATTGGTTGGGCAGCGACCTGCTCGGGCGCGACCTGGGCAGCGGCTTGCTGTACGGCGCCCGCGTATCCCTGGCGGTGGCCACCTTGTCGACTTTGGCGACCGTACTGATGGGCTTGATAGTGGGCGCCATCGCCGGTTACTTCGGCGGCTGGCTCGACGGCGTGCTGATGCGCGTCGCGGAGTTCTTCCAGATCGTTCCGCAACTGGTGCTGGCGGTGATCCTGGTGGCGGTGCTGGAACCTTCCCTGGGCACGATCGTGCTGGCGATTGCATCGGTGGCGTGGCCGCCGGTGGCGCGCCTGGTGCGCAGCGAGTTCCTGACCTTGCGCCAGCGTGAGTTCGTGCAAGCGGCGCGGGTGCTGGGGCAGTCGCCGCTGGGGATCATTACGCAACAGATCCTGCCGAATGCCTTGTCGCCGTTGCTCGTGGTCATGACGTTTGTGATGGCGATGTCGATCCTCACCGAAGCCGCATTGGCGTTTCTCGGTTTAAGCGACCCCGAAGCCATGAGCTGGGGCTACATGATCAACGCCTCCCGTGGCCTGCTGCGGGACGCCTGGTGGATGAGTTTCCTTCCCGGGCTGGCGATTGTGCTGTGTGTGCTGGCGGTGAATCGGGTGGGCGAAGGCCTGCGCGTGGCGTTCGAACCGGGAAGGTCGCTATGACGTTATTGAGTGTCGAACACCTGCGTATCGCCTTGCCGGCGGGTGCGGACCGCAGCCATGCGCTGTATGACCTGTCGCTGCAACTGCGCAGCGGTGAATGTTTGTGTGTAGTGGGCGAGTCCGGTTCGGGTAAGTCGATGTTGGCCAAGGCGCTGCTGCGCCAATTGCCCACGCCGTTGACGGTGGAAAGCGGACGCCTGGTGTTTCGTGATGAAGACTTGGCCAACCGTAGCGAAGCAGCGATGCGCGAACTGCGCGGGCGCGATATCAGCATGGTGTTCCAGGAGCCGATGAGCGCGCTGAACCCGCTGTTGCGCGTCGGCGAGCAGATCGATGAGACCCTGCGCGCCCACGGGGTCAAATCCTCGCGCGAACGTCGCCAGCGCGTGGTGGACTTGCTCGGTTATGTCGGCTTGCCCGACCCCGAGCGCTTGCGTCTGGCGTATCCCTTTGAACTTTCCGGTGGCCAGCGCCAACGGGTGGTGATCGCCATGGCCCTGGCGTTCGATCCAGCGCTGCTGATTGCCGACGAGCCCACCTCGGCGCTGGACGTGACCACACAGGCGCAGATTCTCGACCTGTTGCGCAAAATCCAACAGGACAAGGGCATGGCGTTGTTGTTTATCACCCATGACTTTGCCGTGGTCGAGGCGATTGCCGACCGCGTGCTGGTGCTGGAAAAAGGCGTGTCGGTGGAGCAAGGCAGTGCCCGGCACGTATTGCGCGAGCCCAAGGCTGCGTACACCCGGCAACTGTTGGCGGCGGTGTCCGCCGAACCGTTGGCGCCGCGCGGTTTGGTCGAGGGGCCGGTGGTGCTCAAGGCCGCGCAATTGGGCAAGGTGTTTCGCAGCCGCAACGGTTGGTGGGGCAAGCGCACTACCCAGGCGTTGGACGCGGTGCAGTTGGAGCTGCACGAAGGTGAAACCCTGGGCATCGTCGGCGAGTCGGGCTCGGGCAAGTCGACCTTGGGTCGCTGCCTGGTGCGGCTGTTGCGTGCCGACAGCGGGCACATCCACTGGCTGGGCCAGGACGTTGCCGAGTTGTCGGAGGCGCGGCTGCGGCCGTTGCGCAGCGCTGTGCAGATGATCTTCCAGGACCCGTTCGCCTCGCTCAATCCACGCCAGACTGTGGGTCGCATCATCATGACCGGGCCGTTGGTGCAAGGGCGTTCAAAGGGCGAAGCTGAGCAACGAGCGCGGGAATTGCTGACCTTGGTCGGCCTACCGGCCACCGCGTTTGAGCGCTACCCCCATGAGTTCTCCGGCGGCCAGCGCCAACGCATCGGCATCGCCCGCGCCTTGGCGGTGGAGCCCAAGGTGCTGATCGCCGATGAATGTGTGTCGGCGCTGGATGCGTTGATCCAGGTGCAGATCCTGGAACTGCTGGAGTCGCTGCAACGGCGCTTGAAGTTGAGCATCGTGTTCATCACCCACGACCTGCGCGTTGCGGCGCGGCTGTGTGACCGCATTGCGGTGATGCAAAACGGGCGGGTGGTGGAGCAGGGCGAGACGGCGGAGTTGTTTGCGGATGCGCGGCATCCTTACACCCGAACGCTGTTGCAATCCGTGATTGCCGAGGTGTAGGTGATCTAAATGTGGGAGCGGGCTTGCTCGCGAATGCGGTGGGTCAGTGACCTATATTTTGATTGACACACCGTATTCGCGAGCAAGCCCGCTCCCACATTTTTGACCGAGTTTATTAATCGAGGTATGTGGTGTTTATGAGTGCCCAATTTACAGACTTACCCATAGTGCGCGGCCAGCCTGTGGCAATCCGCCCCCACCGCACCCTGAGCATCGCCCACCACCGGGGCACCACCCAACCCGACACCGTGGTGTTTTTCTGCCATGGCGCCGGCGGCAACAAGGACCAATGGCGCCTGCAATGGCAAGCGCTCAAGGCCGAAGGCTACAGCCTGGTGGCCTGGGACTTGATGGGCCACGGTGACAGCCCCCGCCCACGTGACGATCAGGCCTACGCCTGGCCCGAATTGGTGGCGGACTACCTGGCGATCCTGCAGCGTTATGCAGGAGCGCGAAACCTGATCGTCGCGCACTCCTTCGGCACGGGCCTGAGCCTCAGCGCGTTGCTGGCCAAGCCGACGATCACGATCAACGCGGCGTTGCTGCTTGGCACCCAGTTGCATCGGCCGGCGGTCAGTGGCGGGCTGATGTCTTTGCCCGCGTGGATCCTGGAGTGGCTGCGCCCGGTCCTGGCCAAGGGCTTTCGCGAACGCGCCTGGCATGCCACGGCCGACCCGGCGCTGGTGGCCTACGAAGAAAAACTCACCGAGCGCAATCGCCTGCACATGTTCAAGGCACTGACCATAAACGCCGAATGGCCGGACGCCGACCTGATCCCCACGTTGGTGTTGCCGGTCAGCGTGTTGGCCGGTGACAGCGACGGCCTCACCCCTGCCGGCGGCGGTCAAGCCCTGGCTGGCCAGTTGCCGAATGCGGACTTTCAGGTGCTGGAAGCCTGTGGTCACCAGTTGATGTTGGAAAAACCGGACGCGGTGCTGAAAGCATTCAACAAACTGCTGGCAAAGGCCTTATAACTCAAATTTTTTTTGCTATTCGATTCAGCTATTGGATTGTTCATGAGGTAATGCATTTAATTCGGGACCTAACTCATTGTTGTTCGGAATAAATCAGTCCTTTCGGGCTGTAATGAGCCAGCGTTCCGCCTTAGAGATTAGCCATGAGCAACCCCGTTGCCCCCGAGCCCCTGATCCGCCTGCGTGATCTGTGCAAGACCTTTGGTGCCCAGCGGGCGCTGGACGGGGTCAGCCTGGATATTTACCCCGGCGAAGGGGTGGCATTGCTGGGTGCAGCGGGCGCGGGCAAATCGACCCTGGTGAAGATTCTCAGTGGGACCTTGGCTCCGGATACCGGTGAAGTCTGGGTCGATGGCCAACGGCAACGCTTTGTTTCGCCCTTGTCGGCGCGGCGAGTCGGCATTGTGGCGGTCCATCAAAACCCTGATGACGCCATCGCCCCCGGCCTGAGCGTGGCAGAAAACCTGCTGCTCGACGAACTCGGCCAACCCGACGCCGACTTTCTGCTCAACCGCAAAAGTCTGCTGCAACGCGCCGAAACCATCGCTGCCGGGCTTGGCCTGGAGCTGCCGCTGCAACACCCGGTAGAGCGTCTCGGCCTGGCGGACCGCCAACTGCTGGTGCTGGCCCGGGCGTTCGTGCTGCAACCCAAGCTGCTGATTCTCGACGAGCCTACCGCCGCCTTGTCGGAAGCCGACGCCGAACGCCTGCTCGGCCTGATCGACAGCCAGCGCGCGCGGGGCGTGGCGATCCTGTACATCTCCCAACGCCTGTCCGACCTGCAACGGGTGACCAACCGCGCCATCGTGCTGCAGGAAGGCAGGCTGACCAGCGACCTCAATACCCGCCACCTGCCGACGGCGGCTTATACGCTGTTTGGCGATGTGGCCGAACAGGCAGCGGTGACGCCGGACAAGGCCTTGCCGGTGCCGTTTCTGGAACGGTTTACCCGCGCCGGGTTTATCCGCAATCGGGCGGAGGGGAAGGCGGTGCAGGAGCAGGTGGCGGGGTTGGGAACCGGCGTCGCGCCAGTCGAAGTCCTGGATCCGGCAAAGACCAAGCGCACTTGAGTCAGTGTGCCGAGGGCACAAACGCCACACTCCCACCGTCACGCTTGTGAAACAACTGCTCGCCATTGTCCGGCCGGGTGGTGATCACCTGATGATCCTTACCCAGGTAGGCCAGGGGCGTTGGGTCGTCCTTGGAGAACTGCGCGACGATAATCGTGCGCTGCGGGTCGAAGGCCTTGCCGCTGGTTTTTTCCAGCCAGGCCATGAACGCAGCACTGTCGCCCTGGCGTGGGAAATCCAGGGCCTCGGGTACGTAGTAGAACGGTTTGCCGCCGTTCTGCAGGTACATCGGCACCTTGTTGTCCACTTCCACCAACACCATTTGCCATTGGTCCCACGGGGCGCTTTTAACTGCCTCTGCGTGCACGTCCTCGACAAAGCCCGTCACGCCGCCATTGCCGTTGCTCCACGGATAGGCCACGCCAAGGACCAGCAGCATCAATGCCGCAGCGATGGCAAAGCCCCTGTTCCAGCGTGGTTGGCTGGCCGGTTGGGTGTGCAGGCGCTCACTGAGCCACCAGGCGCCGAGCAATTGGGCGAACGGCACCAGGGGCAATACGTAGTAGCTGCGTCGGCTGCCGCTGGCGGTAAAGAACACGAACAACAGGCCCAGGCCCCACACCAGCCAACGTACGTTGGGCGGGGTCTGGCGCCAGTGCCGCAGCGCCAGCCACAGGCCCAGCAGCCAGCACGGCACCCATGGCAGGGTGTAGGCCGGCAGGTAGATCAGGTAGGTGTAGATCGGGCCCATGTGGTCGAAAGGGTCGAAGAAGCGCACCACGTTTTCACGGAACACCAGCGCCAACCCGCTCTGGCCATAGGTGGGCGTGCCGTACAGATGGGACAGCACGAACGGCACGGCGTACACCGCGCCGGCGATCAGCATCGCCAGCAGCAGGCGCAGGTTGAGGTGACGTTTATAGCGATGCTCAGCGAGCAGGTGCGGCAGCAGCACCAGGGCGGGCAGCACGAAGCCGATCAGGCCCTTGAGCAACGACGTCAGCGACAGCAGCAGGAAGAACACCGTGTAGCGCCAAAGCCTTGTGTCATCGGGCCCGCGCCAATACCACCAGACCGCCGCCAGCACACCGCACACGGTGAGCACGTCCGCCGTGGCCACTCGGGCCCAGAACAGGAAGTAAAAGGTGGTGGCGAGCATCCAGCCGGCGATCAGCCCGGTTCCCTTGCGAAACAACTGCTCGCCGATCAGGTACACCAGCCACACGCTCAGCCAGGCACCGATCACCGAAGGCAGGCGCAGCGACCACGGGCCGAGGCCACCCATCAGGTGCGCCGTGCCGGTGATCAGCCAGTAGGAGGGCAGTGGTTTGTCGTAATACGGGCCGCCCTTGAGGTACGGGTCGAAGTAGTCGCCGCTTTGCAGCATCTGCAAGGCGATGTTCGCCCAGCGGCTTTCCGGGCCCCACAGGTCGCGAGCGCCCAGGCCCGTCAGCAGGAGCAGGGCCGTGACACCCAGCAGCAAGAGCAGGGCGCCGCGTTCGGTCTTGAAGAAGGGCCGCATCATGGCAACTGCGGGTAAATGATCAGTTGCAGGTACCCTTTGCTGTAGCGTTTGCCGCCCAGCGGCAGTTGCCCGGCCTCACGCATTTCACTGGTGCTGCTGACCCGCAGCAGCACCCCGACCGAACCGTGCTGGCGTGCTTCGTTCAGCCACTCCTGCACCTGGTCCAATTCGACTTTGCGATGTACCGAACCTGCGTACTGCAAGCCGTAGCGCAATTCGCCTTCGGTGTCATACAGCGTCACCTCGGGGCGCTTCAGGCGCCATGACAACGCACTCGCGCTGCCCAGTTCATTGCTCAGCAGGGCATGGGTTGGCTGCAATTCGTCCAGGTGCTCGAGGACGAATTGGTCGGGCATTTCATTGTCTTCGATCTGCGCGGGCATGCCGGCTGGCAGCAACACCACCAGCAAGCCAATGCCCAAGGCCGGCATCGCCCACAGTGTCAGCGGACGGAACGCCTGCAGCAGGTTGGCCAGGATCCATACCAGCAACACGATAAACGCCAGCGACAGGCTGAACATCTCGGCGTGGCTGTTGCCGTACAGCGGCTTGGCGATTTGCAGGTAGATCAAGCCGATCATCGCCGCCATGCCGATGACGAAGTTGAGCAGGCCATTGAGGCTGATGATTCGGGTGCGGCCAGCGCTGATCAGATCAATCAAGGTATGCCCCATCAACAAGGCCAGCGGCAGCAGGCACGGCATGATGTAGGTCGGCAGCTTGCCGTTGCTCAGGCTGAAAAACCCCAGCGGCAATAGCAGCCACAGCGCCAGGAAGGTGATCGCCGGTTGGCGTTTTTCCTGCCAGGTCTTGCGCAAGGTGCTCGGCAGCAGACCGGCCCAAGGCAGGCAGGCCACGGCGATGATCGGCAAGAAGAACCACCATGGCCGCACGTGTTGCGCGTTGTCGGCGCTGAAGCGGCGGATATGTTCGTTCCAGAAGAAGAACCGCCAGAAGTCCGGTTCCTGGATGTGGATCGCCAATACCCAGGGCAAGCACACCAACACTGCCACCAGCACGGCCAGTGAGCCATAGCGCACCAGTTCACCCAGGCGTCGCTGCCAGAGCATGTACGGCACGGCAATCAGCACCGGTAGCGCCCAGGCCAGGAAACCCTTGGTCATGAAACCCATGGCGCAGGCCAGGCCCAACAGCGCCCAGGCGCCAAGGCGGCCACGCATTGTGCGGCTATCGAGGGCAAACCACAGGGCGACCAGGCTCAGGTTGACCCAGAAAGTGAATTGCGGATCGAGGTTGGAATACCCGGCTTGTCCGGCCACCAAGCCAAAACTCAGGTAGAGCAATGCGCAGGCGAAGCTTTTGCGCGGGTCGTTCCACAGGCGACGGGCAATCAGATAGGCCAGCAGCACGCTCAGGCCGGTAGTCAGGGCCGAGGCGATACGCACACCGAACAGGTTCTGGCCAAACACCGCTTGGCCCAGGGCAATCAGCCAATAGCCGGCGGCGGGTTTTTCGAAATAACGGATGCCCATGAAGTGCGGCGATACCCAGTTGCCAGTCAGCAGCATTTCCTGGCTGATCTGGCCGTAGCGGGTCTCGTCAGGTATCCATAAACCATGTAGGCCCAACGGTAATAAATAAAACGCAGCGAAAGCCAGCAACAACACATGCAGGGGTTTTAAACGGGTCATTAAAACGTCGCTCCTTGACGTTCAGTTGCACGGTAGTGGTGTATTGAAGTCATAGCCCAAAACAATAAGACTTTCACTAAGTCACTGAAAATATTCATGACGTCCTTAACTAACAGACACAACTAAACATGCCAGAAGATGGCTGTCGTTTTGCTGAACATGGGCCGTAGTGGCCGGTGGGGAAGTTCTAGAGTTGTTTTAGCGAGACCGGCCAGTCCTGGCTTTTGAGGATGCCCAAGGTCTTGAGTTTGCCGTTGGGCAGCACTTGCAGGAACAGTGCGCTGCCGTACTCGGGGAAGGCTGCATGGGGGAAACCGAGGGTTTTTTCCAGGTCGGCGATGCAACCGCTGTGGGTCACGAACACCAGGTTGCGACCAGGGTTCTTGTGGCTGAGCAGTTCTTCGCCCATAGCCGCGCCGCAGATGGCGTACTGGCTGGCGGTCAGCTCGTTTTTACCAAACATGAAACGCAGGGTCTGCGCGGTGCGGATGGCTGGGCTTGCAAGTACGTCGCTGCCCTCCATGCCCAATAACTTAAACGACTTGCCGAGTCTTTCGGCGTGTTGGCTGCCGTTGATCGTCAGGCCTTCAATCGGCCCCAGGCAGGGATTGGTCGAGCGGTCGCAGCGCTCTTCGTGGCGCACTAGCACGATAATCTCGCCATCGCGCCACAGCGGCAGCACCTGGGAATTAAGCAGGCGGTCGCCCACGCCGAGGTCCTTGGGTGACAGCGGCCACAACATGCTGCCGGCGAGCAGCATGCCGATCACGGCGAGTCCCAGCCAAAGCCGGGTCAGGCGCTTGAAAAAGGCCCGCGGCGAGCGCGCTTTGGTCAGGGTAAGGTCAACCACTTTATTCACCATGGGCACTGTTGAAAGTGTTGTTCTGATTTGGCGCAACGTGTCGGCGAATGCCCGCAGTGAAGCAGGAGACTGTCATAGGGCTGCTGTCTTTTCGCTGAACATGCTGCGGTTAAAAATCGCCAGTCGTGACAGCTCAAAAGTTGCCGACGAGTGACGCATGGCCTGTAATTTAAAGTGCGCTGGGTGGGCAACCGGTGAAATCGATGTGAAAAATTTGCGTGGCCTGGATCTGTAGCCGTTATTCTCGATGGCCAGCCGTAAAACGAGAGTTGCCATGTTGCAGGTGCAAGGGGTCTTCAAGAGCTATGCCACACCCCAGGGCCCGTTGCCGGTGTTGGCGGGTGTCGATTTGCACCTGGCCGCGCGCAGCAGCCTGGCGTTGATGGGCGAGTCAGGCAGCGGCAAGAGCACCCTGTTGCACCTGGTGGCCGGGCTCGACCGGGTGGACGGCGGCAGTATCCAGGTTGGCGAGCAGCGTCTCGACCAACTCAGCGAGTCTCAATTGGCGCACTGGCGCCGCACGGATATCGGCCTGGTGTTCCAGCAGTTCAACCTGATCGGCAGCTTGCGTGTCGAGGACAACCTGGCCTTCCAGGCGCGGCTGGCCGGTCGTTTTGATCCGCAGTGGCAGGCGCAATTGATCGAACGACTCGGCCTCGGTGATTTGCTCAAGCGTTACCCCGAACAACTCTCCGGCGGCCAGCAGCAACGGGTAGCGGTGGGACGCGCGTTGGCGTCGCGCCCGGGCCTGCTTCTGGCGGACGAACCTACCGGCAACCTTGACGAGTCCACCAGCGACGAAGTGTTGCAACTGCTGCTGGATCTGCTGCGTGACAGCCCCACCAGCCTGTTGATGGTCACCCACAGCCCCCGTATCGCGGCTCGGCTGGACCAGCAGGTGGTGTTGCATCGGGGTCGTGTCGTGCCTGCGGACGCCGCTTGAAATGGCGGTGTTTTATTGGACATTGCGCGCGCTGCTGAGCCATTGGCGGCGTCATCCCGTGCAGTTTTTCAGTGTGCTGACCGGGTTGTGGCTTGCCACTGCGCTGTTGACCGGCGTGCAAGCGCTTAACAGCCAGGCGCGCGACAGCTACGCCCGTGCCAGCCAACTGATCGGCGGTGAACCCCAGGCCAGCCTCAGCGCGCCGGACGGCGCCAGTTTCCCTCAAGGGCTGTTCGCCCAATTGCGTCGCGACGGCTGGCCGGTGTCTCCCGTGGTGCAGGGGCGCGTGCAACTCAAGGGGCATGAAGAAGCGCGCCTGCAATTGATGGGCATCGACCCGGTGTCGTTACCCGGCAGTGGCGCGGTGGCAGGGCAACGCTTGAGCCAGGCGCAGATGCTGGCGTTTTTTGACCCGCCGGGGCGCACCTGGATCGCTGCGCAAACCTTGCAGGCCTTGAGGCTGCAAGAAGGGCAGCAGCCGACCACCGTGGACGGGCACACGCTGCCACCGTTGCAAGCCCAGCCGGGCATGGCGCCGGGGCTGTTGCTGACGGATATCGGTTTTGCCCAACCGCTGCTGGATATGCCCGGCCGGTTGTCACGCTTGCTGCTCGACAAGGCGTTCGCCGCTGGCCATCCCGCTCCACCGGCGGGCCTGCAACTCAAGCAAGGCGAGGACAACAACCTCTCACGCCTCACCGAAAGCTTTCACCTGAACCTCGATGCGTTGGGCTTTCTGTCTTTTGTGGTGGGGCTATTTATTGTGCACGCGGCCATCGGCCTGGCCTTGGAGCAACGGCGCGGGCTGCTGCGGACCTTGCGCGCCTGCGGTGTCAGTGTGCGGCTATTGATCGTTAGCTTGGGCGTAGAGCTTGGAGTGTTGTCATTGCTCGGGGGCGTGCTCGGCGTGGCCAGCGGATACCTGCTGGCCAGCCTGTTGCTGCCGGACGTGGCCGCCAGCCTGCGCGGTCTGTATGGCGCCGAGGTGCCGGGGCAATTGAGCCTGAGCCCCTGGTGGTGGGGCGCGGGGTTGGGCTTGAGTTTGCTCGGCGCATTGCTCGCCGGTGCCAGCAGCCTGTGGCGTGCGGCCCGCTTGCCATTGCTGGCATTGGCCAATGCCCAGGCCTGGCACGAAGCCCACGGGCGCTGGTTGCGGCGCCAGGGTTGGGTGGCGGCCACTGCGCTGTTGATTGCGTTGCTGGCGCTGTGGTGGGGCGACAGCCTGGCTGCCGGGTTTGTGTTGATGGCGACGTTGCTGCTGGGCGCCGCCCTCGGTTTACCGGTGCTGCTCAATGGCCTGCTCAAAGCGGTACTCGGGCGCAGCCGTTCGGTGCTGGGCCAATGGTTTCTCGCCGACTGCCGCCAACAACTGCCCGCCTTGAGCCTGGCGCTGATGGCGCTGTTGTTGGCACTGGCCGCGAACATCGGTGCGGGCTCGATGACCTCGGGCTTTCGTCACACCTTCAATAACTGGCTGGAGCAACGCCTCACGGCCGAGTTGTACCTCAACCCGCAAACCCCAGCCCAGGCCGAGCAACTTGGCGCGTGGCTGGCGCAACAACCCCTGGTGCAAACCGTGCTGCCCACCTGGCAGGTCGCGGTGCAACTGCAAGGCTGGCCGGCGGATCTGTTTGGCGTAGTCGACGACCCGACCTATCGCCAGCACTGGCCGTTGCTGGACGCGGCGAGCCATCCCTGGGACCAACTGCAGCAAGGCGACACGCTGATGCTCAGCGAACAACTGGCGCGTCGGCTGGCCGTCAGCCTGGGCGACACGGTAAGTATTCCCACGCCGCTGGGTGTGTGGGCACCCAAAGTGGTGGGCATCTATGCCGATTACGGCAACCCCAAGGGGCATGTGCTGGTCAATTCGCAGCACCTGTTGGCCCACTGGCCAACGCTGTCACCGGCGCGCTTCAACCTGCGGGTCGCACCGCAAGACGTGGCCCCGCTAGTGGGTGAGGTGCAGCGCGTCTTTGCTCTGGACGACAGCCGCATCGTCGATCAACAGCAACTCAAAGGGTGGTCAAGCCAGGTCTTCGAGCGCACCTTTGCCGCCACCGCTGCCTTGAACAGCCTGACGCTGGGCGTGGCCGGCGTGGCGTTGTTTATCAGCTTGTTGACCCAGAGTCAGAGCCGTCTCGGCCAACTTGCACCGCTGTGGGCGCTGGGCGTCACGCGGCGGCAATTGATGCTGCTCAATCTGGGGCAGACCTGGTTGCTGGCGGTGCTTACGCTGATCCTGGCCTTGCCGCTGGGCCTGCTGCTGGCGTGGTGCCTGGACGCGGTGATCAACGTACAGGCCTTTGGCTGGCGCCTGCCGTTGCAGGTATTCCCGTGGCAGCTCGCGCAGTTGTTGGGGCTGGCGATGCTGGCCACACTGTTGGCCTCGGCCTGGCCGTTATGGCAGTTGTACCGCAGTCGTCCTGCGGATTTGCTCCGGACATTTGCCCATGAAGATTAAGTCGCTGGGCTGGATGGTTTTGCTATTGCTGAGCGCCTGTGACAAGGCCCCCGCACCGCAGGAAAGCTTTGCTGGCCTGGGCAGTGACGCGGCGGACTTTGCCCAAGTGGTGCCCGGCAAGGTTTTCAGCTTTCCCGAGGACCATGGCCCTCATCCTGGCTTTCGCATCGAGTGGTGGTACGTCACCGCCAACCTCAAGGACGCCCAAGGCAATGTGTTCGGCGTGCAATGGACGCTGTTTCGCAATGCCCTCAAGGCGCCGCCGGCTCAAGCCGGCTGGCACGATTCCACGGTGTGGCTCGGACATGCTGCCGTCACCTCCGCTACCCGGCACTACGCGGCTGAGCGTTTCGCACGTGGCGGGGTCGGCCAGGCCGGCGCGCAGGCAGTGCCGTTCAATGCCTGGATCGACGATTGGAATTTTGCCACTCAACCCGGCGCAGCAAGCCCGCTGGCTGATATGCAACTCAAGGCCAGTGGTGCGCAGTTCGCCTACGACTTGCACCTGACCTCCAGCCGTCCCTTCGTTTTGCAAGGCGAGCAGGGCTACAGCCGCAAATCCGACCAGGGCCAGGCGTCCTACTACTACAGCCAGCCGTTTTTCAGCGCCAGTGGCAGTGTCACCATCGACGGCAAGGCCTACCAGGTCAGCGGCCCCGCCTGGCTCGACCGCGAGTGGAGCAGCCAACCGCTGGGCGCCAGCCAAACCGGCTGGGAGTGGTTCTCCCTGCACCTGGATCGTGGCGAACAGTTGATGGTGTTTCGTGTACGGCAAACCGATGGCCCTGGCTATCTCACTGGCACGTGGATCGATGCGCAAGGCCAGACACAAATCCTGCACAACGCCGATATTCAACTCACACCGCTGGAGACCACGAGCCTCGACGGCCGCAGGATTCCCACCCGCTGGTCACTGAACATTCCCGGCAAGCAGCTGGAGATCATTCCCCAAGCGGTCAACCCAAAGGCTTGGATGAACCTGAGCATTCCGTACTGGGAAGGGCCGGTGGAGTTTGACGGTGGGGTGGGGTACCTGGAGATGACCGGATACTAAGTAGGTAAAATTTCCTACAAAAAATACTGGACATACATACAGTTGTTGGCTAGATTCCATCCCAGGTGACCGGATGTCACCTGAGCTTCACTTTTTAACTATGGATGGATAAAAAATGAAATCGAAAAAAGCCTTTATGCTGGGCGCGGCCATGGCGGCCTCCTGCTTCGTTTCGGCCTTCGCCCTGGCCGAGCAACCTCCTTATAAACTCAGTGCCGAAACGGTCAGGCAAGCCGTGGACAAGGCGCTCAAATCCGGCGGTGCGGTGCAAGTTTCCACGCTGTCTGACGCGCTTAAGCAAAAGATCAAGGCGGCCAAGGCTGGCAAGTCCCAGGCTGTAGTGAGCAAGGCGCCAGCCAGCAGCGAACCTGTTGATGCCCACGTCGGCGAACTGGATAAACCCAACCAGGCGCAGTTGAAAAATGCAGCGGTTGCTGCGTTTACCCCGCTGTTTCCAACCCTGGATATCAACACGCTGTACACCCTCACCGGGGTAGAGACGGGCGCGCAAATCGCCTATCACTTCCACCTGCCGAAAAACTCACGGATCCAGGTACAACTGTTGAACCAGAGCGTCGGTACCGATATGTCCTTGACGCTGTTCCAAGATGACGGTCAGGGTAACCTCACGCCATTGGGCACCTCGGACGCTGCCGGTAATGCCGATGAGTACCTCAACGGCGTGCTGCCGGCCGGTGAATATTACTGGTTCATGGTGGCCAACAACGCCAGCAACTCGCAGTTCGACTTTGGCGTAGCCGTGGACAGCAATATCGATGCCTACGAACCCAACGATACCCCGCAAACAGCGTTTGCCTTGCCGGACGCGTTGAACCAGGTGACCGGAAACCTCGACAGCATCAACGATGTCGATTACTTCGACTTCACTTCGGTGCGTGGCCAGGGTGTGGGCATGTTCCTTGGGGATGACGGTGCGGGTACGCGAAATCAATGGATCTTCGAACGGTTTGACGGCAACAAATGGGTCGAGATTCTTAAAGACAACACCTCGACCTATCCGAACCTGACGCCGGGCTACACCGTCAAGGTGCGTGTACGGGCCAACCCGGCGGTGGCGTTGAATCCACAGGCGCAATACAAGTTGACGCTGGGCTCGGCGCCACGCTTGAACCAGAACAATGTGAACGGTGACAACGTGGTGCGTATCCCCAGTTCGATCATGCAATTGGCCACCCAGGCGTCCCGTAGCCTGAGTTGGAGTACCCAATGGTCAGACAGCACCGGCGCGCCGCTGCGCGGAATCACGCCGGTGCTCAAGGTGGACAAGCGTTTCGATAACACCATCAACTACCACTGGATCGACTACGAGGCCAAGACCGGTATCACCGGTGCGGCGTCCGGTAATGTCGATCTGGGCACTTGCTCGGGCGACCTCCATGTGGTGTATCCCGATAGTGCTTCAGGCCAGACGTATAACTGGGACACCTGGTTCAACATGGGTGGCTGGCGCATCGAACTCAAAGAGTTCCCTGGTGTGGGCGTAGGCGGCAATATCTCGCAGTACGTGAGCCTGGGTCATATTTGCAGCCAGCGTATCGTGCGCTGATCGTTTTACGTGAGTAAGCAAAGGGCCGCCCATTCGGGCGGCCCTTTTCTCGTTATGGGTGTAGTCACCGACTTGCGCTGGGGATGACTCGCCGGTTTCGATTCGCCCTTATTCGGTCGCCAATGCCAGCTTGAGCGGCAAGCGCGCCATGCTCGTGCTCTTCAGCGAGCCCAGGTACAGCCAGTCGCCATATTCCCGGGCGGTGGTGATGGGCGAGTAATTGCCCGCGCTGCCGTCCTGCAAATTGGCGATGACGTTGCCATCGGTATCCAGCCCCAGCACAAAGGCTTTGCGCTCGATGGGCTTGGGCACCACCATCAGTGCCCGCACCATGACCTTGCGCAGCAACGGGTAACCGGCAAAACCATCCAGCAGCGGATTGCGCGGTGAATACAGCGCCACCCAGAAGCGGTCCTTGCCATTGAAACTGAGGTTGTCCGGCAGGCCGGGCAGGTTGTCGATAAACAGGTCGTGGCTGCCGGCACGTTCGCCTTTGAGCCAATAACGGCTGATGCGATAGGCGCCGGTTTCATTTACCAGCACATAGTGTTCATCCGGGCCCAGGGCCACGCCGTTGGCGAACTGCAACTGATCCAGCAGCACCTCGGTGGTGCCTGTGCTGAAGTCATAACGCAACAGCCGACCGTCCCCGCCATGTTCGATCACCGCTTCCCCGTCCTGCCCATAGCCCCAGCGGCTCGATGCATCACTGAAGTACGCATAACGCCCGCTGGCGTCCACGGTCACATCGTCGGTAAAGCCGAACGGAACGTTGTTGGCACTGGTGCTCAAGACGGTGAGCTGGCGATTGCCATCCAGTACCAGCAGGCCCTTGATGCCGTCGGCAATGATCAGGCGCCCATCCGGGTGCAGCGCCAGGCCCAACGGGCGCCCTCCGGTATTGGCCAATACCTCGAGGGCGTGGCTGTCGGGGGAGGTACGGATGATGCGCCCGTCATGCAGGCCGCTGACCAGGTAGCCCTGGGCGTCCAACACCAAGGCTTCGGGCCCGTCGATGCCTTGGGCGCCAATTTTCTGCACGGCGTTGAGCCGCTGGTTTTCAGCAAAGAGCCCGTCCTTCATCGACGGCGCCTTGGGCGGTGCCCAGTTCACCGGTTGCACCTTGGTGGGCATCAACAGCAAAAAGGCGATCAGCGCAAGAAACAGCACGAACAGCAGATGACGCAGTTTTTTGGGACGGGTACTCATGACGATTCCTGTTTGTCGTGGGTGCCCGGCTCCCAGTGCAGGGTGCCGAACAGGTAATCCATCAAGGGAAGGACGATGTTGAAATTGCGCCCCTGCATCAGCTCACGGCGGTGATGCAAGGCGTGCAGCCGGTGCATCTGGCGCAGCCACGGCAGGCGTGCCACGGGGTGCTCGGCGGGCAGATGCTCGCACGCGTGGAACACTTCGTAGAGCAGGTAGCCGAGGATCATGCACCCGGCAAACAGTCCGGCGACGTTGGGGCTCAATTGCTTGAGGAGCCACCAGGCGGGCAGGGTGATCGCCAGGCTGTGCAGCACGATCAGCCAGGCAGGAAACAGGATCACCCGCCAATCGCGGGGGCTGTCGTAGGTCATGTGGCCGGGGGTGAAGAAACTGTGATGGTCGCCGGTGTGGCGCGCATAAAACAGCCGGCCAATGGCGTGTTTGTGGTGGCCGAGGTGACGGTGCACGAGGTAGATGCAGAGGTTGAAGAACACGAGGGTCAGGGGCACGGTCAGCCATTGCAGGGCGCTGATGTGTGCGGTGGAAGACCAGGCCACGGCAATGCAGGCAACCCCATAGGCGAGTACGAAACCGGCGTGGAGCCAGGGGTTGTAGCGTGGGTGAACGTTGGCACGGTAACGCTCGCGGAAAGCCTCGGTGGGATGTTGCATTGCAGGCTGCTCGACAATTTTTTATTGGAGGCAGAGCTTAGTTGGTGGCGGGAAAAGTGCGAGTTTTTGTCCTGGTGCCCATCGCGGCCACCTTTTGTAGTGAGCGAGCTGGGGCCTAAATCAGCGGGTCCCAGCGCTGCGACCAATCGCTTTCGGCCTTGACCACACCGCGCAGCAACTCTAGCGCGTGCTGCAACACCGCCGAATCCCGTGCCCGCGAATACACCAGGTAAGTGGGGAAGTTGAACTCTGGCGCCTTGGGCACACGCTGCATCACGCCGCTGTCCAGGTAGCTCTGCACCACACGCGTACGGAAATACCCCGCGCCGCCGTTCTCCAGGATGTACTGCAAGGCCAACGGCCCAAGGTTGAAACTCAACGCGGCGCGCGCCTTGTCGGGCAGGGCGGTGTCGTGTTGCTGGCGAAAGCCTTGGCCCCAGTCGATGTACACGTACGGCTCAGGCTTGCTCACCAGTTGTACCAGGATCAGCTTTTCTTCCAGCACCTGTTCCACCTGCAGCCCCGGCCAGTATTGCGGCTGGAACACCAGTGCGGCGTCGAGCACGCCCAGCTCCAGTTGGCGCAACAAGTAGTCACCTTCGCGTACTTCGGTACGCAGCGCATGGCCGGGGATATGTT
Organism: Pseudomonas sp. PGPPP1; assembly: GCF_002255865.1. Lineage (NCBI taxonomy): Bacteria > Pseudomonadati > Pseudomonadota > Gammaproteobacteria > Pseudomonadales > Pseudomonadaceae > Pseudomonas > Pseudomonas sp. PGPPP1. The sequence continues at coordinate 55,505 of NZ_NKIG01000031.1, read as the reverse complement.
CGCGCAGGGCCTGGGCCCAACCGAGCATCAGCGGGTTGCACAGGCTGACCTCGCCGCCGATGTGCAACACATTGCGATAGCCATCGGGCAATGGCAGGTCGCGTTTCGCTGCTTCCCAGGTTTGCAGCAACTGGTTGGCGTACACCACGAACGCCTCGCCATCGGCAGTGAGTCGGGCGCCGGCGCGGTTGCGCACAAACAGCGTGCTGCCCAACTGGCTTTCCAGGCTTTTGACGCGGGCGGTGATGGCAGTCTGGGTAACGTGCAGTTTCTCGGCTGCCGCAGCCAGGCTGCCGCAGCGGGTGATTTCCAGGAAGGTGCGTGCCAGTTCGATGTCCATGGTTGCTACTTCGCGTCAGCAGGTTTGGCCAGGCGGTATTTGGGCATGTATGGCACCACGGCGTCTTCGGGCAAGAGGGCCCAGCGGAAATAGTGCCTGGAACCGCGGTAGATATCGTTGCTCATTTCGCCCAGGGTCAAGCCGTCTTTCGGCTCGCTCCACAGGTCTTGGTCCACCACGAAGTAGTTTTTGCCAGCGGCCACGGTGAGATCGAACTCCCGAGTGGCTTCGTCGGTGAGGATCGATGTCTTGTTTGAGCGTACGCGGTGCACGCCCGCCGGCAAGTCGACCTTGAAGTAACCGCCGGTGGGCAGGCCGCCCAGGCTTTTGCCATCGACATGCACTTCGGTGATGAACTGCGGGCTCAATTGGCGATACTGGCGCACGAAGTAGACCGTGGCAGTATCAGGGGCGGTGTGGACGGGCTCGGTAAAAAACGGCTGGCCGGCGAGTGGGTCGGTATGAGCGCAACCTTGCAAACAGGCCAGCGCCAAGAAAAGACCTATCCATGTGTGGGTTCTCGGCATTGCGAAACATCTCTGGAAACAATGAGGCCGCGAGGATAGCACCGACTCGGCGCAAGGCGCAGCGCTGCGTCATTGCATGGCCTGGGCATCACTGCACACAGTAGAACGCGGCGGTCGGGTGCCATGCGCGAGGTAGTCCCCCACCCATTGGTTGACGCAGGCACTCACCCCGCTGAACGAAACACCATGGGCATAGGCGTCCTTGAGTTGGACGCGACTGGCCGGGAAGGTGCGTTCGAAGGCCCACGCTGCACCGGTGGAGGGGGCCAGGTCGTCGAACTCGGCCTGGATCATCAGCAAACTGTCGAGCCTGGCCAGTTCCTTGTGCGGCAGCGGTCTGGCGTTTTTTCGCGGCCAAGTAGTGCACTGGCGGGCCTCCAGGGCGCTGCCGGCGACGGGATGGCTGGCGAGGGACTCGGCCTCCTTGCGTTGCCATGTCGCTTCGCTGGAGTAGACCGAGTCGTTGCACAGGATGGCGGTCCTGACCGAGTCGGCAGCCGACATCTGTAAGGGGCCGGGCTTCGGCATTCTGGCCTGCAACGGTTCGCGAACACGTTGCAACAGCAAGCTGAACATCAGCTTGGCGCGTTCCTCGATCGCCGGGTTCGGGCTGAATTGATGGGCGCGGGCTCGCGCCTCCAGTGCCAGGTCATCGCTGTGGGGCGTTTCGCTGAGCCAGCGACTGAGTATTTGTGCACCCATCAAGCCGGCAGGGTCGCTGTAGTAGCGATTGTTCGAACGCAGCGCCGTGCGCACGCTGGGCAGCAGCGTCATGAACACCTGGCGCACGGCGACCGGGCTGTCACCCAGGTGATATACGCCAGGGTCAAGGGCGGCGGGGTGGGCGACGAAGCGGTCAAAGATCTTCTCTTTTTCGCCCGCCACGATGAAGCTGGCGTGTTCGAAGGTCGACGTCCAATTGATATTCGAGTCCAGCACCATGCGCCCTACATGGGCCGGGAACAGGCCGCCGTACCAGGCGCCGAGCCAGGTGCCGTAGGCATTGCCAAGGTAATTGAACTGCAACTCGCCCAGTTGCCTGCGCACAAACTCCAGGTCACGTGCGGTTTGTTCAGTGGTGATGTAGGGCGTCAGCGGATGGCTGGCGCAGGCTTGGGCGATCAGGCGGGCGTTGTCACGAATGGCGAGCAGGTTGGCTTCGCTGCGATCTTCGCTGGCGTCATGTTGCGGCACGATCACATCGTCGGAGCGGCATTCGAGGCGCGACCCGGGCACGCTGCCGAGTCCGCGTGGGGTCACTTCAACCACGTCAAAGGTGTCGGCCAGCGTGCGGTACGTTCCTCCCCATTCGGGTTGCCGGGCGTAATGTTTCCACACGGTGGCCAAATGCACGGCGAACGCGCCGCCGGCGTCGAGGCCGGGGCCGCCGGGGTTGGTGAACAGTGCGCCCTGGCGTGACAGGGGCTGCCGGGCACCTACGCGGGTGATGTCGAAGCTGATGCTGCCGCGCTCCGGCGCGGCGTGGTCGAGGGGCGCGGTGACGATGCCGCATTGGGTGCGTTCGATAACCTCGGGGTCGAGCCGTTCAAGTTCGGGTTGCGGGCAATCGAGGAACCACTCGATGCCTAAAGGCGGCGGTGGTGTTTCGGCGTGGCCGATGACGGGGGCCAGGGCGGCCAACATCAGCAGGTATCGCAAGGGCACGGCGCTTGCCGTTGGACGGGATTTCATCTGCAATCCTGGTCAGTCGCGTGGGAAAAAGAAGCCACTGCTGTGGCTTCCTGTTCGAGGCGACTTTTTTACCAAGGACCGCTGGGGGAAGAATGTAGGAGGACCAGACGGGGCGTGTACGAAATGCGACTTTTGTTTATCAGATATCGGTTTTCCAGCCGCCTCCTAATGCTTTGTACAGCGCGATACTGGCCTGCAGGCGTGACAGCCGCAACTGCACGTTCAAGTCTTGGGCCGTGTACAGGGTGCGTTGGGTTTCCAGCACCGTGAGCAAGTCTTCGGCACCCGCCTGGTAACGGCTTTCGGCGATCTGGAACGCGGTCTGCGCCTGCTGTAGCTCTTCACTTTGCCACTGGCGTTGCTGGTCGAGACGCGTGATTCGGCTGAGGGATTTTTCCACATCGGCAAAGCCGTTGATGATCGCGCCGCGATAGGTGTGTAGCAGCTCATCTTGGCGTGCACGGGCCTTGTCACGTTCGGCGCTTAAACGCCCGTTGTTGAAAATCGGTGCTACCAGGCCGGAGGTCAAGGTGTAGAACGGGCTGCGCAGGATCTCATTGGCCTTATAGGCGCCAGAGCCGACGGTGGCGCCAAGGGTCAGGGTGGGCAGCATGGCGGCGCGCGCCACTGTGACATCGGCACTGGCCGCCGCCAGTTGTGCCTCGGCCTGGGCGATATCCGGGCGCTGGCTCAACAGCTGGCTGGGTACGCCGACGCCAATGCTCGGCCAGGTCAGCGCCTGGAACGGCTCGACGCCCATGTCTACTGCTTGCACCGGCTGGCCGAGCAGGGCGGCGAGGGTGATCTGGGACTCTTCCGCCAGTTGCTGGATCAACGGCAGTTGCCGCTGCTGGCTGGCCACCAGGCTTTTCTGCTGGGCCAGTTCCAGGGCGGTGGCGGAACCTGCGTCGTAGCGGGTTTGCACCAGCCCCAGCACATTGCGTGCATTGGCCAGGTTCAACTCGGCGATCTGCTGGCGCTGGCGTGCGGCGAGGGTTTGCGCGTAGCGGTCGGCGACGTTGCTGAGCAGCGTCAGCTCCACGGTGGCCTGGTCAAACTGGCTGGCGCGCAGGCTCTGTACCGCGCTGTCGCGGGCGGCGGCGCGGCCACCCCAGAAATCCACTTCGTAGCTGGCGGTGAAATTGGCGTCATAGCTGTTGACGGTGTTGTTGCTCTCTGTGGCGTCCAGGTCCGAATTGCCACTGCCGCGCAGCAGTCGCTGGCGGCTGGCGGCGAGGTTGAACTTCACCTCAGGCAACAACGGCGCGCCAGCAATCACCGCGCTGGCCTGGGCCTGGCGTACACGGGCCGTGGCGGCGGCCACGTCGAAACTGTCGCGCCGCGCCTGTTCGACCAGGCGGTTGAGTTGCGGGCTGCCAAATTGCGTCCACCACTGCTGGTTGGTGACCTGGGCCGCGTCCCGCTCGGCAAATTGCCAGGCGGCCGGTGGGGCAATGCCGCTGTCGATGGCGGGCGGATTGCCGGTGCAGGCGTTCAGTAACAGGCACAGGCTGAGGACGGACAGGTGCGAGGGCATGGATCGTTTATTCACTGGTCAACGCCTTAACCGGATCGAGCCGGGCAGCTTTACGGGCCGGCATGAAGCCGAATACGACGCCGGTGACCAGCGCGCAACCAAACGCACCCAGCACCGCCACCAGAGAGAACTGCACCGCCACTTTAGCCAGCACCAGTACGCCGCCGACCAGCAGGGCCAGGGCGATACCGCACAGGCCGCCGACCACCGAGAGCATCACTGCTTCGGTGAGGAACTGGCGCAAAATGTCGCGCTGGCGTGCGCCGGTGGCCATGCGGATGCCGATTTCACGGGTGCGCTCGCGCACGGTCATCAACATGATGTTCATCACCCCGATACCGCCTACCAGCAGCGAGATTGCGGCAATCGCGCCGAGCATCAGCGACAGGGTGTTTTGCGTATGGGCTTCGGCCTGGATCATCGCCGCGTTGTTGGTCAACTCGTAGTCGCGCTTGCCGTTGTGCAGCTTCTGCATCAACTGGTCGATGGCCACTTCGGCCTCGTGCACCTTGCGTGCGTCGGCGGCGGCGATCACCACGTATTCAGGGTCGTAGCTGCCGAACAGGCGCACGCTGGCGGCGGTGTAGGGGATGGCGATACGGTCGTCGCTGTCCTTGTCACCGGAGGCGGCGCCTTTTTCCGCCAGCACGCCGATCACCTGGAACGGCACGTTCTCGATCAGGATGTATTGGCCGATCGGGTTGACCTGGCCCTTGAACAGCTTCTCGCGGATGCGATGCCCGATCACCGCGACGGTGGCGCCGGTACGTTCGTCAGCGGGGGTGAAATAGCTGCCCTCGACCACCGGCCAATTGAAGATATCCGGGAAATTGGTGTCGTTGCCGCCGACATAGGCCATGTAGTCGACGTTGCCGTAACGCACACCCGCCTTGCTGCCATTGACCGGCATGATGCGCTTGACCTGGGGCAACGCCGCCAGCGCCGCGACGTCATTGAGGGTGACCACCCCCAACGGCGTGCGCGGGTTGGGCGAGGAGCCGCTCAAATAGAGGATGTTCGAGCCGAATGCGCCCATCTGCGCCATCACCTGGCGCTTGCTGCCTTCGCCGACGGCCAGCATTACCACCACCGACGCCACGCCGATGATGATCCCCAGCAGCGTCAGCGCCGTGCGAAAACGGTTGATCCACATCACCCGCCAGGCGGCATGCACCGCGTCCACCAGTTCAGCCTTCCAGGCGCCGTTGTGCTCGGCGCCATCGGCCAGGCGCTGGCGCAGGTCAACGGCTTGCAGCGCACCGGCATTGGCGGTGGGCGCTGGCTCGCTGGTATCGGCCGAGTCGCTGATGATCAGGCCATCGCGAATCTCGATGATGCGGTTGGCGCGTGCCGCCACTTCACGGTCGTGGGTGATCAGAATCACCACGTGGCCCTGGCTGGCCAATTCGTCCAGCAGGGCCATGACCTCTTTGCCGCTGTGGCTGTCGAGGGCGCCGGTGGGTTCGTCGGCGAGGATGATATGCCCGCCGTTCATCAAGGCCCGGGCAATCGAGACCCGCTGCTGTTGGCCACCGGACAACTGGTGCGGACGGTTGCCGGTGCGCTCGGCCAGGCCCAGGCGGGTGAGCAGGGCTTTGGCGCGGGCATGGCGCTCGGCGGCGCTGATACCGGCATAGATCGCCGGCATCTCGACGTTTTCCTGGGCCGAGCCCGAAGGGATCAGGTGATAGCCCTGGAACACAAAGCCGAAGGCTTCGCGGCGCAACCAGGCCAGTGCGTCACTGTCGAGGTGGGCGACGTTTTCCCCGGCGAACAGGTAGTCGCCCTCGGAGGGGCGGTCGAGGCAGCCGAGGATATTCATCAAGGTCGACTTGCCGGAGCCGGAGGCGCCCACGATGGCGACGAATTCCCCGGCATGGATCGACAGGTCGATGCCGCGCAACACGTCGACCTGAGGGCTGTCGCCGCCGCCATAGGATTTGCGGATGTGCTTGAGTTCGATCAGGGGCGTGGTCAACTCAACCCCCGTTGCCGTCGGCCGGGCCGATCAACAGGTGATCGCCTTCGTTGAGACCGTCGAGTACCTGCACGCGCAGGCGGTCGCTGATACCCAGGCGCACTTCGCGTTCTTCGATACGGCCGTTTTCTGCCACCACTCGGGCGATCTGCTTGTCGGCACTGCTGGTGCCGAGCAGGGCAGCCACCGGGGCGGTGAGGGCGTCCTTGACGGCACCCGCGACGAAAAATACCTGGGTGGTCATCTCGGCCATCAAGGCGTTGTCGCTGTTATCCACGTCGAGCAGCACGGTGTACAGCACCACGCGACCGGTGCCGCTCTTGCTCGAACTGCTGGGGCTGCCGCTGCCCTGGCTTGTTTCATTGAGGGGCTTGGGCGGGATCGGCAGGATCTGACGCACGGTGCTGGTCCAGCGCCGGTTGCCACCGCTCAAGGTGGTGAAGTACGCGGTCATGCCGGGTTTGACGTGCCCGATGTCAGCTTCCGACACCTCTGCCCATACGGTCATTGGCGACAGCTTGGCGATACGCAGGATCAACGGGGTCTGCTGCTGGGCGTTGAGGGTCTGGCCGACTCGCGCGTCCACCGCCACCACCGTGCCGGTCATGGGCGCATAAATACGCGTGTAGCCCAGCTCCGCTTCATCGCTGCGCAGGCTGGCCTGGGCCTGCAGGATTTGCGCCTGGAACATCTCGACCCGCGCCTGGGTGGCGCTCAGTTCGGCCTTGGCGGTTTGCACGTCTTCCTCACGGGTGGCATTGCCTGCCACCAGACGCTGCTGGCGCTGGTACTTCTGGCGGGCCAGTTCGTGCTGGGCCCTTTGTTCCTGCAACTGGGCCTTGAGGTTTTCGATGGCGTAGCGGCTGGCGTCGAGTTTGGCTTTCTGCGTGGACGGGTCGATTTCCACCAGCAACTGGCCTTCCTTGACCTGGTCACCCGCCTCGACGTGGATCTTCTGGATCTGCCCGGACGCCTGAGCGCCCACATCCACATAACGACGGGGTTGCAGGGTGCCCAGCGCGGTGACGCTGTTTTCGATATTGCCGCGGGTCACCGTGACCGTAGCCAGGGCGTCGCGGCCGGGTGGCAATACTTGCCAGGCGGCAACGGCGAGGACGGGGATCAGGCATGCGACAACTAGCAGGGCACGTCGGGCAGGGCGAGGGCGTTTCATGCTTAGGTTCCAGCCAGGAAAGTTCGGAGCGCAGTTGCGCAGAGCTGACAGTTAAACGAGAGAATTGCTCGGGGATTTAGGCTGTTACACACCGTGTAACAGCTCGCTTACGTAAAAAAATCGACCGTTGGCGCAAGACTTCTTTAAAACTAGATGAGAATTACTATAAATTGCACGAGCTCAAACTGCCATTACGCAATGAGCTGTCATCTTTAGTACTCAAGGAATTGATGCCGCCCCTCACAGGCGGTCGGGAGTCATGTTGGAAAACTACTATCGCGAGCTGGTGTGTTTCCTTAACGCCAAGCTGGGCAACCGTCAGGTGGCCGAAGATGTGGTGCATGACGCTTACGTCCGGATACTGGAGCGCTCCAGCGACATTCCCATCGACCAGCCCCGCGCGTTTTTATACCGCACCGCACTGAACCTGGTGATCGACGGCCACCGACGCAATGCCCTGCGCCAGTCCGAGCCGCTGGAAGTGCTCGACACCGAAGAGCGTTTTTCCCCGAACTCGCCCCATGCCAGCCATTACGAGAACCAGCGCCTTGAAATGCTGGAGCGTGCCTTGGCCGAGTTGCCCGCGCATTGCCGTGACAGCTTCTTGCTGCGCAAGCTGGATGGCCTGACCCACGTGCAAATCGCCGAACGCCTGAATATTTCTCGCGCCCTCGTGGAAAAACACATCGTTAATGCGATGAAGCACTGCCGGGTGCGCATGCGCGAGTGGGAAGCGCACTGATCGCTGATCAGTTAAATTTTATTTCACTGTCCTCGTTTCCTATCAACACACGACCTGTTGTTCAGCCTTCAGGTCTCGAAGGTTTTCCCGCCCCAACGCCACGGGGCTTATCCAGAGGACACTGGAATGACACAGGCAATTGCTTCGCCCGCGGTTCACGACCTCATCGGTATCGGTTTCGGCCCATCGAACCTGGCGCTGGCCATCGCCCTGCAGGAACGAGAGAAAACCCAGGGCAAACTGGACGCGCTGTTTCTCGACAAGCAGGCCGACTACCGCTGGCACGGCAATACCCTGGTCACCCAGAGCGAATTGCAGATTTCGTTCCTCAAGGACCTGGTGACCCTGCGCAACCCCACCAGCCCGTACTCCTTCGTCAACTACCTCAAAGCCCACGACCGCCTGGTGGACTTCATCAACCTGGGTACCTTTTACCCCTGCCGCATGGAGTACAACGACTACCTGCGTTGGGTCGCGGCGCAGTTCCAGGGGCAGGGCCGCTATGGCGAGGAAGTGCTGGCCATCGAGCCGATCCTGCATCAGCAGCAGGTCGAGGCGTTGCGCGTGATCTCCCGTGACGCGCTGGGTGAACAGCACGTGCGCACCACCCGTTCGGTGGTGGTCAGCGCCGGCGGGACGCCGCGCGTGCCGGCGGCCTTCAAGGCGCTCAAGGACGATAGCCGCGTGTTCCACCATTCCCAATACCTGGCCCGTATGGCGCAGCAGCCGTGTGTAGAAGGCAAGGCGATGCGTATCGCGATCATCGGCGGTGGCCAGAGCGCAGCCGAAGCCTTTATCGACCTGAACGACAGCTACCCGTCGGTGCAGGTCGACATGATCCTGCGCGGTTCGGCGCTCAAGCCTGCCGATGACAGCCCGTTCGTCAACGAAGTGTTCTCGCCGGCCTTTACCGACCTGGTGTTCCAGCAGGTCGGTGCCGAGCGCGAGCGCCTCGTGGCCGAGTACCAGAACACCAACTATTCGGTGGTGGATCTGGACTTGATCGAACGTATCTACGGGATTTTCTACCGCCAGAAAGTTTCCGGCATCGCCCGCCACGCGTTCTGCACCATGACCGTGGTTGAAAAGGCGGTGGCGGGCCCGCTGGGTATCGAGCTGACCTTGCGCAACAACGCCAACGGTGAGATCACCGTCAACCATTACGATGCGGTCGTGCTGGCAACCGGTTACGAGCGCCAGATGCACCGCGAACTGCTGGCGCCGCTGGAAACCTACATGGGTGACTTTGAAGTGGCCCGTGACTACCGGATCGTTACCGACGAGCGCTGCAAGGCGGGTATCTACATCCAGGGTTTCAGCCAGGCCAGCCACGGTTTGAGCGACACCTTGCTGTCGATTCTGCCGATTCGCGCCGATGAAATTGCCGCGTCGCTGTATGAAAACGACCGTCACCGTGGCAAAGGTCGCTCGGTACAAGACCTGCTGCTGGCCACCGCCAGCTGATCAGCTGTACTTGTGACAAGGGGTTTCGACTGATACTGTACAAAAAACCAGTATCGGTAGAACCCCATGCAGTTGATCGAAAAACTCAGCATCCTCGCCGACGCCGCCAAATACGACGCCTCTTGCGCCAGCAGTGGCGCACCCAAGCGCAGTTCCGAGGGCAAGGCGGGGCTGGGTTCCACCGATGGCATGGGCATTTGCCATAGCTACACGCCGGATGGGCGCTGCGTTTCGCTGCTCAAGGTGCTGCTCACCAACTTCTGCCTCTACGACTGCCAATATTGCGTCAACCGCCGCTCCAGCGACGTGCCCCGCGCGCGTTTCAGCCCGGAGGAGGTGGTCACCCTGACCCTGGATTTCTACCGGCGCAACTGCGTCAGTGGGCTGTTTCTCAGTTCCGGCATCATTCGCTCGTCCGACTACACCATGGAACAGTTGGTGCGGGTCGCGAAACTGCTGCGCGAAGAGCATGACTTTCGCGGTTACATCCACCTCAAGACCATTCCCGATGCCGACCCGGCGCTGATCGCCGAGGCGGGGCGCTACGCCGACCGCTTGAGCGTGAACCTTGAACTGCCTACCGAGGCCAGTCTGCAAACCCTGGCGCCGGAAAAAACCAGCGTGTCGATCAAGCAGGCCATGCAGACCATCTACACCGGCGAGCAGACGGTACGCAACGAACCGCGCGCGCCGCGTTTCGCTCCGGCGGGGCAGAGCACGCAACTGATCGTCGGCGCCGACGACACCGACGACAGCACCATCCTCCACGGTGCCGAAGCGCTGTACGGCAACTTCAAGTTGCGCCGCGTGTATTACTCGGCGTTCAGCCCCATTCCCAACAGCCCCAAAAGCGTCCCGCTGGCCGCGCCGCCGCTGATGCGCGAGCACCGCTTGTATCAAGCGGATTTCCTGCTGCGCAGCTACGGGTACCGCGCCAATGAACTGTTCCAGGGGCCTGGTCACCTGGCTTTGGATATCGACCCCAAGCTGGCCTGGGCACTGGAGAACCGCGACGTCTTCCCGCTGGACCTGAACCGCGCCGAACCCACGCTGATCGCACGTATTCCGGGGATTGGCCTGCGCACCACTCAACGTTTGGTGGACCTGCGCCGCGAGCGCAAGATCCGTTTCGAAGACCTGGCGCGCATGCGTTGCGTGCTGGCCAAGGCCAAGCCGTTTTTCATCACCAGCGACTACCACCCGCAGCAGGCAGACAGCACCAGCGTGCTGCTGCGCGAGCAATTGCGCGACCGTCCGCAGCCGCAACAAATGGGGTTGTGGGGATGATAGGCCTGGAATGCGCCAACCTCTTCAGCACCTGGCGCGAGCAGGCGCGTTGGCTGCTCAGCCATCAAGTCGATCCCAGCCAAGTCAGTTGGGGCGAGGAGCAGGCCGCCGACCTGTTTGCCACGGATGAACCGATCCCCGAAGGGCTTGGGCCGTTTCAGACACGGGTGCCCAAGGCACTGCTGGAATTGCTGGAGTCCGCCGCCTGTTACCACGGCGACCAGCGCTGGAGCCTGCTGTATGAAGTGTTGTGGCGCGTCAGCCATGGCGACCGCACCGCGATGCTGGCGGGGGACAAGTTGGGCAGCGAGTTGCAGCGGCGCATCAAGCAAGTCAGCCGCGAAGCCCATCACCTGCACGCGTTTGTGCGGTTTATCGCGCTGCCGGCCAAGGCGGGCCCCGAGTTGCCGGAATACGTGGCGTGGCACGAGCCGGCGCATGACATCTTGAAATCCGCCAGCCAACATTTTGTCGGGCGCATGGGGCGCCACCGCTGGATGATCGCCACGCCCTTGGACGGGGTGTATTACGACGGCGAACAGTTGATTCACCAGCGCGAGTGCCCCGAGGCGTGGCGCCAGTTGGCGCAGAATGTCGAGGATCCCCACAGTGAGATGTGGTTGACCTACTACAGCCATATCTTCAACCCGGCACGGTTGAACCCCAAGGTGATGGAGGGGCATTTGCCTAGCCGATTCTGGAAGAACTTGCCGGAGGGCAAGTTGATCCCGGGGTTGATCAGCGAGGCGCGGATGGGCAAGCAGAGGGATGGGCAGGCCAAATTGATTGGCAGTAAACCCGGAAAGAAAATTGCGAACCCGATCAATGTGGGAGCTGGCTTGCCTGCGATGGCGGTGGGTCAGTCAAATCATGGCTGACTGAGACACCGCCATCGCAGGCAAGCCAGCTCCCACAGGGTTTTTTCGGTGTTTGGGGGAGCGGGTTTCAGGTCAGCTCGGTGGCGGTGTTTTTCACCACAGCCAACTCCGGGTGCGCCACCAACTTATCAATGTGCAGTTCATCATTGTTCAACCAGGTCTCCGTCAGCACGCGGTAATGCTCCATGTCCCGGCAGCGCATGCGCAGGCTGTAGTCGAACGGCCCGCTGATGAGCTGGCACTCGAACACCTGCGGGCAGTTTTTGACGCAAGCCTCGAAAGCCTTCTGCGCCGAGCGCCCGCTCTGATTGGACAAGGCCACCAAGACCAGCAAGGACAACCCCGGCGAGACCATCTGCACATCGATGATCGCACCGTACCCACGGATCACCCCGCGTCGCTCCAGCTTGCGCACCCGTTCCAGGCAGGGCCTGGGCGTGAGGTGCACCAACGACGAAAGTTTCTCGTAGGTGATACGCCCCTGGTGCCGCAACACGTCGATGATCGCTTCATCGATGCGGTCCAGCGCAGGGGAAGAATGGGGTCCGTTGGCCTTGGTATCCATGGGTTTCACTTCAAACGATTGGAAAGAAATTGCTGCAAGCGCTCGCTGTTGGGGTGGTCGAGGATCTTGGCGTCGCCTTGTTCCTCGACCCGGCCCTGGTGCAAGAACAGCACTTGGCTGGACACCTGGCGGGCAAAGCCCATCTCGTGGGTGACCATCAGCATGGTACGACCTTCCTCGGCCAACGTCTGTATGACTTTGAGGACTTCTCCTACAAGTTCCGGGTCGAGCGCTGAGGTGGGTTCGTCGAACAGGATGATCTCCGGCTCCATGGCCAACGCGCGGGCAATCGCCACGCGTTGCTGCTGGCCACCCGACAAGAAGGCTGGGTACTGATCGGCCACGCGGCCCGGCAGGCCGACCTTGTCCAGGTACATCCGCGCGCGTTTTTCCGCCTCGGCAGCGCTGACGCCCAGCACCCGGCGCGGGGCCATGGTGATGTTTTCCAGCACGGTCATGTGGCTCCACAGGTTGAAGTGCTGGAACACCATGGCCAGGCGCGTGCGCAGGTTCTGCAGTTGGTCCTGGTGCGGTGCGCGGGTGCCGGCGCGGCCTTGCTGCATTTCGATGCTGATGCCGTCCAGGGTGATGACCCCGGCGTCGGGTTGTTCAAGGAAATTGATGCAGCGCAGCATCGTACTTTTGCCGGAGCCGCTGGCGCCGATCAGGCTGATCACATCGCCATTGCGTGCGTTGACGGACACGCCCTTGAGCACTTCGTGTTCGCCGTAGCGTTTGTGGATGCCTTCGACTTGCAGCTTGATGGCCGCGGTTGCGGTGTTGGCAACGGGGACATCAACGGGATAAGCGGCCAGGGCCTGCGCGGACTGATTCATGGGTTAGCCTCGGGTAGGAACAAGAAAACGCATCCAGCGACGTTCGGCCAGTCGGAACAGGCCCACCAGTGCAAAGGACAGCAGCATGTAGAGCACCGCGGCGATACCGAAGGCCTGGAATGTCAGGAACGTCTCGGCGTTGGCATCGCGGGCCACCTTGAGGATGTCGGCGACGGTGGCGGTAAACGCCAGCGAGGTGGCGTGCAGCATCAGGATCATTTCATTGCTGTAGGCCGGCAACGCACGGCGCAAGGCCGCCGGTATCACTACAAACAGGTTCAAGCGCCAGCCGTGCAGGCCGTAGGCGCGCGCCGCTTCGATCTCGCCATGGGGAATATTGCGGATCGCCCCGGCGAAGATTTCCACGGTGTACGCGCAGGTGTTCAGCACAAAGGCCAGCAGGGTGCAGTTCAGCGCATTGCGGAAAAACTGATTGAGCAGCGCGTTGTCCTGCACCACTTCCAGGCTGTACAGCCCGGTGTAGCAAATCAGCAATTGGATATACAGCGGCGTGCCGCGAAACAGGTAGGTGTAGACCTCCACTGGCCAGCGCAGCCAGAAGTGCTCTGACACGCGGGCCAGTGCCAACGGAATCGACAGCACAAAGCCGAGCACCACCGAGATAATGAACAGCCACAATGTCATGGCCACGCCGGACAAGCCCGCCCCATCGCTGAACAGGTAGGCCAGGCCGTATTGCTGGAACAGTTCGATCATCGCGCCATCCCCTTGATGCCGAGGTTGTAGCGCCGTTCGAGGCGCTTGAAGATGCGGTTGGAGAGGGTGGTGATCACCAGATAGACCAAGCCCGCGATGATCAGGAAATACAGCGGCTCGTTGGTGGTCTTGCCGGCGTTCTGCGCGGCCTTGACCAGGTCCGACAAGCCGATGATCGACACCAGCGCGGTGGACTTGAGCAGCACCAGCCAGTTATTGCCCAACCCCGGCAGGGCAAAGCGCATCAGTTGCGGGAACAGCACCAGGTGAAACCGCTGCCAGCGGCTCAGGCCGTAGGCAGTGGCGGCTTCCAGTTGGCCGACGGGCACGCTGAGGATCGCACCACGAAAGTTTTCGGTGAAATACGCGCCGTAGATAAAGCCCAGGGTGACCACCCCGGCGGTGAAGGGATCGATTTCAAAGTAGTCCCAGCCGAACACTTCGCTCAGGTCGTTGAGCCACAGTTGCAGGCTGTAGAAGATCAACAGGATCAGCACCAGGTCTGGCACGCTGCGGATCAGCGTGGTGTACAGCGTGGCCGGCACTCGCAGCCATTTGGCGCTGGAAAGCTTGGCACCGGCGGCGATCAGGCCCAGGGCGAGGCTCAGGGCCAGGGCGAGGAACGACAGCTTGAGTGTCATCCACGCGCCTTGGGCGAGCATCGGGCCGTAGCCTTGCAGGTTGAGAAGTTCGTTCATGGGGGATTTCTCTTAAGAGCGCAGACAACCCCCTGTGGGAGCGGGCTTGCTCGCGAATACGGAGTGTCAGTCGCTGGATGTGTGTCTGACACACCGCCTTCGCGAGCAAGCCCGCTCCCACAGGGTAGGCGTGGGCATCACTCGTTGTAGATGTCCTGATCGCCGAAGTACTTCTTCTGGATCTCGGCATACGTACCGTCAGCTTGCACGGCAGCGATGCCCTTGTTGATCAGCGCCCGCAGTTCCTGATCGTTCTTGCGCAAGCCCATGGCGATGTCCAACGGCAGGGTTGGGTCCTTGAAGGCCGGGCCGGTCTTGAAGTCGGCGCCTTCGGGCTTGGACAGGAAATTGAGCTGGGCTTCGAGCTTGTCGGTCAGGGTCGCGTCAAGACGGCCGTTCTGCAGGTCGGCGTAGTTCTGGTCCTGGGACTGGTACGCCTTGATCTGCGCGCCGAGCTTGGCCAGGTGCGCACGGGCATAGGCCTCTTGCAACGAACCTTGCAGCACGCCGACTTGCTTGCCCTTGAGGGATTCGGGGGTGTCGCCGAAGTCGGCGCTCTTGCGGGTAATCACCGAGGTCGGGCTCAAGAACAAGCGGTCGGTGAAGTCGATGATTTTTTCGCGGGCCGGGGTCACGGCCATGGACGACATGATGGCGTCGAACTTGCGCGCGCGCAGGGCTGGGATCATCCCGTCGAATTCGTTGTGCACCCAAGTGCATTTGACTTCGAGCTTGGCGCAGATGGCGTTGCCCAGTTCGATATCAAATCCTTGCAGGCTGCCATCGGCGGCGACGGACTCAAAGGGTGGGTATTCGGGGAATACGCCGAAGCGGATTTCTTTCCATTCCTGGGCGTGGACGGCGGTGGCGCACAGTGGCAACAGCAACGCAGCGAAGAGTGATCGCAATGGAGTCATGGTGTGGTCCCTATATTTTGTAATTGATGTCAGGGCAGTAAAAACGTTGAAACAATTCGTTCTTGTTGGGGGGAGAGAATGCTTCATGGTGGTGCGTTTTTTGTGTCGTTTACCCCTCGCCTAAAGCGCAAATTGCGCTGTTAAAACGGGCAATGCAGCGGAATCGGCTGCAGCACCCGCTGAATCGGCTTTTCATCCGAGGGAATCTGGCCTGCCCGTGGCGCAAAGCGGCAGGCCAGAGCGTTCTCAGGCGCGCTTTTTCTGCTGTGCCACCGGCTGTTGGGCCAGGCGCGCGAACAGGTCTTTGGGGTCGGCCAGGTCCGGGACCAGCTCCAGCGTGCTGCCCACGTCCAGCGCCTTGGCAACGTCCAGCACGTAGCGCAGGGCCGAGTAGTCTTCGATGGCGAAGCCCACCGAGTCGAACAGGGTGATTTGGCGGGCGTTTTCGCGGCCAGGCTGTTGGCCGTTGATCACTCGCCACAACTCGGTCACTGGCGAGTCTTCCGGCATGTGCTGGATTTCACCTTCAATACGGCTTTGTGGTTCGTACTCGACGATCACCCGGGCGCGCTCGACGATGCGTCGGTCCAGCTCGGTCTTGCCCGGGCAGTCGCCGCCGACGGCGTTGAGGTGCATGCCGGGTTCGATCATCTCGTCGGTCAAGATGGTCGCGTAGGCCTTGTCGGCGGTGACGGTGGTGACGATGTCCGCACCTTTCACCGCTTCGGCCACGCTGCCGGCCAGGATCACCTCTATCGCCGGGAACGCCTTGAGGTTGGCCGCCAATTTGGCGGTGGCCTTGGCGTCGATGTCGAACAGGCGGATTTCATTGATGCCGAGCATGGCGTGGAAGGCCAGCGCCTGGAACTCACTCTGCGAGCCGTTGCCGATCAGCGCCATGCTGCGGCTGTTGTCGCGGGCCAGGTAGCGTGCCACCAGGGCTGAGGTGGCGGCAGTGCGGATCGCAGTGGTCAGGGTCATTTCTGCCAGCAGCACCGGCTTGCCAGTGTCCACATCGCCCAAGGCACCGAAGGCCATCACGGTGAGCATGCCGGCCAGGGTGTTTTTCGGGTGGCCGTTGACGTACTTGAAGGCGTACAGCGAGGCGTCCGACACCGGCATCAACTCGATCACGCCATCCGGCGAATGGTTGGCCAGGCGGGCGCATTTTTCGAAGTCCTGCCAGCGCAGGTAGTCGGCGCGGATGTACTCGGCCATCTCGGTGATGCAGGTTTGCAGGCCTTTTTGCGAGACCAGGTAGCTGAGGTCGTTGACGTCGATATAGCGGGTCATGGCAAGACTCCTTATTGAAAGGTGGGACGGGCGGGCAGATGAACTTCTGCCAGCATGCAGCGGGCACTGCCGCCGCCGATGCGTTCGATGTTGTCGATGTTCACCACCACCGGCCGGGTGTGGCGTTCCACATGTTGGCGCTGCGCGGGTTGCAGGGCGCCCCAGGCGCTGGCAGACATCACCAGCAGCGGCTGGCCGTCACGGTCGTGGACTTCGAGCATGTTGCCGGCGAAGGCTTCAAGCTGGTCGAAGTCGAGGCCGAGGATGTCCTTGCCGGTGTCGCGCAGCGAGCGTTCCAGGGTGCGGCGTTCGCCTTCGTCGGGCAGGGCTTGCAGGCACACCACCGAGAGGTCGCGGCCGACGCTCATCATCACGTTGCTGTGGTAGATCGGCGCGTGGTGGCGGTCGACGGCGTGGAACACGCAGAGCTGGTAGTCGAGGCGTTCGGCGAACTGGCGCAGGGCGTCGTGGTGGGTGCGCCCGGAGTGGCAGGCGTAGCTGATGCGGTGCTGGCGGTCGAGCACCATGCTGCCGGTGCCTTCGAGGAAGATGTTCTGTTGTTCCAGGTGGCTCAGGTCAATGGTGCTGTTGATCGCAAAGCGTTGCTCCAGTACTTGCAGCACGCCCTTGTTGCGTTCCAATCGTCGGTTCTGGCCTTCCATCGGGTACAGCACCAGGCTGCCATCCGCGTGGCTGCTCCACCAATTGTTGGGGAAGATCGAGTCGGGGGTGTGGGGCGCCGGGGTGTCCTGCACCACCAGCACCTCCACGCCGTGTTGGCGCAGGGTATCGACATAACCGTCGAACTCTTCCAGCGCTTTCTGCTGCGCGCCGAGTGGGTCTAGGGGCTGGCGTTGGAAGCGGTTGTTGATCGCGGTGTCCGGGTTGAAGGCAAAGCGCGCCGGGCGAATCATCAAGACGGTATTGGTGGTTTGCATGGGTGCACGAATCCATGAGGTTGAGCAGTGGGGCTATTTTGTGGGTTGTGCGGGATGAATCCCGGCTGAAACGAGGGGGTGGGTCAGCCGGGAAAGCTGAAAAGTTAAGTGGCGCAGCCGAATCGGCCGCCGATGTGAAATGCGATCAAAATGTGGGAGCGGGCTTGCTCGCGAAGGCGGTGTGTCAGTCACTGAATTCATCACTGATGTACCGCTTTCGCGAGCAAGCCCGCTCCCACATTGTTATGGTGGCGTCTGCTAAAACGCCGTCAGCCAGGAGTAATCATGTCGACCGCCGTACGTCTCGCCCAACCCACCGATGCCGAGGGCATCAGCCAAGTCATCCTGGCAGCCCTGCACAGCAGCAATGCGCAGGATTACCCGGCGGATGTGATCGCCCGGGTCGCGGGCAACTTCACCCCCGAGGCAGTGCTGGCTTTGCTGGCGCGACGGGTGGTGTTGGTGGCGGTGCAGGACGAGGTCATCGTGGCCACGGCGGCGCTGGATGCCAATGTGGTGCGCTCGGTGTTCGTCAACCCGTCGCTGCAGGGGCAGGGGATTGGCCGGTTGCTGATGATCGAGATCGAACTGCGCGCCCGTGAAGCGGGCGTGACGGTGTTGAGCGTGCCGTCTTCACTGACCGCCGAGCCGTTCTATACCAAACTGGGGTTTCACACCGTACGTGATGTTTATCACGGTAACGAGCGTACGTTGGTGATGGAAAAGGCATTGCTGTCGCGACATCCCATCGGGCTGTATCGCGACCGCCAACACCGCGCGCAAGTGGTGGCGTTGTGGCAGCAGGCGTTTGGTTATGACACCGCGCATAACGTGCCCAGCTTGGCGATCGACAAGAAGCTCGCCGTCAACGATGGGCTGTTTTTTGTGGCAACCGATAAAAAGGCGGTGATCGGCACGATCCTCGCGGGCTACGACGGCCATCGGGGTTGGCTGTACTCGGTGGCGGTGCACGCGGACTACCGACGTCATGGCTTGGGTTCGTCGTTGGTGCGGCATGCGGAGCAGGCGTTGATTGGACTGGGCTGCATGAAGATCAACCTGCAGATCAACAGTAGCAACGAGGCCGTGGTGGGGTTTTATGAGGCGTTGGGGTATGGCGTGGAGCCGAGGATCAGCATGGGCAAAAAGATTGCCGGGAATATTCCCACTCAATCTTAAGAACACCTAAAAGCAAATGTGGGAGCTGGCAAACCAGCTCCCACATGGGTCCTGCGGTGTTGCTGTGGCAGTGATCAGACCTTGACGATCCAACCCTCTGGCGCTTCAACATCACCGGTCTGCACACCGGTCAGCTCTTTGTAGAGCTGCTGGGTGATCGGGCCCACTTCGGTCTCGCTGTGGAACACATGCAGTTTGCCGTTGTACTGGATACCGCCGATTGGCGAGATCACAGCAGCGGTACCGCAGGCGCCGGCTTCCTTGAACTGGTCCAGCTTGTCGATGAACACTTCGCCCTCGGTCACTTTCAGGCCCAGGCGGGTCTGGGCCAGTTCGATCAGCGACAGGCGGGTGATGCCTGGCAGTACCGAAGGCGACTTCGGCGTGATGAACTGGTTGTCGTGGGTGATCCCGAAGAAGTTGGCCGAACCGACTTCTTCGATTTTCGAGTGGGTCATCGGGTCCAGGTAGATCGCATCGGCGAAGCCGGCTTTCTTGGCTTCCGAACCTGGCATCAGGCTGGCGGCGTAGTTGCCACCGACCTTGGCGGCACCGGTGCCTTGTGGCGCGGCGCGGTCGAAGGTGGAGATCTGGAAGTTGTGGGGCACCAGGCCGCCCTTGAAGTAGGCACCGACCGGGATCGCGAACACCGAGAAGATGAACTCCGGCGCGGTACGCACGCCGATGTTGTCACCGGTGCCGATCACGAACGGACGCAGGTACAGCGCGCCGCCGCTGCCGTACGGCGGGATGAAGCGCTCGTTGGCCTTGACCACTTGCTTGCAGGCGTCGATAAACACGTCGGTCGGCACATGCGGCATCAGCAGGCGCGCGCAGCTGCGTTGCATGCGGGCGGCGTTCTGGTCCGGGCGGAACAGGTTGATCGAACCGTCCTTGCAACGGTAGGCCTTGAGGCCTTCGAAGCACTGCTGGCCATAGTGCAGGGCAGTGGAGCCCTCACTGATGTGCAGCACGTTGTCGTCGGTCAGGGTGCCTTCTTGCCACTCGCCGTTTTTCCAGACTTGGAGAAACCGTTTGTCGGTCTTGATGTAGTCAAAACCCAGCTTGTCCCAATTGATGCTTTCGTTACCCATGACACCCTCTATCTCTGGTCAAGTCGGTTTTTTTCTGAATGGGCGCAACAATACTTCATTAGCCGGTGCCTTAGCACCCCCTTCAAAGGTGCAAGGCATGCCCCAAAGCCCTTAGCGCTGCTTCCTGCACCGCTTCACCCAGGGTCGGATGGGCGTGGATGGTGCCCGCCACATCTTCCAGCCGCGCGCCCATTTCCAGGCTCAGGCCGAAGGCGGTGGACAGCTCCGATACGCCAACGCCGACTGCCTGCCAGCCGACGATCAGGTGATTATCACGCCGCGCCACCACGCGCACGAAGCCGGTTTTCGACTCCAGCGTCATGGCACGGCCATTAGCCGCGAACGGGAAGCTCGACACGATGCAGTCCAAACCGGCGGCCTTGGCTTCATCCGGGGTCTTGCCGACCACCACCAGTTCCGGGTCGGTAAAGCACACCGCTGGAATCGCCGCCGGGTTGAACTCGCGGGCTTTGCCGCTGATCAGTTCGGCGACCATTTCACCCTGGGCCATGGCCCGGTGCGCCAACATCGGCTCGCCGCTCAGGTCGCCAATCGCCCACACGTTGCGCATGCTGGTCTGGCAGTGGCTGTCGACCTTGATCGCTGCACCGTTCATCGCCAGGTTCAGCGCTTCCAGGTTCCAGCCTTGGGTGTTGGGTTTGCGACCAACGGCCACCAACACCTGATCGGTGGCCAGCGACAAGGTGTCGCCATTCGGATCACGTACCTGCAGGCTGCCATCGGCAAACCCGGTGACGCTGTGCTTGAGGTACAGCTTCACGCCCAGTTGCTTGAGGGACTCGTTCACCGGTGCCGTCAGCTCGGCATCGTAGGCCGGCAGGATACGCTCCTGCGCCTCGACCACGCTGACCTCGGCGCCGAGCTTGCGGTAGGCAATGCCCAGTTCCAGACCGATGTAGCCACCACCCACCACGATCAGGCGCTTGGGCACCCGGGTTGGTGCCAAGGCTTCAGTGGACGAAATGATCGGCCCGCCAATCGGCAGCATCGGCAGATTGACGCTTTTCGAACCGGTGGCCAGCAGCAGGTGCTCGCACTGGATGCGCTGGTCGCCGACATCGACGGTCTTGCCGTCCACCACCTTGGCCCAGCCGTGGATCACCTGCACCTTGTGCTTCTTGAGCAACGCGGCGACGCCGGTGGTCAGGCGGTCGACGATGCCGTCTTTCCATTCCACGCTTTTACGGATGTCCAGGGTCGGCACATCCACTTCAATGCCCAGTTGGGAGCCTTGGCTGTGGTGCACGGTTTGCTGGAACTGTTCGGCCACATGGATCAGGGCCTTGGACGGGATGCAGCCGATGTTCAGGCAGGTGCCGCCCAGCGCCTGGCCTTCCACCAGGATGGTCGGGATGCCCAGTTGGCCGGCCCGGATCGCTGCCACATAACCGCCAGGGCCGCCGCCGATAATCAGCAGCGTGGTATTCAACGTCTGAGACATGCCTTACTCCAAAAACAGGCTGGCGGGTTGTTCGAGCAGGCCGCGAATGGCCTGGATGAATTGCGCCGCGTCCATGCCATCGACCACGCGGTGATCGAACGAGCTGGAGAGGTTCATCATCTTGCGCACCACGATCTGGCCCTTGATCACCATTGGCCGTTCAACGATGCGGTTGACGCCGACTATGGCCACTTCCGGCAGGTTCAGCACTGGCGTGCTGACGATGCCGCCCAACGCGCCCAGGCTGGTCAGGGTAATGGTCGAGCCCGAGAGCTCATCACGGCTGGCCTTGCCATTGCGTGCGGCCGTGGCCAAGCGTGCGATTTCCTCAGCGTTGCCCCACAGGCTGCGCGCTTCGGCGTGACGCACCACCGGCACCATCAGGCCGACGTCGCTTTGGGTGGCGACGCCCACATGCACCGCACCCAGGCGGGTGATGACCTGGGCTTCGTCGTCATAGCGGGCGTTGATCTGCGGGAAGTCCCGCAACGCCACGACCATGGCACGCACGATGAACGGCAGCAGAGTCAGCTTGCCACGTGTGGCACCGTGCTTCTCGTTGAGGTGCACGCGCAGCTCGTCGAGGGCGGTGACGTCGATTTCTTCCACATAGCTGAAATGCGCGGCGCGCCGAGTGGCGTCCTGCATGCGCTGGGCGATCTTGCGGCGCATGCCGATCACCGGGATCTGTTCTTCGGTATTGCGTTCGGCGTAAGGGGTGGCGGCTGTCGATGCCTTTGCCGTGCCTTGTTGCAGGTAGGCATCGAGGTCTTCGTGCAAGATTCGCCCAGCTGGGCCGGAGCCCTGGACCAGGCGCAACTGAATCCCGGCATCCAGTGCGTGCTTGCGCACGGCAGGGGAGGCGAGTGGGCGCTCGTCGGCTTCACGGGCCACAGGCGCTGCTGCGGGTTTCACCACTGGCTTGGTTTCAACTGCTACGGGTGCGGGCTTGGTTTCGGCAGCAACGGGGGCTGCCTTCGGCGCTTCCTTTACTGCCGGCGCTTCCTTGGCGTTGCCAGCCCCTTCGACTTCAATGCTGATCAAGATACTGCCCACCGCCATGACCTCGCCCGGCTCGCCGCCGAGGGAAATCACCTTGCCGTGTACCGGCGAGGGAATGTCCACCATCGCCTTGTCGGTCATGACATCCGCCAGCACCTGGTCTTCAACCACCAGGTCACCGACCTTGACGTGCCAGACTGACAGTTCAACTTCTGCGATGCCTTCGCCAATGTCCGGCATCTTGATAACGTGCGTGCCCATTCAGACCTCCATGACCCGTTTCAACGCCGCGCCCACTCGGGACGGCCCTGGGAAATACGCCCACTCCTGCGCGTGCGGGTAGGGAGTGTCCCAACCGGTGACGCGTTCGATCGGCGCTTCCAGGTGGTGGAAGCAATGCTCTTGCACCAGCGATACCAGCTCGGCACCAAAGCCGCAGGTACGGGTGGCTTCATGCACCACCACGCAACGGCCGGTCTTTTTCACCGACTTGACGATGGTTTCCAGGTCCAGCGGCCACAGGCTGCGCAGGTCGATGACCTCGGCGTCGATGCCGGTTTCTTCCGCCGCCACTTGTGACACATACACGGTGGTGCCGTAGGTCAGCACGGTCACAGCCGAGCCCGGACGCACGATGGCGGCCACGTCCAGCGGCACGGTGTAGTAACCGTCCGGCACTTGGGCTTGCGGGTGTTTCGACCACGGGGTGACAGGGCGGTCGTGATGGCCATCGAACGGGCCGTTGTACAGGCGTTTAGGCTCGAGGAAGATCACCGGGTCATCGTTTTCGATGGAGGCAATCAGCAGGCCCTTGGCGTCATACGGGTTGGACGGCATCACCGTGCGCAGGCCGCAGACCTGGGTGAATACCGCTTCGATACTCTGGCTGTGGGTCTGGCCGCCGTAGATGCCGCCGCCGCAAGGCATGCGCATGGTCAGCGGCGCGGTGAACTGGCCAGCCGAGCGATAACGCAGGCGGGCAGCTTCGGAGATGATCTGGTCGGTGGCAGGGTAGACGTAGTCGGCGAACTGGATCTCGGCCACCGGACGCAGGCCGTAGGCACCCATGCCCACCGCCACGCCGATAATGCCGCTTTCGGAAATCGGTGCGTCGAACACCCGCGAACTGCCGTACTTGCCCTGCAGGCCTTCGGTGCAGCGGAACACGCCGCCGAAGTAACCCACGTCCTGGCCGAACACCACCACGTTGTCGTCACGTTCGAGCATCACATCCATGGCCGAGCGCAGGGCCTGAATCATGGTCATGGTGGTGGTGGTCATGGCGGTTTCCACTTCAATGCTGTTGTTGTGATCGTTCATGTCAGATCCCCAACTCTTGACGCTGGCGCTTCAAGTGCTCCGGCATCTCTTTATAGACGTCTTCGAACATGGTCGCGGCGCTTGGAATCTGGCCGCCGGCAAGGGTGCCGTACTGTTCGGCTTCTTTCTGTGCAGCGATCACTTGGGCTTCAAGTTCGGCACTGACTGCCGCGTGTTCCTCTTCGGACCACTGGCCAATCTTGATCAAGTGCTGCTTGAGGCGCGCAATCGGGTCGCCCAATGGGAAGTGGCTCCAGTCGTCGGCTGGACGGTATTTCGAAGGATCATCGGACGTGGAGTGCGGGCCGGCGCGGTAGGTGACCCATTCGATCAGGGTAGGGCCGAGGTTGCGGCGCGCACGCTCGGCAGCCCAGGCGGAGGCGGCGTACACCGCGATGAAGTCGTTGCCGTCCACGCGCAGGGAGGCGATGCCGCAGCCGACGCCGCGTCCGGCGAAGGTGGTGGCCTCACCCCCGGCAATCGCCTGGAAGGTGGAAATGGCCCATTGGTTGTTGACCACGTTGAGGATCACCGGCGCGCGGTACACGTGGGCGAAGGTGAGGGCGGTGTGGAAGTCCGATTCGGCGGTAGCACCGTCGCCGATCCAGGCGGATGCGATCTTGGTATCGCCCTTGATCGCCGAGGCCATGCCCCAGCCCACGCCTTGTACGAATTGGGTGGCCAGGTTGCCGGAAATGGTGAAGAAACCGGATTCCTTGACCGAGTACATGATCGGCAACTGACGGCCCTTGAGCGGGTCGCGCTCGTTGGACAGCAGTTGGCAGATCAGGTCCACCAGCGGCACATCGCGGGCCATCAGGATGCTTTGCTGGCGGTAGGTGGGGAAGCACATGTCGTCGATGTTCAAGGCCAGGGCCTGGGCGCTGCCGATGGCTTCTTCGCCGAGGCTTTGCATGTAGAACGACATTTTTTTCTGACGCTGGGCGACCACCATGCGGTTGTCGAAGATGCGCGTCTTGAGCATGGCGCGCATGCCTTTACGCAGGATCTCGACGGGAACGCCTTCGGCCCACGGGCCGAGGGCCTGGCCTTGATCGTCGAGCACGCGGATCAGGCCCTTGGCCAGGTCGGCGGTGTCGGCGGGTTCTACGTCGATGGCGGGTTTGCGCACTGTGCCGGCGTCGGTCAGGCGCAGGTACGTGAAGTCGGTCTTGCAGCCTGGGCGGCCTGAGGGTTCAGGCACGTGCAGGCGCAGTGGTTCGTACTGCTGGGTCATGGCTTTCTACGCTCTATCTTGTGAATTTCTTGTAGTGGGCGCGCTAGCTGACAGTCAGTCCCCGGATAGGGGAAATCTTGTCCTACAACAATCATAGGCGGGGCGTAGAAGAATATTTATCTGTGTTTCGTTGCGCTCGCGATCATTTGCGGATAAAAAAACTGCATAAACATAATAAACAGGTGATTTTGTCTCATGCGCAAACTGGACCGTACCGATATCGGCATTCTCAACGCCCTGCAGGAGAACGCCCGCATCACCAACGCCGACCTGGCCCGCTCGGTCAATCTGTCGCCCACGCCGTGTTTCAACCGGGTGAAGGCGATGGAAGAACTGGGGCTGATTCGTGAGCAAGTCACCCTGCTAGACCCGGATTTACTGGGGCTGCACGTTAATGTGTTTATCCATGTGAGCCTGGAAAAACAGAACGAACTGGCGCTGCAGCAGTTTGAAGGGGCGATTTCGGATCGCCCGGAAGTGATGGAGTGCTACCTGATGGCCGGTGACCCGGACTATCTGATCCGGGTGCTGGTGCCGACGATCCAGTCGCTGGAGCGTTTCATGATGGATTTTTTGACCAAGGTGCCGGGGGTGGCGAACATTCGGTCGAGTTTTGCGCTGAAGCAGGTGCGTTATAAAACTGCGTTGCCGCTACCGGCTAACGGCATAAGTTTGGGCTCTTGAATATCACTAATCTCACCGATCAGGCACTGTCCAAAATGTGGGAGCTGCATTTCAAAGTTGGTTAAGGGGGATTTTCAGGTAGGTCACGCCGTTGTCCTCCGCCGGCGGCATATTCCCCGCCCGCACATTCACCTGGATCGCCGGCAACAATAACGTCGGCATGCCCAGCCCCGCATCGCGCTGGGTACGCATCTCGACAAACGCCGCCTCATCCACCCCGTCATGCACATGGATATTCCCAGCCCGTTGTTCCGCCACCGTCGTCAGGCATTTCGCCTCGCGCCCCTCAGGCGGATAGTCATGGCACACGTACAGTTCGGTCTCCAACGGAAACGCCAGCAACGTGCGCATCGACGCATACAACTGCCGCGCATCGCCGCCAGGGAAATCGCAGCGCGCCGTGCCCACATCCGGCATGAACAGCGTATCGCCCACCAGGATCAACCGGCCGTCGATCAGGTAGGCCATGTCGGCTGGCGTATGCCCCGGCACGTGCAGGGCCTGGGCCTTGAGGTTGCCGATGTAAAACACCTCGTCCGGTGCAAACAGGTGATCGAACTGCGAGCCGTCGACGCGAAATTCCGGTTCCAGGTTGAACAGGTGCTTGAACACGCCCTGCACCTTGCTGATGGACTGGCCAATCGCGATCTTGCCGCCCAGGGTGCGGCGCAGGTAGGGCGCGGCGGACAGGTGGTCGGCATGGGCGTGGGTTTCCAGTAGCCATTGCACCTGCAGCTGGTGCTCGCGCACGAACGCAATGACGGTGTCTGCCCCCGCAGTGCCGGTGCGCCCGGACGCCGGGTCGTAGTTGAGCACTGAGTCGACGATGGCACAGGGGCCGCCATCGGCCTCGTAAACGACGTAGGTGTAGGTCGACGATGCCTCGTCCAGAAAGGCTTGAATCAACGCTGACATGGCGGCTATCCCCGATGAAGAAAAAAGTAGTTACAATCAGTTTACGTTTTCACATAATGTTTTGAGCTTAAGTGACGCAAAGGACCCGAGGCAAATGGAATCTACTCTGAGTGAAGGCGAAGTCGCGCAGTTGCGGGCATCGGCGTCCAAGGCCTGTTCCTTGCTCAAGGCGCTGGCCAATGAGGATCGCCTGTTGATCCTCTGCCAGTTGACCCAGGGCGAGCGCAACGTCGGCGAGTTGGAAACCATGACCGGCGTACGCCAACCCACCCTGTCCCAACAGTTGGGCATCTTGCGTGACGAAGGGTTGGTCGCCACCCGTCGGGAAGGCAAATACATCTTCTACGGGCTGGCCAGCCACGAAGTGATCCAAGTGATGAAGACCTTGTCCGGCCTGTACTGCGGCGCGGTGATGAAAAGCTGGGCGTGACGCCATCCGGCAGCGACCCTTGTGTGCACTGAATAAAAAAGGCGATAGACCATGACCGACCAACACTGGGGACCGACCATCAGTGGCGACATCGTAGTCATCGGCGGCGGTTCGGCAGGCATCGGCCTGCTGGCCAGCCTGCTCAAGCGCGACCCCCACCTGAATATCACCCTGATCGAACCCAACGATTACCACTGCTACCAACCCGCCTGGACCCTGGTGGGCGGCGGTGCCTACGATGTGAAAAAGACCCGTCGCCCCTTGGCTGACGTGCTGCCCAACGGCGTTGCCTGGATTCAGGCGGCCGTGACCGACGTGCTGCCCGACGAAAAGACCCTGGTGCTCGACAGCGGCCAGCACATCACCTGGAACAACCTCATCGTGTGCCCCGGCCTACGCCTGGCCTGGGAAAAAATCGAAGGCCTGCAAGACACCCTCGGCCACAACGGCGTCACCTCCAACTACAGCTACGAACACGCCGCCTACACCTGGCAGTTGGTGCAGCAGCTCAAGGCTGGCAAGGCGATCTTTACCCAGCCAGCCATGCCGATCAAATGCGCGGGTGCGCCGCAAAAAGCCCTGTACTTGTCGTGTGATCACTGGCTCAAGCACGGCCATCTGAAACATATCGACGTGGAATTCAACCTCGCCGGCGCCGCGCTGTTTGGCGTGCCAACCTTTGTGCCGCCGTTGATGGAATACGTGCACAAGTACAACGCGAACCTGGCATTCAATTCCAATCTGGTGAAAGTCGACGGTCCGGCGCGCAAGGCCTGGTTCGAGGTCAAGGACGCCGAGGGCAATGCCACGTTAGAAGAAAAATCCTTCGACCTGCTGCACGTCGTCCCGCCCCAGGTGGCCCCGGATTTCATCCGCCAGAGCCCGCTGTCCGACGCCGCCGGCTGGTGCGAAGTGAACCCCCACAGCCTGCAACATCTGCGTTACCCGCACGTCTTTGGCCTGGGCGATGTGTGCTCCACCACCAATGCCAAGACCGCTGCTGCGGTGCGCAAGCAGATTGTGGTGGTGGCCGAGAACCTGCTGGCCCTGCGCAAACAGGCGCCGCTGCCGCTGAAATACGACGGCTACGGCTCGTGCCCGCTGACGGTGGAGAAGGGCAAGGTGGTGCTCGCCGAGTTCGGCTACGGCGGCAAGTTGCTGCCGACTTTTCCTCTGGACCCGACCCAGGCGCGGCGTTCGATGTGGTTCCTCAAGGCCACGCTGCTGCCGTGGTTCTACTGGAACGGCATGCTCAAGGGTCGTGAGTGGCTGACTCGCCTGAGCAAGGTGGACTGAATGCTGCTGGCCACTGTGTTGGGATTATTGATGGGCCTGGTGATGGGCCTGACCGGTGCGGGTGGCGGCATTCTCGGGGTGCCTGCGCTAGTGCTCGGCTTGGGCCTGAGCATGACCCAGGCCGCGCCGGTGTCGCTGCTCGCGGTCGGTGCGGCGGCGGCGGTCGGTGCGATCGACGGCTTGCGCCATGGCCTGGTGCGTTACCGCGCCGCGCTGTTGATCGCCTTGCTCGGCGCGCTGTTTTCGCCGGTGGGTGTGTTTCTCGCCCACCAATTGCCGGAAGCGCTGCTGATGGGCTTGTTCAGCGCGTTGATGGTGCTGGTGGCGTGGCGCATGTTGCAGCGCGAAAAAACCGAGCCGGGGCCGAGTGACCATGGCACCGCGTCCTGGGGCCAGAAGAACTGCATGCTCAACCAGCAGACCGGGCGCTTGGCGTGGACCGCCAAATGCACCACGACCCTGGCCGCCCTCGGTGCGGTGACCGGTGCTGTCTCCGGCCTGCTTGGCGTGGGCGGCGGCTTCCTGATCGTGCCAGCGTTCAAGCAGCTCACTGATGTGCAGATGCGCGGCATTGTCGCGACCTCGCTGATGGTGATCAGCCTGATCTCGCTGATCGGCGTGGCGGGGGCGTTCCATGCCGGTGTGCGCATCGAGCCGGTGGGCTGGGTGTTTATCGGCGCGAGCATCGTTGGCATGTTGGCCGGCCGGCGCCTGTGCTCGGTGATTCCTGCGCGCACCTTGCAGGTCGGCTTTGCCAGCCTGTGTGTACTGGTGGCCGTTGGCATGTTGATCAAGGCCGGTCTTACGCACTAAGTGCCGGGCCCGGCTTACACCCAACTTGGCGGGCACCCGCGGCCCGTCCAAAGCACCCCGCAACCTAGGCCAACGCAGCGTATGCCGAGGCCTTGGCCCTTTCGATAATCGCCTCCGACATCAAGTCCCCGTTGCGGAGCGCGCCATGCATAACAATAAGAATCTCCCCCTGCGTTTGTTGCCTGCCTTTCTCGTCAGTCTGGGCCTCAGCCCGTTCGCCGACGCCGAGATCATGCTGTACGACAAAGACGAAACCACCTTTTCCACCGATGGCTACATCAACGCTTTCTACGTCAACAGCGACGTCGACCGCGCCGGTGACCAATATGACCGCCGCCAGTCGCGGGTGAAGATGGGCTTCTTGCCCAACTACCTGGGCTTCAACATGACCAAGCAGGTCGACGACCTCAAGCTCGGCGCTCGCGCATCGTTCTGGGTCACCATCAACGACAGCGAAACCAACGGTACCGACACCGCCATCGACGTGCGCCAGTTCTACGGCACGGTGGCAAACAAGGAATGGGGCGAAGTGTTGATCGGCAAGGACTTCGGCCTGTTCGCCCGCTCCAACATCCTGCTCGATGAATTGCTCGCCGGTTACGGCCAGGTCAGCGACAGCCTCGGTCTGGTGGACGGTGGCGGTGTGTCGTTCGGCAATATCGGCAGCGGCTACCCGTACCCGTTTCCCACCTCGCAGATCACCTACCGCACGCCCGTGATGGACGGCCTGCGCATCGCCGTCGGCATCATGGACCCGGTGGACACCAACGACAGCAGCCCGTTGGGCAAGGCCTACCAGAAGAACCCGCGCACCGAGAGCGAGATCACCTACCAGTTCGACGTGGGCGGGGCGAAGATCTACAGCTGGCTCAACGGCAGCTACCAGACCTCCGACAACACCGACTCGACCGTGGCCAGCGTTACTTCCAAGGGCCTGGGCTACGGTGTGCAAGCGAAGATGGGCGGCTTGTCGCTGACAGGTTCCGGCTTCCAGGCCAAGGGCATCAACCCGTTTTTCACCAACAATGCCGGGGAAGCCACCCTGCGCAACGTCGACAGCAACGGCTACCTGGTGCAGGGCTCGTACAAGCTCGGCAAGAACCGCTTGGCGTTGTCTTACGGCAAGACCAAGGACGATGGCAACGGCGTGGTGGGCAGCGGGGCGGATTATGAAACCCGTGGGATTGCGCTGTTTCATGACGTGAATGACAACTTGAAGCTGGTGGCGGAGTACAACCAGTTCCAGATCAAGGGGCATGACACCAGTGCGCAGAATGAAGACACCGACACTTTTGCAGTAGGTGCCGTCTTGACTTGGTAACCCGTTCAAACCTGTGGGAGCTGGCTTGCCTGCGATAGTGATGTACCTGACACATTGCTATCGCAGGCAAGCCAGCTCCCACATTTGCTCTCCAGTGTTCCTGGGAACCTCATCCCATAGCATCCCCCCACCCAGTACCCAAGTAGCATAGGGCCCACCCCTTGGCCTTCGTACACTGATACCTCAGAGGGGGAAACCAACGATGCACAACAGTGAAGGCGTAGTCAGCGCCATGTCCCAGGCCAACGACCCCGGGCAGGCGGCTGAAGAGTTGGCCCGCCAACTGCTGCATCCGTACCTGGGGTTTGTGCTGTTTTTCTGCTCCGCCTCCTACGACCTCCAGGCCCTGGGCCAAGCCCTGCAACAGTGTTTCGGCAATGTGCGCGTAGTGGGTTGCACCAGCGCCGGCGAGATCACGCCCCAAGGCTACGACCGCAATTGCATCACGGCGGTGGGCTTCAACCATGCGCATTTTTCCATCGCCACCGAGCTGATCGACCAGGTGGAAAATTTCAGCCTGATCGGCGCCCAGGACATGGTCGAACGCCTTGTGGGCGGCTGCCGCAGCAATACGCTCGCGCCGATCAAGGGCAACACCTTTGCCCTGACCTTGCTCGACGGCCTGTCCAGTCGCGAAGAGATGGTCCTCGCCGCCCTCAGCGCAGCCTTGGGGGATATTCCGCATTTCGGCGGCTCGGCGGGGGATGACAACTTTCTCACCCACACCCACGTGTACTTCAACGGCGTGTTCCACAGCGGCGCGGCGGTGGTGGTGCTGGTCAATACCTGGCTGGATTTCGAGGTGTTCACCACCCACCACATCCTGCCGCGCACGGAAAAACTGGTGGTGACCGGCGCCGATAGCCCGTCGCGCCGGGTGTTTGAACTCAATGCCGAACCCGCCGCCGAAGAGTACGCGCGGCACATCGGCGTGGCGGTGGCCGACCTTGACCACCGCATCTTCGCCGCCCACCCGTTGGCGGTGCGCATCCACGACCAGTACTACATACGTGCGATCCAGCAGGTGCACGAGGACCTCAGCCTGAGTTTCTACTGCGCGGTGGAGAACGGCATTGTGCTGACCGTGATGAAACCCGGCCCGATCCTGCCCAACCTGGAAGCCTTGTTCGACGGCCTGCAATCGCGCCTCGGCGATCTGTTGCTGACCATCGGCTGCGACTGCTTTTTGCGCCGCCTGGAGCTGGAAGACAGCGGCGACCTGGAACAGATCGGCCGCTACCTGCAGGGCCAGCGGGTGATGGGCTTCAACACCTACGGAGAACAGTTCAATGGCATGCACATCAACCAGACCTTCACCGGGGTCGCCATTGCCCGTGGCCGACGCTGAACTGCTCGCCCAGGTCTCCCGGCTGCAGCAGGACAACCGCAAGCTTGCGCGGATCAATGCGGCGCTGATCGAGCGCATCGAGTCCGGCATGACCCAGGGCAACAACCCGTACACGACCTTCCAGCATTCGGTGGTGCTGGCCGAGCAGGTGCGCGAACGCACCGACGCGCTCAACCAGGCAATGGCCGAACTCAAGGCCAGCAACCACTTGCTGATCAACGCCCGCCTGCGTGCCGAAACACTGCGTGGCGAACAGGCTGCCGCGCAAAAGGCCCAGGAAAGCGAACGCTGGATTCGCTTGATCACCGACAACGTACCGGCGCTGATCGGCTACCTGAATGCCGACCTGGTCTACGAGTTCACCAATAAAGTCTATGAAGAATGGTACTGCTGGCCGCGCGGCATGATGCTTGGCCAGAGCCTGCGCGAAGTGCACAGCGAACAGCACTGCCAACGCCTGGATGCCTACGTCACCCGCGCCCTGGCCGGTGAAAGCGTGACCTTCGAATTCGCCGAAACCAACATCAACAACCAGGAGCGCTACATGCTGCGTTCCTATGTGCCGAACATGCTGGCCAGTGGCGAAGTGGTGGGGATCTTTGTGTTGATCCGCGACATTACCGAACGTCGCCGCACCGCCGAAGCCTTGCACCAGGCCTATCAACATCTTGAACAACGGGTGGCCCAGCGCACCTCGGAACTCACCTCGCTCAATGACCAACTGCTCAAGGAAATCGACGAGCGCCGGCGCATGGAAACCCGCCTGCGCGAAGCCAAGTTGGAGGCCGAGCAGGCCAACCTGTCGAAGACCAAGTTCCTCGCTGCCGTCAGCCATGACCTGCTGCAACCGCTCAACGCCGCCCGGCTGTTTACCAGCGCACTCTTGGAACGCCCCAGCGAAACCCTGGTGCGCAACGTGAGCAATTCCCTGGAAGACGTGGAAAACCTGCTGGGCACCCTGGTGGATATTTCCAAGCTGGACGCCGGGGTGATCAAGGCCGATATCGCCCCGTTCGCCCTCAGTGAACTGCTGGACAACCTCGCCGCCGAGTACACCGAACTGGCCCGCGCCGAAGGCCTGCAATTGCACTTTGTCGGCTGCTCGGCGCTGGTGCGCAGCGACATCCAGCTGCTGGCGCGGATCCTGCGCAACCTGCTGAGCAATGCGCTGCGCTACACCTACAAGGGCCGCGTGGTGCTCGGTTGCCGCCGCCAGCACCAGCGCTTGTTGATCCAGGTGTGGGACAGCGGCATGGGCATTGCCGAAGAACGCTTGGAGGAAATTTTCCAGGAGTTCAAGCGCGGCGATGTGCAGCGCCCGGACCAGGATCGCGGGCTCGGCTTGGGCCTGGCCATTGTCGAAAAAATCGCCGGGATCCTGGGGCACCGCATCACCGTCAAATCCTGGCCGGGCAAAGGCTCTATGTTTTGTGTGGAAGTGCCGCTGAGCGCCACCGCACCCAAGTCACTGCCGATGCCGTGCATGAGCGAGCCGATGCTGGAACGCCTGCAAGGCGCGCGGGTGTGGGTGCTGGATAACGACGCGGCGATTTGCGCCGGCATGCGCACGCTGCTGGAAGGCTGGGGTTGCCGGGTGGTCACCGCCTTGTCGGAACAGGACCTGGCGCGGCAGGTGGACAACTACCATGCCGAGGCCGATTTGTTGATTGCCGACTACCACCTGGATGACGACCAGAACGGCGTGGACGCCGTGGCACGTATCAATGCCCGGCGCGGCAGCGCGGTGCCGGCGTTGATGATCACGGCCAACTACAGCAATGAGTTGAAGCAGCAGATTCGGGAGTTGGGGCATACGTTGATGCATAAGCCGGTGCGGCCGATGAAGTTGAAAACGGCGATGAGTCACCTACTCGGCAAATAAACACCGAACCCTCATCCAATGGAGATCAACTGTGGGAGCTGGCTTGCCTGCGATAGCGGTGTATCAGTGATACATGTGCAAGCTGACCCACTGCTATCGCAGGCAAGCCAGCTCCCACATGTTGACCGCACTCTCCTGAGGCATCAGCGGCGCAGGTACGAGCCGAAGTCGATGTCCCCGGCACTCAGGATCGCCTGCACCCGGTTATGCACATTCAACTTGCGCAAGATCGCCGACACATGGGCCTTCACCGTGGTCTCGGCAATTTCCAGCGTATAGGCAATCTGCTTGTTCGATTCCCCCTTGGTCATGCGCTCCAACACCAGCAACTGCTTGCGCGTCAGGGCCTGCAGCAGTTCTGGCGCAAAGCTCGGGTTGTCGTTGAGGCGGCGTTGGCTGGGGTTTTTCTGGGTGCGGATGATGTCTGGCGGCAGGTACACGTTGCCGTTGAGAATCTGCTGGATCGCCTCGGTCATTTGCAGGCGCGGCGAGGACTTGGTGATAAAGCCTACGGCGCCGTAGGTGATGGCTTGCAGCACGATCTGCTTGTCTTGCTCAGCCGAGACGATCACCACCGGAATCGTCGGCGACTCGTTGCGCAGGTTGATCAGGCCGTTGAGGCCGTGCATGCCGGGCATGTTCAGGTCCAGCAGGATCAGGTCAAGGTCGTCATGGTCCTGGGTCAGGGCGAGGGCGCTGTCCAGGTCGGCGGTTTCCATCACGTCACTGCCGGGGAAACCGTCGCTGATCACGTTGTGGATCGCTTCGCGAAACAGCGGGTGATCGTCGGCGATCAGGATTTTGTACATGGCCGTTCACCTTCTTGTTGTGGTTTTTTATTCAAAGGGTTCGGGTGTTGCAGCCATCAATGGCAGTTTTGCCGCTTCCCATGCGTCCAAGCCGTCGCGATACCAATACACAGAGGTATAGCCCAGTTGGGTGGCTCGTTTTACCGCGTTCCAACTCAGCCAGCAATCGGAGCGGCAGTAGAAGACCACCGGCTTGCTCATGTTGCCGCTGGTGAATTTATACAGGTGCCGCACGAAGTAGCCTTGCCATTCAGGCGTGAGGTCGCCGTCACCGGTATTGGCCAGCCAATGGCTGCCCGGCAGGTTGGCATGGGGCTGGTCTTCGATGAAGCGGCCTTGCAGCCATTGGCGGCGGTACACGTCGATCAGCACCGGCGCCGGGGTCTGCTCGAGCAGGGCTTGCAGGGCCGGGGTGTCGACGATGGTCGCACCCGGCAGGTGATCGGGCGTGGGGCTGCGGTACAGGCTGATGCGATAGCCGTCAGCGGAAAACAGCGGGGTGTCGGCCTGGGCGTTGAGACAGAGCAGGCACAGCAAGGCCAGCAAGGGCAGTCGGGCGGGCAGCATGGCGGTGAAATCCTTATCGTTATACCGCCATTACACGCCAGTCCCGCTGCCTTGGGAATGCGACGATAGACACGAAAACCAGTACCAAAGTAGTAGATCAGCTCTTTTTGCGCAGCGCGGCATGTTGTGGGTTGAACGTCAGCACCGCCAACACTACGAACACCACGGTCAGGCCTAGGCATACCGCCAGGGCCAGGCCGGCAAAGCGTTCATACAGGGCAAAGCGCACCAGCTCCACCGCGTGGGTGAACGGGTTGATCGCGCACAACCAATACAGCCACTCGCTGGAGTCACGCATTTTCCACAGCGGGTAGAGTGCTGACGACATGAAAAACAGCGGGAAGATCACGAAATTCATCACCCCGGCGAAGTTCTCCAATTGCCGGATCGCGTTGGACAGCAGCAACCCCAGCGCACTGAGCATCAAGGCCACCAGCAGCAGCGCCGGCAAGGCGATCAACAAACCCATGGCCGGAGGCTGTACGCCATACACCCAGGCAATCGCCAGGAACCCGTATACCTGCAACAGCGAAATCAACGAGGTAGCCAACAGCTTGCTGCACAGCAGGAACGTGCGTGGCAACGGGCTGGTGAGCAGCACGCGCATGCTGCCCATCTCGCGGTCATAAACCATCGACAACGAGCCTTGCATACCGTTGAACAACAGGATCATGCAGGCCAGCCCTGGGATGATGTACACCTCGTAGGGGATGTAGGTGTCGTAGGGCTCGATCACCGAAATACCCAGCGCCGCCCGAAAGCCTGCGGCGAATACCAGCAGCCACAGCAGCGGCCGCACCAAGGCGCTGAGAAAGCGTGTGCGCTGCAACACGAAGCGCAGCCATTCGCGCAGCACGATGCCGTTGAAGCATTGCCAGTAGGCGTTCATGCCGGGGCTCCTTTAGTGGTCACGCGCGCGAACAGTTGGCTCAGGTCGTCGCCTTGTTCCAGCAGCAGGTCGTCGAGCTGCCCGCTGGCGACCAGACGGCCCTGGTGCAGGATCATCAAGGCATCGTCGGCGTCTACTTCGTCGAGCAGATGGGTGGTCCATAGCACGCTGATGCCCTGTTCCTGGCACAGTGTGCGCACATGTTGGTTCAGCGCCAAACGGCTGGCCGGGTCGAGGCCGACGCTGGCTTCATCGAGCAACAGCAGGCGCGGCTCATGCAGCAGGGCGCGGGCGATTTCTACTCGGCGCCGGTGGCCGCCGTTAAGTTCGCGGACCTTTTCCCGGCGCCGCTCGCCCAACGCCTGGCGGGCCAGTTCGGCCTCGACCCGCAACCCGGTTTCGCGGCGTGAAAGGCCATGCAGCGCGGCGTGATAACGCAGGTTCTGTTCGACGCTGAGGTCCAGGTCCAGTGTGCTTTGCTGGAACACCACGCCGAGTTGCTGAAGTGCTGCGCGGGGGGCCTCACGCAATGAATAACCCCCGACGCGAATGTCCCCACTCTGCAAGTCATACAGGCGTGTGAGCAACGCAATCAATGTCGATTTGCCCGCGCCATTGGGCCCCAGCAGCGCGGTAAATCGGCCGGGGGCCAGGCTGAAGTTCACATCCACCAAGGCGTTGCGTGCGCCGTAGGCAAAGCTGACGGCACTGACGTCAAGCGCGTTCATGGCGTGACCACCACGCCCCACGGGTAACGCCCGACCTTGACCGACTTGATCACCTTGAGGCTGTCCACATCGATCACCGACACGTCGCCGCTCACGCCGTTGGTGGCCAGCAGTTGTTTTTCATCCGGGGTAAATGCCATTTGCCACACGCGCCGGCCCACCAGCAGGTAGTCAAGGACCTCGAACGTCTTGGCGTCGATCACGGCCACGTGATTGGCAGGTCCCAGGGCGACGAAACCGTATTTGCCGTCGGCACTGAGCTTGATGCCCACCGGCTGTACCTTGTCCGGGTGCACGCCTTTGATCTTGAAGGTCAGGGTCTTGAGGACCGCGCGGCTGGCCACATCGAGGATGGTCACGGTGCCGCCGATTTCCGCCGAGGCCCACAGCTGCGAGCCATCATGGTTGAACTCGACAAAACGCGGGCGCTGGTCCACCAGCGTGCTGTCGGCCAGGGTCTGGGTGCTGGTGTCGATCCAGTGCAGCATGTTGGTGGTTTCGCTGGTGTTCACCGCCCATTTGCCATCCGGGCTCACGGCCATGCCTTCGGGCTCCACGCCGACGTTGACCTGGGCGAGCACCTTGGAGGTTTCGGTGTCGATCACCGTGACCAGCGCATCGTCTTCGTTGGAAACGTACAGCCAGCGGTTGTTGGGGTGCAGGGCAAATTGCTCGGGGTCTTTGCCGGAGGGCAGCTCCTTGATGATCTTGCGCGTGGCCACGTCCATTACCTGGACCCGGTCAGAATCGCTGGCGCAGATGTACAGCAGCTTGTTGTCGTGGGACAGCAGCAGGCCGCGAGGGCGCTGGCCGACCTTGAGCGTGTCGGTGACTTGCAGGGTCTGCATGTCGATCAGGCTCAGGCTGTTGTCTTTTTCGTTGGAGACCCAGGCCGTGGCGGCCACGGCATGTCCAGCGGCAAGCAGCAGGGCGCAGGAGAGCAGGGTGCGGCGCATGGCGTATTCCTTATTGTTGTTGTCAGGCTTCAGGGAAAGCGGCAGGTCACCTCGGGCTTGTCATAGCCCAGGCTGTCCATTTCATTGAAGGGGTGCAGGAAGCCGTCCTGGGGCGAGGTGCTGACCAGGGCGCGGGGTTGCACAATCGGGATCGGTTGGCGCAGCTCGCCATTCCATGGGCGGTAGCTGAGCTTGCGGCCCTTGAAACCGTCCAGGGGCAACTGGTCGCTGATCTCCAGTTGGCGGATGCTCATCGGGTCTGCCTGGCGCAGCTTGCTCACTGCGCTGGCGACGCTGCGCACGGCCATCCAGGCGGCGAAGTCGCGGTCATTCATCCAGCGCCCGGCAAGGGCTTCGAAGCGTTTTTGCAGTTGGGCGGCGCCGTAGGTTTCCACGGTTTTGTGCCAGCCAGTGGGCGTCAGGCCCTGGGTACCCGCGACCGGGCGCGGGTACCAGGTCTGGTAGGGCACGTACTCGCCAAAGTCACCGCGCTCGTCGGCCACCAGCACCACATCGTATTCGGCGGTCTGGGTGAACAGCGGCATATCGGCCTGGGCGCTGCGGCGCTGGTCGTTGTCAAAGCGCCAGGCCTTCTCGGCCACCAGTTTGACGCCAAAGCGCTTGGCCGCGCGGCGCAGGGCGGCGGCGTAGGCTTGGTCATCTTCGGTGGGGCCGACAATCAGCAGTGCCTTTTGCCATTTACGCGTTACCAGAAACTGGGCCAGAGCATCAGCGAGCATCGCCCGGCTCGGCAGGCTGTGCAGCACGTTGCCCAGGCAGTCGGTGCTGCGCAGGCTGTCATCCGGGCTGCCGGCGTTGAACAGCAGGCTGTCGGGCATTGCAGCACTGAGTTGACGCAGGCTGGCAGCGGGGGCGTTGACCACGAACAGGCGCAGGCCTTGGTCGTGTTGTTTTTGCGCGGCAGCGAGCAGCGCCTCGGGGCTGTCCACTGTTGCATCAACCAGGCTGTAGCGCTGATTGAGAAAAGCCCCGGTGCTGTTGCTGTCGATGATCGCCAGCTCGGCGCCGCGCAGGCCTGCATCGACAGGTTCGGGAATCACGTTGGAGAGCAGCGGCCCCGGGTCGGGCCGATAGCCCAGGTAGCCGAGCTGCACCTGCAACGGCGGCTCAGCCGCTTGACCGACGGTGGCCCAGGCGACTGCCAGCAGGCAGATCACGGCGTAAGGGGGCAGCTTGCGCATAAGGCACTCCATGACAGGTAGCGCCAGCATATAAACCCACCGGATCACTGCAAATATGCAGAAAGTAGCGCTGGGGCAGTACCAAGGTAGTAGCCCGCCGTGTGCGGTGCGGTCTTAGCATGGGGCTCAACTGTGCGGTTCGGGAATTGGCTATGTCGGCGCTCTGGCGGATCAACCTGTGGGTCTGCGGCTTCTTCGCCCTGGTGACCTGCGCCTGCACGGCACTGCTGATGCACCAGGCGTTGGCGGATGTGGAGCGCGAGCTGCAATCGGCCGAAGCGGTGGTGCACTACCTCAGTGAAACCGCCGAGCGCGATCCCGCCAGCCTGCAACCGCGCCTCACTGCCAGCCTGCGCCATGTGCGCGTGGATTGGCTGGCCGCTGATGAGGCCTTGCCTGTGGCGGACCAGGATGGCCTGGATGCCTGGCTCGGTCGCGTACTGTTTGCCGATGCCAGCCACAGCGCCAAGGTGCTTGACCTGGCGGATGGTCGGCGCGTCTCCATTGGGGTCGACCCGCGTGATGAGATCGACGAAGTCTGGGATTCCCTGCAGCAACTGTTGGCTGTGTGCGCCATGGCGTTGGCCCTGAGCCTGTTGACCATCCGCTGGGCAGTGCGTCGGGGCATGCGCGTGCTGGATGAATTGCTGCTGGCTCTGCAACAGGTGTGCAGTGGCCGCCTGAATGTCCGCCTGCGCTGCGCAGGGGCGCCGGAGGCGCAGCAACTGGCCCTGCATTTCAATCGTATGACCGACGCCCTGGAGCAAGCCCGTCTCGACAATGCGCGGCTGACCCAGACGCTGCTGGCGGTGCAGGAGCGAGAGCGGACTCACCTGGCCCAGACCCTGCACGATGACCTTGGCCAATACCTGGCCGGCATCCGGGCCCAGGTGTGCCTGTTGCCGTTGATCGCGCATCAACCCGAGACACTGGCGCGCACCGTGCACCTGCTGGAAGGACACTGCGAACACTTGCAGCAGGGTTTTCGCGTGCTGGTCCACGATCTCTACCCGGTGGCCCTGCAACACCTGCCGATGTCCGAAGCGTTCGCCATGCTGGTGGCGCAATGGCGCGCCAGTCACGGCATCGACTGCCAACTGCAGGTCAGCGCGGCGCTGCCGCCGTTGTCCCCGGCCAGCAAGACCCACCTCTATCGGTTGCTCCAGGAAGCCTTGACCAACATCGTGCGCCACGCCGATGCCAGCCAGGTGCGCGTGCGCCTGCAACACCGTGGTTCGCGCTTGCGCCTGTGGGTGCGCGACAACGGCCACGGCGCGCAACAACCCCAGCGCCCCGGCGTTGGCCTGTACTCGATGTACGAGCGTGCGCGCTGCCTGGGCGGCGAGTTGAAGATCCTCAGCCACCCCGGAGCCGGTTGGGCGCTGGCGTTGAACATGCCTGTGGAGGGCTTATGAATATTTTGTTGGTGGATGACCACGCCGTGGTGCGCCAAGGCTATGCCAGCCTGCTGCGCGCACTGTTGCCGGCGGTTGAAGTGCGCGAGGCGGCCAGTGGCGAAGAAGCACTGACGCGGGTGCACGAAGCGGTCCCGAACCTGGTGATCATGGACTTCGGCCTGCCCGGCATCAGCGGCCTGGAAACCACCCGACGCCTGCGCCAGCGCCTGCCCCAATTGCGCGTGCTGTTTTTCAGCATGCACGATGAACTGCCCCTGGTACGCCAGGCGCTGGATGCAGGTGCGGCGGGCTACCTGACCAAAAGCTCGGCGCCCCAGGTGTTGATCGAAGCCGTGCGGCGCATCCTCGACGGCCACGCCTATATCGAACAGCCATTGGCCACCCAGTTGGCCTGCCAACCCACCGACCCGCGCTTGCACAGCATGACCCCGCGTGAGCTCGAGATCTTCCTGATGCTCGCCAAAGGCACCCCGGCGCGACAGATCGCCGAGCAACTGAGTATCAGCAGCAAGACCGTGTCCAATCACCTGACGTTGCTCAAGAGCAAGTTGCAGGTGAGTTCCCATGCCGAACTGGTGCATGTGGGGATTGATATGGGGGTGGTGCGGGTGGCGGGCTGATTTTTGCCTGATGTACACCGAATCCTGTGGGAGCTGGCTTGCCTGCGATAGCGGTGTGACAGTCGATGCATATGCTGGCTGACCCGCCGCTATCGCAGGCAAGCCAGCTCCCACATTTGGTTCTCAGTGCCCTACCGATCCCAGGTCGTCGGGCAATCCGTGCAACCTTCCATATTCGCATCCTGGAAATTCGCATAGTGCTGTCGACTGCCCGTGAGCGTGGCTTTTTCCAGGTTGCTTTCGCCGAACTTGGCTTCCTGTAGATTCGCATCGCTTAAGTCCGCGCCTTGCAGGTCAGCCTTGCTCAACCATGTCATTTCCAGGTCCGCCGCACGCAGGTTGGCCTTGTGCATCTTTGCCCCCGACAGCCTTGCGAATTGCAGGTAGGCGGTGCTCAGGTTGGCGTTTTCAAATTGCGCGCCCTGGGCAAACAGTCCCCAGCCTTGTACCGCCATTAGCGTGGCACCGGTGAAGTCGGCCAGGCGCAGGTTGGCTTGTTGCAGGCTGGCGCGGGTGAGGTTGGCGCCTTGCAGTTGGGCTTTTTCCAGGTTGGCAAGATCCAGGTTGGCGTGGCGCAGGTCCGCATCGCGCAGATCGGCGCCGGCCAGGTTCATGCCGCTGAGGTTCTGGTTACGCAGGTTGGCACCCTTGAGGTTGGCACCGGGGCATTGGCTGTGTTCGGCGAGGGTGCAGCCGTTGATGACGAGGGGGGCGTCGTCGCCGTCGTCGGCGTGGGCCATGGGGAGAGATAGCAGGACCAATAAAGGAAGTATTTTCATCACAAGACCTGTAGTGAGCGGGCTTGCCCCGCGCTCGGCTGCGTAGCAGTCGCAAAGCCTGAGTGCACGGTAGCGCTGAAGGAATGCCGGGGGCCGCTTCGCAGCCCAGCGCGGGCGGTGCGACGATTCGACGAGCCCGCTCACTACAAAGAGCGACCCCCGGCATGTTCGTTGGAGGTTACTTCTGGGCGGTTTTCTGATCCCAACTCGGGATCTTGAACACCCAGAACGACCCGCCCTGTGCCACCGGTTTGGTCAGCTCGGCCATGTCACCGCCCCACAGCGGCACTGCGCCGCCGTAGCCGACCGTCACGCCGATGAACTGCTCGCCATCCTGTTCCCAGGTGATCGGCGGGGAGACGATGCCGCTGCCGGTCTGGAACTTCCACAGCTCCTTGCCGGTTTTCGCATCGAAGGCCTTGAAGAAGCCGTCGCCGGTGCCGGTGAACACTAGGTTGCCCTTGGTTGCCAGTACGCCGGCCCACAGTGGCAGGTGCTCCTTGTGCTCCCACACCACCTTGCCGGTGGTCGGGTTCATCGCGCGCAGGGTGCCGACGTGGTCGTCATACATGCGCTTGATGCGGAAACCCATGCCCAGGTACGCCGAGCCCTTCTTGTAGTTGACCTCTTCGGTCCAGTATTCCTCTTTCCACTGGTTGCCCGGGATGTAGAACAGGCCGGTGTCCTGGCTGTACGCCATCGGGTTCCAGTTCTTGCCACCGAGAAACGGCGGCGAGACTTCCACCGGCTTGCCCTTGGTTTCACCCGGTAATGGCTTGGCCGGACGCTGGCCTTCGTTTTCCACGGGGCGACCGGTTTTCAGATCGATGTGGCTGGCCCAGGTGATGTTGTCGACAAACGGGAAGGCGTTCTGCAGCTTGCCGTTGGTGCGGTCCACCACATAGAAGAAGCCGTTGCGGTCAGCGTGGCCGGTGGCCTTGGTGACCTTGCCGTCTTTGTCCTTGTAGTCGAACAGCACCAGCTCGTTGTTGCCGGAGAAGTCCCAGGCGTCGTTCGGCGTGTGCTGGTAGAACCACTTCACTTCGCCGGTGCTTGGGTCTACGCCAACTTGGCCCGAGGTGTAGAGGCTGTCGAAGTCGTGCGGGTTGCCGTCCTTGGACGTTCGCGCCCAGGTGTTCCACGGGCCGGGGTTACCGGCGCCGACGATGATGGTGTTGGTCTCGGCATCAAAACTTGCACTCTGCCAAGGCGCGCCGCCGCCGTGGCTCCAGGCCTCGACCTTGCCGGTTTCGGTGGTCGGGTCATCCGGCCACGAAGGCGCCTTGACGTCGCCGGTGGGAGTGCTGTCCTTGCCGTTGAGGCGGCCCATGTGGCCCTCCACGAACGGACGCATCCACACTTCTTCACCCGTATCGGGGTCGCGGGCATACAGCTGGCCGACTACGCCGAATTCATCGCCGGAGCTGCCGTGGATCAGCAGCACCTTGCCGGTGACTTTGTCTTTGATCAGCACGGGCGCGCCGGTCATGGTGTAGCCAGCGGCGTGGTCACCGAACTTCTTGTTCCACACCACTTTGCCGGTGTTTTTGTCGAGGGCGATCAGGCGCGCATCGAGGGTGCCGAAGTAGATCTTGTCGCCGAAGATCGCGGCGCCCCGGTTGAC
This sequence comes from Pseudomonas sp. PGPPP1, assembly GCF_002255865.1. Taxonomy (NCBI): domain Bacteria; kingdom Pseudomonadati; phylum Pseudomonadota; class Gammaproteobacteria; order Pseudomonadales; family Pseudomonadaceae; genus Pseudomonas; species Pseudomonas sp. PGPPP1. The sequence goes on along the minus strand of NZ_NKIG01000031.1, from coordinate 12,347 downwards.
CACGTCACAGCACGGGCGAATGTTGTCGGGCAGGCGGTGGTTGTAGGTCCAGAGGCGCTTGCCGGTCTTCGCGTCGAGGGCGAATACGCGCGAATACGAGCCGGTGACGTACACCACGCCGTCGCTGACGATGGCCTGGGATTCCTGGCCGCGTTGTTTCTCGTCGCCAAAGGAATAGGACCAGGCCGGTGTGAGCTTGAACACGTTCTTGTCGTTGACCTGGGCCAAGGGGCTCCAGCGTTGGGCATTGGTGCCCATGCCGTATTGCAGCACGTCCTTGGTGGTCAGGTGGTCGTTGGCAATGTCTTCCCAGGTGACGTTGCGGGTTTGCTTGGCGGCAGGTTCGGCGGCGGCAAAGCTCGCCGCACTGAAGGACAAGCTGCCCACCAGCAAAAAGGCTTGCACGGCAAGGCTCAGAGGGGAGCGGGAGGGTAGCGATCTTATTGTCATGGTTTGCAGTTCCCAGTGGAGGTTTTGGCCTGCACAGGGTGGTGCGCCGGGGCGGTGGCTGGATACGGAAAAATTCCCGCTGTTGCCGGGAAGACTTCCCGAACCGCCTCTGATTTGGACGTGCCCCACAAGCCCTACTACCAAGGGAGTAGGGTGCGGCCACCAAAGCAGCATACGGCCCTGGCCCGGCGGTTTCTAAGATGGTTGCCATAACCTCGAACCATGGGGTTTGCGTGCAATCTGAGAGGACAAAAATAATGACAACAAAACGCAACGCTCTGCTGGTGGCCGGCCTGTTGGTGAGTGTGATCGGTGTGGGTAACGTCTGGGCCCATGGCAACGTGGTGCCGCAAGCGGTGGAGACCCAGGGCCTGACGCCGATCAAAGACGCGGGCGTGCCGGTTGACGGCGATGGTTGGGCCGCCACCAACCCGTATCGCAAGTCCCCAGAGCACGACAAGGCGGTAGAGATCGGTTCATCCGCCTACAACCAGAACTGCGCGGCGTGCCACGGGCTGGAAGCCAAGTCCGGCGGCATTGCGCCTGACCTGCGCATGCTGGATGTCGGCGACGCCGGCGATGAGTGGTTTGTCGAGCGCGTACGCCACGGCGCCGTGCGTGACGGCCGAGTGTATATGCCGAAAATGGCCGACTACCTGAGCCAGGAAGCCCTGTGGGCCGTGCGCACTTACCTGGATTCCGTGCACGTCGAGGAGTAAGCCATGCGCCTGTTCAGCATCGTGTTCGGCCTGGCCTTGCTGTGTTGCCAGGTGGCACAGGCGCAGGTGCGCAGTTATGACCAGATGATCGCCGCCGGCGAGTTGAAGGTGGCGGTGTACAAGGATTTTGCGCCCTACAGCTTCGACGACGGCGGCACGCCACGCGGTGTGGATGTGGAATTGGCCCAGGCGCTGGCCAAGGCCCTCGGCGTGCGGTTGAGCCTGATCTGGGCCCCGGCCGGTGAGAAGCTCGACGACGACCTGCGCGACTACATCTGGCGCGGCAGCCCGTTGCATAACCAGCAACTGGCTGACCTGATGATGCGCGCCCCGTATGACCACGACTACGCGCAAAAGCGCAACGACCAGGGCGAGCTGGAAAACGGCCATGTGGTGATGTTCGGGCCGTATCAGAACGAACAATGGCAGGTGGCCTACGACCGCCGTCGCCTCGACAGCGTCGCCAGTGTGGCAGTGTTCGAAACGCATCCCATCGGCGTCGAAGTCGACAGCGTGCCGTCGTTCTACCTCACCTCGGTGTTCAACGGCATGCTGGCCGGCAAGACCCATCACTATCCCGGCGTGCCCCAAGCCTTTGCGGCGATGAAGGCGGGGGAGGTCGATGCGGTCATGGCGATGCGTGGCGAGATCGACTGGCAAGTCTTCAAGGCCGCCGACCCGCAACTGGCCCTGGCGGAAAACGCCTACCCGAACATGGGTAGGCAGCGGTGGGAGATCGGCATGGCGGTGCATGAAAGCAACCGGCAGTTGGCCTACGCCGTGGAAGAGGCACTGGAAGGCCTGATCCGCGACGGCACCGTGCAAACCCTCTACAGCCACTATGGGCTGCGTTACGAAGTGCCCGAGATGTACCAATGAACTGGCGGCTGATGTGCCTGTTGGTGTGCGGGTTGCCATGGGCGGCCCAGGCCACCGAGGTTGATCCGGTGCCGTCGGTGATGTGGTCGTTCTATCACAAGCAGTTTTTGAACAGTGCGCCGTTTGTGTTCGACGATCAGGTCAAGCTGCTGGCGCCGCCGTTCGCCGAAGATGCGCGCCAAGTGCCGTTGGAAATCGATGCGCGAGCGTTCAAGGGGCGGGTGGTGCGGATCGTTGCCTGGGCCGAGTTGAACCCGTTGCCGAAGATCGTCGACTTCCAGCCCAAGGCCGGGGTGTTGCCCTGGCTGTCGATCCGTATCCGCATCGAGCAGGCCACGCCGTTGCGCGCCGCCGTACTCACCGATGACGGAATGTGGCATGTGGGTTCCACCTTGATCGACGCCGCTGGTGGTGGCTGCACCGCGCCGAGCGTGGTGCGTACCCAGCCGGGTTGGGAAGAGCATATCGGCGAAGTGCTTGGCGGGCGTTACCCGCGTGGCGAGTTCAGTCGCCTGCGCGTGCAGGTGGCGCATCCGATGGACAACGGCATGGTCAGCGGCATCCCCGAGTTCTACATCAATCACGCCCAGTTGCTGGGGGACAAGGGTCAGGTCATGGCCGAGCTGGAGTTGTTCCCGGCGGTCAGCGAAAACCCCAACCTGGCCTTCGATATCGAAGGAGCCGGGCAGACGCGGTTGGTGCTGCGCGACAACAGCGGCAATGAATTCGACGCGGCCATTCCCTGACCAGAAGGAGCGCGGCATGCGCTGGATACTGTTGTTATGCGTGGGCCTGAGCCTTGCCGCCCATGCTGATCTGGAATACGCCCTGAAACCGCGCCAGATTGCCGATGACACCTGGCTGCTGGAAGGCAGTACCGACAATTTTGCCAAGGCCAACGGCGGCAATATCGTCAATGTCGCGTTCATCGTCACCCAAGCCGGTGTGGTGGTGATCGACACCGGGCCGTCCAAACGCTACGGAGAAGCCCTGCGCCAAGCCATCGCCAGCGTGACCGCCAAGCCGGTGATCCAGGTGTTACTGACTCACCATCACCCCGACCATGCCCTGGGCAATCAAGCCTTCAAGGATGTGCCCATCGGCGCCTTGGCCGACACCACGCGGCTGTTGCATGAGCAGGGCGAGAGCATGGCCGAAAACCTGTACCGCATGGTCGGCGACTGGATGCGCGGCACCGAAGTGGTGTTGCCAACCCAAGTGCTGGAACCCGGTGTGCGTACCTTTGGCAACCACGATTTGCGCCTGGTGGCGCTGACCGGGCACACCGGCGCTGACTTGGCGATTCTCGACCAGACCACCGGCGTGCTGTTTGCCGGCGACCTGGTGTTTTACCAGCGCGCCCTCACCACGCCCAACAGCCCGGGGCTGGCCGCCTGGCTGGCCGACATTGCTACCCTGCAAGGCCTGCCCTGGACCATTGTGGTGCCCGGCCACGGCCCCATCGCCACCGATGCGCAACCCTTCGAGCAGATGCGTGACTACCTGACCTGGCTCGATCAATTGCTGCGTGACGGCGCCGCCCAAGGCAACGACATGAGCGAGATGATCCGCAGCCCCATCCCTGAGCGGTTTGCCTCGGTGAACCTGAGCCGCTACGAGTTGATTCGCAGCGTCAGCCACCTCTACCCGCGTTACGAGCGTGAGCAGATGCAACGTGTGGACGGCCAGTCCCCCCTACTAAGGAACTAGCAAACTCGATACTGCGGTCAATTGTGACGATGGCCCCTGCGCCCAAGAATCTGCACCAGACCGGGAAAATTTCCCGGGTATAACAAAAAACCGCAGAGGTAGCCGTCATGACCCAACCCGCACGCCGCCAACCCTTCGCCTTGAGTGTGTTGCTCGGTGCCATCCTGTTATCCGGCCAGGCGCTGGCCGCTGTCACCGACCAGGACATTCTCCAGGACCCGAAAAACCCGGAGCAGATCGTCACCAACGGCCTGGGCGTGCAGGGCCAGCGCTACAGCCCGCTGGACACGCTGAACGTGGACAACGTCAAGGAACTGCGCCCGGTCTGGGCGTTTTCCTTTGGCGGCGAGAAACAGCGCGGCCAACAGGCGCAACCCATGATCAAGGACGGGGTGATGTACCTCACCGGTTCTTACTCGCGGGTGTTTGCGGTGGATGCGCGCACCGGCAAGAAACTTTGGCAATACGACGCACGCCTGCCCGACGACATCCGTCCCTGCTGTGACGTGATCAATCGGGGCGTGGCGCTGTACGGCGACCTGGTGTTCTTCGGCACCCTCGACGCCAAGCTGGTGGCCTTGAACAAAGACACCGGCAAGGTGGTGTGGAGCAAGAAAGTCGCCGATCACAAGGAAGGCTACTCCATCAGCGCAGCGCCCTTGGTCATCAACGGCAAGCTGATCACCGGCGTGGCCGGTGGCGAATTTGGCGTGGTGGGCAAGATCGAAGCCTACGACCCGAAAAACGGCGAGCTGTTGTGGAGCCGACCCACCGTCGAAGGCCATATGGGCTACGTGTACAAGGACGGCAAGGCCGTTGAGAACGGCATCTCCGGCGGTGAGGCAGGCAAAACCTGGCCGGGCGATCTGTGGAAGACCGGCGGCGCAGCCCCTTGGCTGGGCGGCTTCTATGACCCGGAAACCAACCTGCTGCTGTTCGGCACCGGTAACCCGGCACCGTGGAACTCCCACCTGCGCCCTGGCGACAACCTCTATTCGTCTTCGCGCCTGGCGCTGAACCCGGATGACGGCACCATCAAATGGCACTTCCAGAGCACCCCCCATGACGGTTGGGACTTCGACGGCGTGAATGAGTTGATCTCATTCAACTACACCGAAGGCGGCAAGGAAATCAAAGCAGCGGCCACCGCCGACCGCAACGGTTTCTTCTACGTGCTGGACCGCACCAACGGCAAGTTCATCCGTGGCTTCCCGTTTGTCGACAAGATCACCTGGGCCACCGGCCTGGATAAGAACGGCCGGCCGATCTACAACGAAGCCAGCCGCCCCGGCGCCCCAGGCAGCGAAACCAAGGGCACCTCGGTGTTCGTTGCCCCGGCGTTCCTGGGGGCGAAAAACTGGATGCCGATGGCCTACAACCGCGACACCGGGCTGTTCTATGTGCCGTCCAACGAATGGGGCATGGACATCTGGAACGAAGGCATCGCCTACAAGAAAGGCGCGGCGTTCCTTGGCGCTGGTTTCACCATCAAGCCGTTGAACGAAGACTACATTGGTGTGCTGCGGGCGATTGACCCGAAAACCGGCAAGGAAGTGTGGCGCCACAAAAACTTCGCGCCGCTGTGGGGCGGGGTGCTGACCACCAAGGGCAACCTGGTGTTTACCGGTACGCCAGAAGGCTTCCTGCAAGCGTTCAATGCCAAGACCGGTGAAAAAGTCTGGGAGTTCCAGACCGGCTCCGGCGTACTCGGCTCCCCGGTTACCTGGGACATGGACGGCGAGCAATATGTGTCGGTGGTCTCTGGCTGGGGCGGCGCGGTGCCGCTGTGGGGCGGCGAGGTCGCCAAGCGGGTCAAGGACTTCAACCAGGGCGGCATGCTCTGGACCTTCAAACTGCCCAAAGAGCTGGTGGCCAAGCACTAGTTCTACGACCAAATAACAATAACCCCCCTGCCAACGGCGCATTCGCCGGGCAGCGGGGGCTCTTTACTATCGGGTCATCGCCTGTTGACCGACAGGCCCGGACCCCGACAGAGGCCTCATCATGATCTACGCACAACCCGGCACCCCTGGCGCCGTCGTCAGCTTCAAGGCGCGTTACGGCAATTACATCGGCGGTGAGTTTGTCGCGCCTATCGATGGCAACTACTTCACCAACACTTCGCCGGTCACCGGTGAAGTCATCGCCGAATTCCCGCGCTCCAGCGCCGCCGACATCGACAAGGCCCTCGACGCCGCCCACGCCGCTGCCGACGCCTGGGGCAAAACCTCGGCCCAGGACCGCTCGTTGGTACTGCTGAAAATTGCCGACCGCATCGAGCAGAACCTCGAAGTGCTGGCCGTGGCTGAAACCTGGGACAACGGCAAGGCCGTGCGCGAAACCCTCAACGCCGACGTGCCGCTGGCCGCTGACCACTTCCGTTACTTCGCCGGGTGCATCCGTGCCCAGGAAGGCGGCGCGGCCGAGATCAACGAACTGACCGCCGCGTATCACTTCCATGAGCCCTTGGGCGTGGTCGGGCAGATCATTCCGTGGAACTTCCCGCTGCTGATGGCCGCATGGAAACTGGCGCCGGCGCTGGCTGCCGGTAACTGCATCGTGCTCAAGCCGGCCGAGCAGACGCCGCTGTCGATCATGGTGTTCGCCGAGCTGATCAATGACCTGCTGCCGCCGGGCGTACTGAACATCGTGCAAGGCTTTGGCCGCGAAGCGGGGGAGGCGTTGGCGACCAGCAAGCGCATCGCCAAGATCGCCTTCACCGGCTCGACCCCGGTGGGCGCGCACATCATGCATGCCGCTGCCGAGAACATCATTCCGTCCACCGTAGAGCTGGGCGGCAAGTCGCCGAACATCTTCTTCGAAGACATCATGAAGGCCGAGCCTGCGTTTATCGAAAAGGCCGCTGAAGGCCTGGTTCTGGCGTTCTTCAACCAGGGCGAAGTGTGCACCTGCCCGTCGCGGGCGCTGGTGCAGGAGTCGATCTATGACGACTTCATGAAAGTGGTGATGCAGAAAATCGTCAAGATCAAGCGCGGCAACCCGCTGGACACCGAGACCATGGTGGGTGCCCAGGCGTCCGAGCAGCAATACGACAAGATCCTGTCCTACCTTGAAATCGCCAAGCAAGAAGGTGCGGTACTGCTGACCGGCGGCGCGGCCGAGCGTTTGGAGGGCGACCTGTCCAGCGGTTATTACATCCAGCCGACCCTGCTCAAGGGCCACAACAAGATGCGCGTGTTCCAGGAGGAAATCTTTGGCCCGGTGGTGGGCATTACCACCTTCAAGGACGAAGCCGAAGCCCTGGCGATTGCCAACGACAGCGAATTTGGCCTGGGCGCTGGCTTGTGGACCCGCGATATCAACCGTGCGTACCGCATGGGCCGGGCGATCAAGGCTGGGCGCGTATGGACCAACTGCTATCACCTGTACCCGGCGCATGCGGCGTTTGGGGGCTATAAAAAATCCGGTGTGGGGCGTGAGAACCACAAGATGATGCTCGATCACTATCAGCAGACCAAGAACCTGTTGGTGAGCTACGACATCAACCCACTCGGGTTCTTCTGACAAAACGCGGTCAAAACTGTGGGAGCTGGCTTGCCTGCGATAGCGGTGTATCAGGTACAAATAAGTAACTGGTCCACCGCTATCGCAGGCAAGCCAGCTCCCACATTTTGATCTCTGCATGCCTGAGACCAATGCACTGTTCCAACTCCTTCGAAAGTAGCATTCGCCTCCCACATCCCCCATGCATTAATGACCTGACCGGAATCTTCCGGCACAACAAGAGGAACGCCCCATGTGGACTAAACCCGCGTTTACCGACCTGCGTATCGGCTTTGAAGTGACCATGTACTTCGCCAGCCGTTGATGTACCCCCGGCCAGCCTTGCGTTGGCCGGGACCGTTTGGGAGATGCCTCTTTGGTCTGATTGCAATCGCGGCCGGATCGGTTAGTGTGGAGCGCATTCTTCCAAAATAATAAGAACAGGCTTTCCAATGAGCCAGACTCTGAGCCAACTGCGTAAATTCGTCTCTCCTGAAATCATCTTTGGTGCCGGCTGCCGGCACAACGTCGGCAACTACGCGAAGACCTTTGGTGCGCGCAAGGTGCTGGTGGTCAGTGACCCCGGGGTGATCGCCGCCGGTTGGGTCGCCGATGTGGAAGCCAGCCTGCAAGCCATCGGCATCGACTACTGCCTGTACAGCGCCGTCTCGCCCAACCCCCGCGTTGAAGAAGTGATGACCGGCGCCGAGGTGTACCGCGAAAACCACTGTGACGTGATCGTCGCCATCGGCGGCGGCAGCCCCATGGACTGCGGCAAGGCCATCGGCATCGTAGTCGCCCACGGACGCAGCATTCTCGAATTCGAAGGCGTGGACACCATTCGTGTGCCCAGCCCGCCGCTGATCCTGATACCGACCACGGCAGGCACCTCGGCGGATGTCTCGCAGTTCGTGATCATTTCCAACCAGCAAGAGCGCATGAAGTTCTCCATCGTCAGCAAGGCGGTGGTGCCGGACGTGTCGCTGATCGACCCGGAAACCACCGCCAGCATGGACCCGTTCCTGTCGGCCTGTACCGGCATCGACGCGTTGGTGCATGCCATCGAGGCGTTCGTGTCCACCGGGCATGGCCCGCTCACCGACCCTCATGCGCTGGAAGCCATGCGTCTGATCAACGGCAACCTGGTGCAGATGATCGCCAACCCGACGGACATTGCCCTGCGCGAAAAGATCATGCTCGGCAGCATGCAGGCCGGGTTGGCGTTCTCCAATGCGATCCTTGGCGCGGTGCACGCCATGTCCCACAGCCTCGGCGGCTTCCTCGATTTGCCCCACGGCCTGTGCAACGCGGTGCTGGTAGAGCATGTGGTGGCGTTCAACTACAGTTCGGCACCGGAGCGTTTCAAGGTGATTGCCGAGACCTTTGGCATTGACTGCCGGGGCCTGAACCATCGGCAGATCTGCGGGCGGTTGGTGGAGCACCTGATCGCGTTGAAGCATGCGATTGGCTTCCACGAAACACTCGGCCTGCATGGGGTGCGCGTGGCGGATATTCCGTTCCTGTCCGAGCATGCGATGGATGACCCGTGCATCCTGACCAACCCGCGAGCGTCGAGCCAGCGTGACGTCGAGGTCGTCTATGGCGAAGCACTCTGACGACCCGCAACGTGCGCTTTCAGCGCTGTTGGGCTTGGGCGACCAGTCGGCGCGCAAGAGCCACTACCCGGAACTGACCGCACGGCTGGATGAACTGGAAGCCGAGCGCAACCGCTATATCCGCCTCAACGACGAGCTGGAGCAGCGCGTTGCCGCCCGCACCGATGAACTGTTGGAAGCCAACCTCAACCTGCAACAACAGATCGCCCAGCGTGAACGGATCGAGCAGGACCTGCGCGATGCCCGCGATGCCGCCCAAGCCGCCAACCGCAGCAAGGACAAGTACCTCGCCGCCGCCAGCCATGACCTGTTGCAACCGCTCAATGCCGCACGTTTGCTGATCGCCACCTTGCGCGAGCGCACGTTGCCCGACGTCGAGCAGGTGCTGGTGGAACGCACGCACCAGGCGCTGGAGGGCGCCGAGGATTTGCTGACTGACTTGCTCGACATCTCGCGGTTGGACCAAGCGGCAGTCAAACCAGACGTGGCGTTGTACCGCCTGGACGAGGTGTTTGCGCCGCTGGTCTCGGAGTTTCAATCGGTGGCCCAGGCAGCCGGATTGAACCTGCGGGTGCACACCGGCAGCTATGCGGTGAGTACGGACCTGCGGCTGCTCACACGCATCCTGCGTAATTTCTTGAGCAATGCCTGCCGCTATACCGACGAGGGTTGCGTCCTGATGGGTGCACGCCGCCGCGGTGATTACCTGCGGCTTGAGGTGTGGGACACCGGGCGCGGGATTGCGGCGGATCGGCTGGAGGCGATTTTCCTGGAGTTCAACCAACTCGACGTTGGTCGTGCTGCGGATCGCAAGGGCGTGGGGCTGGGGTTGGCGATTGTGGAGCGCATCGCCGAGATCCTCGGTTATCCGATTGCCGTGCGTTCCTGGCCGGGGCGAGGCTCGATGTTCAGTATCGAAGTGCCCCTGAGTGACGAGATGCCGCTGCCGATCAGCCAACTGCCGGTGCTGCCGACCACCGGCAACCCACTGCCGGGGCGGCGGTTGCTGGTGATCGATAACGAAGTGAGCATCCTCGACAGCATGCAGGCGCTGCTCGGTCAGTGGGGGTGTGAAGTGCTGACCGCCACCGATCAGGCCGGCGCGTTGCTGGCGTTGCAGGGCAGGGCGCCGGAGCTGATCCTGGCGGATTATCACCTTGATCATGGGGTGGTCGGTTGCGAAGTGGTCAAGCATTTGCGCGAGCATTTCGGGTGCAAGATCCCGGCGGTGATCATTACCGCCGACCGCACCGACCAATGCCGCCGCGCCTTGCGTCGTCTTGAAGCGCCGTTGCTGAACAAACCGGTCAAGCCCGGCAAGTTGCGGGCGGTGTTGAGCCAGTTATTGGCCTAGGTCAATGCGTCGCAGGAGGCGTTGCCCTATGCTCAAGGCCTGATCTAGAGCCTTGGAGCATCCCATGAGCGCGGCACCCTTCAAATTACCCCTGGGCCTGGTGGTCGCCGTATTGGTGATGGCTGGCGTGCTGCTGTTGCCGCTGCCGGCCGACTTGCCGGTGGCCGGGCATCGCATGCTGGCGATCCTCGCGTTTGCCGTGGTGGTGTGGATCACCGAGGCGGTGTCCTATGAAGCCAGCGCGATCATGATCACCTCGCTGATGGCGTTTCTGCTGGGCACCGCCCCGTCGTTGCAAGACCCCGCGCACCTGATCGGCACCAGTCCGGCGATCAGCATGGCGCTGACCGGGTTCTCCAACCCGGCGCTGGCGTTGGTGGCAGGCGCGCTCTTTATCGCCGCTGCCATGACCCACACCGGGCTGGACCGGCGTATTGCACTGGTGACCCTGAGCCGGGTGGGCACCAGCACCCGGCGCATCCTGCTGGGGGCGATTGCGGTGACCATCCTGCTCAGCCTGGTGGTGCCCAGCGCCACGGCGCGCAGTGCCTGCGTGGTGCCGATCATGATGGGGGTGATTGCCGCGTTCGGCGTGGATAAACGCTCGAACATCGCCGCCGGCATCATGATCGTGGTGGCCCAGGGTACCAGCATCTGGAACGTCGGCATCCAGACCGCCGCTGCGCAGAACCTGCTCACCGTGGGCTTCATGGACAAGATGCTCGGCCAGCGCGTGTCGTGGATCGACTGGCTGATCGCGGGCGCGCCGTGGGCGTTGATCATGTCGGCGGTGTTGTTGTTCTTGGTGCTCAAGCTGCTGCCGCCGGAAACCGACAGTATTCCAGGCGGCAAAGAAGCGGTGGCGCAGTCGCTCGTGGAGATTGGCCCGATGACCGGGCCGCAGAAACGCCTGCTCACCGTGTCCGTGCTGTTGCTGCTGGCCTGGGCCACGGAAGGGCGCCTGCACAGCTTCGACACCACCTCGACCACTTATGCAGGCCTAGTGTTCCTGCTGATGCCAGGGATCGGCGTGATGACCTGGAAGGATGTGCAGTCGCGCATTCCGTGGGGCACGGTGATTGTGTTTGGCGTGGGTATCAGCCTGGGTACGGCGTTGCTGACCACTCAGGCGGGGCAGTGGCTGGGTTCTCAAGTGGTGGCGCACACCGGGTTGGATCAAGTCGGGCCGTTGGGTGTGTTTGCGATTTTAGGTGTATTCCTGATCTTGATTCACTTGGGTTTTGCCAGCGCCACGGCGTTGACCTCGGCGTTGCTGCCGATATTGATTGCGGTGTTGCAGACCTTGCCGGGGGATTTCAGCCGGTTGGGCATGACCATGTTGCTGGGGTTTGTGATGAGCTACGGGTTTATCCTGCCGATCAATGCGCCGCAGAATATGGTGTGTTTGGGAACCGGGACGTTCACGGCACGGCAGTTTGCCAAGGTGGGGATTTTGGTGACGCTGGTGGGGTATGGGTTGATGCTGGTGTTTGCTGCGACTTATTGGAGTTGGTTGGGTTGGATCTGATCCTCTATGGTGGTGGGTTGGTTGGTGTACATATCCGTTTTTTAGGTAACGGCTGATTATGGTTTCGCTCTTACAGCGACTCACTTTTGGAAAAGAGCCCGGAATGCCGGCCCAGCCAAAAGTAAGCAAAAGGGCTCTTGCCCCAACACTCGGCACCTCGCTTAGGCTCGGTGTGCCCTCACTCCGGCTTTGGAGCGTGGGCCGCCGCGATGGGCCATCCCTGGCCCAGCGCGGCTAACCCGGCGTCCTGCCGGGTTACCCACGCTCCAAAGCCTGCGTTCGGCCAGCGTGTTTGACGGGGCGCTTATAGATCAAAAGCAAGAGCGCGGCGGCCTTAGAGCCGACCGAGTTTTCAGTCGAAGTGAGTTCAAATGTGGGAGCTGGCTTGCCTGCGATGCAGGCAACTCGGTACATCAGGCATACCCGGTTGATGCCATCGCAGGCAAGCCAGCTCCCACAGAAAAGCAGATTTCACAGGGCAAGGAAGTCGGACGCGGTCAAAAAATGTGGGAGCGGGCTTGCTCGCGAATGCGGTGGATCAGCCAATGAATGTGTTGACTGACACACTGCATTCGCGAGCAAGCCCG
>NZ_NKIG01000030.1:0-79676 GCF_002255865.1 Pseudomonas sp. PGPPP1 | reverse complement strand
GGCTTGCTCGCGAATGCGGTGGATCAGCCAATGAATTTGTTGACTGACACACCGCATTCGCGAGCAAGCCCGCTCCCACATTTGGGTCTTCATTTGTCAGGTAGACAGTGGTCTGCCCTGGCTCTGGCTCTGGCTTTTGATCTGGCTTGTGATCTTGATCTTAGGCGCCCCGTTAAACCACGCTGGCCGAACGCAGGCTTGAATCCGTGGGTAACCCGGCAGGACGCCGGGTTAGCCGCCCCGCGCCATGGATGGCGCGGGGCGGCGGCCCACGGATTCAAGCCTTCGTTCGGGCACACCGAGCCTAGGCGAGGTGCCGAGTGGTGGGGCAAGAGCCCTTTTGGTTACTTTTGGGGCTCTTTTCCAAAGTGACTCGCCGTAAGGGCGAAACCAATATCCGCCATCACCAAAACAACGGATATGTACACTAACCCTGACCCCTCATACCCCGTGCAACCGAGCACTCCCACTCTCCACCACAAACTGCTTCAACGTCGAAACCGTAGCCCGAGGATCCAGCCGATCCGAAATCGCCTGCATCCTCACCTCCAACCTCCCAGGGGTCAGGTCCAACGACAAATACCCCCGCGGCCGACTGTCATAAAACCGAATCTGCGGGTTGGCCGGCAAAATCGACTGCACCGCCTCATAACTCGGTCCATTCGACGTAATCGAGGTACCCACAAACTCCGCCGCCACCAATTTGGAATCCGGATCCTCCGGCCGTTCATACAAATGGTTAGCCCAAAACGAATGGTAATCCCCACTCAACACCACCGGATTAGCCACCCGACTGTCCCGCAAGTTCTCGATCAACCGCCCACGTGCCGCCTGGAAGCCGTCCCAACTGTCGGTCCAGTAACGCGCCCCATCGGTCCCCGGTCGCTCCGCCCGCAACGGCGCCACCAACAGGTCCTGAGCGAGCAGGTTCCAGCGGCTGTCACTGCGGCGCAAACCGTCATACAGCCAGCGCTCCTGCTCAAACCCCAACAGCGTGCGCTTGGGATCGGCGAGGTCCACGCAACTGCTCAACTCCATGTGCCCCTTGCCGAAATTGGGTGCCTGGTAACACGGTTGGCGCGAGCGATACTGGCGGCCATCCAACACCGGGATCGCCGCCAAGTCACCATAGGTAAACCGCCGATAAATCTGCGGGCTGCCATTGCTGCCCAGGGGCGGGCGCCGCAGCGGCATGTTCTCCAGAAACGCCTGGTACGCCGCCGCCCGGCGTTGCTGGAACGCGGCAACGGTTACGCTCGGGTCCATGGACGACACGCCGGAATAGTCGTCCTGTACTTCATGGTCATCCCAGGTGGCAATCCACGGCGCGGCAGCGTGCAGTTGTTGCAGGTCCGGGTCGGTCTTGTGCAGCGCGTAGCGGTAGCGGTAACCGGCCAGGTCCGTGGCCTCGGGTGCGCCGTAGGAGCGGGCCAGGCCCTTTGTTCCTGGGGCGTTGGTGTATTCGTAGATGTAGTCGCCGAGGAACAGCACCAGGTCGGGACGTTCATCGGCCATGTGCCGATACGCACTGAACAGCCCGCGCTCGTAATGGGCGCAGGAGGCAACGCCCAGGCGCAGGTGGTCGACCTTGGCGTTCAGCGCCGGCAAGGTCAGCGCCCGGCCGGTGGGCCCGCGCTCGCCCAGGGCGATAAAGCGGTACCAGTATTCACGGCCCGGTTGCAGCCCGCGCAGTTCCACATGCACCGCGTGGCCGTTGATCGCCAGGGCCTGGGTGCGGCCGCGTTGGGCGATGCGCTGAAATTGCTCATCCAGGCCCACTTCCCAGTCCACCGGGATGCTGGCGGGCAGGGCGTACTCGTTGCCGGGGAACAGCGGCAACGTGCTCAGGCGTGTCCAGATCACAAAACCATCGGGCCAGGGATCGCCACTGGCAACCCCCAGGGTGAAGGGCGTGGCCACGTTGGCCAAGGCGCTGCCGTAGCGCAATAACAAGGGCGCGCCCATCAGCAGGCCCAGCGCCTGGCGGCGGTTCAGGTCGAAAGTCATGACATGTCCCTAGAATTTGTAGCTGGCCTGCACACCCACGGTGCGCGGGTCACCGGGTGTGGCGATTTGCGCGTTGGACAGGAACGAGCCGTGGTACAGGTCGTATTTCTTGTCGAACACGTTGCGTGCCCACAGTGCGCCGGACCAGTTGCTGCCCTTGGGCGTGATGCCCAGGCGCGCATTGGCCAGCCAGTAGGCCTGGGTGGTGGTGCCGTTGCTGCCGGTGATGCGGTCGTGGAACGAGTAGTCGCTCTCGGCGCTGAAGGTAAAGCCGCCCACGTCCCAGACGTATTGCAACTGGCCGCCGTAGCTGATTTTCGGGAAGTTGGTGAGGCTGGAACCGGAGAAGTCGGTGTACACCGGGTAGGCGAACCCGACCGCGCGAGTGGCGGTGCTGTTCAGGCCTTGGTAGTCGACGTACTTGCCTTTCTTGGTGCCGAAGTATTGGCCCAGGGTCAGGCCCGACACCGGCTCCCATTGCAGTTCCAGTTCATAGCCGTAGATCTTCGACTTGGGAATATTCACCAGCCGACCCACATTGCCCACTTGCTGGCTGATCCATACCTGGGACTGGTATTGCTGGTCGCGGTAGTCGTAGTAGAACGCCGAGCCGTTGAAACGCAAGGTATCGCTCAGGTCACTCTTGAAGCCCACTTCATAGGCCAGCAGTTTTTCCGGTTTGACCGGCGCGATCTGCTCCGCGTAGCTGGAGTTGTAGGCGGTAAAGCCCCCGGATTTGATCCCGCGACTGACCGTGGAATACAGCAGGGTGGATGGGGTGAGTTGATACTCCAGGCCGAGTTTCCATGAGGTGGAGTTGCTGTCCAGGTCGCTGTCGGCCGCCGGGAAACTCAGTTGACCGAGGCTGTACACGCCGCTGTTGACCAGGATGCGCTGGGTGGCGAAGTCTTCCAGTTCGCGGTGTTCCTTTTCCTGGCGAATGCCGACGATCAGTTTCAAGTCGTCGGTGAGCCGGTAGTCGCCCTGGGCGAAGGCGCTGTAGGTGTTGGACTTCTGGGTGTAGGAGGTGTAGGTGCCGTAACCCAGGTTGGCGCTGAAGTCCGAGTAGAAGTTTTCGTCCAGGCGGTCTTGGGCGAAGTACAAGCCGGTCTGCCAGTTGAAGCGCTCGTTGTCGTGGGAGGCCAGGCGCAGTTCCTGGGAAAACACTTCGATCTTCGAATCGAAATACTCATCGGATTGCGGGATCACCGAGGCGTCCCAGTCGATGTATTCGCGGCGCCGGAAACGGTCGGACGCGGTGATGCTGGTCACGCTCAAATGGTCATTCAGGTCGAACGTACCGGTGAGTGCGAAGCCGGTGTTGTCGTTGTCGCGATGGGGTTTGTCACCGACGGATAACCCGGTGATTTTGGCAAAGCCCGGGGTGAGGCCCCAACCGGTTTTCTTGCCGTCGTTTTCCGGGCTGATGGCGGAATAGGCAGCGCCGCGGGCGTTGGGCGTCAGGCCTTGGTAGAGGTACGAACCACGGCTGTCGGATTTGTCTTCGCCCGCATGCACGGTGAGGTTGAAGTTGATGTCCGGGGTGGCGTCCCAGTCGAACTGGCCGCGCAGCGAGGTGTTGTCCTTGTCCCCTAGGCTTTGCCCGGTGACGCGGTTTTCCTGCCAGGCGCCGCCTTGCTCGGTGATGAAGGCCAGGCGTGCGCGCAGGGTGTCGGTCAGCGGGCCGGAGAGGAAACCCTCGACGTTGCTGGCGTTGTACGAGCCGTAGCTGGTGGTCAGCCCGCCGTGGAACTCACGGGTGGGTTTGTTGGTGATGAAGTTGATCGCCCCGGCGGTGCTGTTGCGCCCGTACAACGTGCCCTGTGGACCGCGCAAAACTTCGACGCGCTCCAGGTCGAACAGTTGGCCCTGGGTCTGGATCGGGTAGGGCAGCGCCACTTGATCCAGGTACACACCCACGGTGGAGGTGTTGTTGCTGCCGTAATCCTTGAGCCCCACGCCACGTATGCGAAACAGCGGGTTGCCGCCGCCGTACTGCGGCGCAATGTCGAGGTTGGGCACGTAGTTCTGCAGCTCATTGACGTTGGTCACGCCCTTGTTCTGCAAGTCCTGCCCGCTCAGGGCAGTGAGGGCGATGCCCACATCCTGGGCCGATTCTTCGTGCCGCTGGGCGGTCACCGTGACCTGGGGCAGCGCAGTGGTGGTCTGGGTTTCTGCCCCCATGGCATCGCCGGCCAGCAGCGCCATGAGGGGCGCACTGGCAAGCACGAAGGGGCGGGCGGGTTTGGTGTAGCGATGGTTGCGAAGCAGCGAGTGCATGGCAAGGTCCCTTAAGAAATTCCATTCTTGGGCGCGGGGCAGGCGGTATGCCGTCCCATCGCGCAGGGGCCGCTCTTTGAAGAGTAAGCTGGGAGGATTGATAGCAAGCTATATGCCATCATTTTGTCATAATTAACTCATTGAAATTGCTGGAGTATTTTTTGCGTGGTGGCTGGCTGCGTTGTTTATGCAACAGAACGGCGGCAGGTTGTTACGCAAGCAACAGCCGGGTTGCGTGAGCCCAATCACAGCGTAAAGCTGGCCTCACCGCGTTCCCGGATACCGCGTTTCCATCACGATCGACAACGCATCCGGGCGCCAGAATTCCTGGTCGAATTCCACGGCCTGGTTGTCCTCGCCGAAGTTCAAGCGCTCCAGGTACACGCTGGTGGAGCCCGGCGACAGTTGCAGTAACTCGGCTTGTTCTTCGTTCACCGTGCCGATATGCATTTCCAGCTCACACCGCGACTGCACCCGCGCAAAACGCTCGCGCAGCAGTTGGGTCAGCGAGGTATTGAGGTCGGCTTCCAGCAGGCCAGGGCACCAACTGGCGAGCAGCGCGTTGAACTCCAGCAGCACCGGGCGGCGGTCGATCCAGCGGCGGCGTTGCAGGAAGAACACCGGCTCGTCCGCCGAGGCCAGGCCCATGCGCTTGGCCAGCCAGGGGCCGGCGGGGCGCAGTTCGGCGTGCAGGCATTCGGTGCGCGGGGTGCGGCCCTGGGCGCTGACGTAATCCATGAAGCCGCTGATACGCGTGGGGTCGTAGCGAATGCGCTGGGGGCTGACGAACCAGCCCCGGCGGTTTTCGCGGTACACCAGGCCTTCGGCTTCCAGTTGCTGCAACGCTTGGCGCAGGGTGACGCGGGTGCAGCCGAAGCGTTCGATCATGTCCCGTTCGGAGGGGAATTTCTCATCGGCCTGGGGGTTGCCCGCGGCGATGTCATTGGCGATCTGTTCGCGGATGCGCTGGTAGTGCGGGGAAATGGGGTCGAAAGGCATCCTGGGGTTCCGTGTGCAGGCATGACGTGGGGGTGACTCTACCGTTCCTGTTGGCGCAGGTCACCTTCTCCCACGCAGGGGCTATGCAAAGCGGAATGACGCGCCATGGGCCGAGGCAGGCAACCGGTCACTGCCATCGGCGCGCAGGCGCGAGCGCAAGGTGCCGCTTTGCGCCGTGGTGCGGTACAGGCCACGTTTTTGCAGGGCCGGGATCACCAGTTCGACAAAGTCGTTCAAGGAGCCTGGACTGATCAGCGGGTTGAGCATGTAGCCGCTGGTGCCGGAGATGCGGGCGTGCTCCTCGATCTTTTCCGCGATCTGCTCCGGGGTGCCCACCAGGATCAGGTCGCTGCCCCGGGTGACATTGGCGAAGCGCTGGCGCACCTCGCCGGCAGTGAGCGGCTTGCCGCTGCCATCGGGCTTCATGATGTAGGAGGTCATGCCTTCGGTGTGGGTCGACAGCGCCTCGTTGTCGGCATAGCGGTTGATGTCGATACCGGTGTCACCGGCGTAGCTCACCAACTGTGCTTGCAGGTGATAGTTGCTTTGCAGGGTGTCGTATTTTTTCTGCGCCTCGATGGCCGTAGGAGCAGTGACGATGCGCAACACGGTCAGCGATTTCACGTCGGCCGCCTGACGGCCTCGGGCCTCGGCCTGGCGCCAGATATCTTCCAGGCCCTGGCGGATTTCCAGCGGGTTGGACTTGGCGATAAACACCAACTCCGCGTGCTTGGCGGCGAATTGCCGACCACGCCCCGACCAACCGGCCTGGATCAGCAACGGCGTGCGTTGCGGCGACGGCGACGTGAGGTGCGGCCCGGCCACCCGGTAATGTTCACCGGCATGCTGGATAGGCCGCACGCGCGCGCCATCGGCGTAGGTGTGCGCGAGCTTGTCGGCGATCACCGCGTCATCGGCCCAGCTGCCTTCCCAGAGCTTGTACACCACGTCGAGAAACTCTTCGGCGCGCTCATAACGGTCGTCGTGCTTGATCATCTGCTCCAGGCCGAAATTGCGCGCAGCACTGGACAGGTACGAGGTGACGATGTTCCAGCCGATGCGCCCGTCCGACAGGTGATCGAGGGTGCTGAAACGCCGGGCGTGGGTGAACGGGTGCTCGTAAGTGGTGGTGACGGTGACGCCAAACGTGAGTTTTTCGGTGAGGGCCACCAGTGCCGGAATAATCGTCAGCGGGTCATTGGCCGGGGCTTCCACCGCCCATTTCAACGCCATGGCTTCGGAGCCGCCGAACACATCGTAAAAGCCCAGCACGTCGCCGAAGAACATCAGGTCGAGATTGGCTTCATCTGCCGTGCGGGCCAGGTTCGACCAGTATTTGAGGGTATTGATGCCCAGCCGCTCATCCGCCGGGTGGGTCCACAGGCTGGGCGCGCCGCCGCAGCCGACGCTGGCTTGTTCATAAAGGCCGAATAACAACGGGGTGGGATCGGACATGGTGCTTCCTGCAGGTAAAGAGTAGGGCTAGCGCCCGTGGAGATAAGCCTTGCCGTAGTGCCGTTCCAGCCGGGCCTGGATCAGTTCCAGGCCGATCGACAGCAACCAGTAGATGACGGCAGCGGTGGTGAGCATTTCGATATAGCGGTAAGACGAGCGGCCATAGGATTGCGCCAAAAACATCACTTCCCACACACCCATCACCGACACCAGGGAAGAGTCCTTGAGCATCGAGATGAACTGGCTGGTGGTGGGCGGGATGATGGTGCGCATGGCCTGGGGCAGGACGATCTGCCAGAAGGTTACCGCCCGGGCCATGCCGAGAGCGGCGGCTGCGTTACGTTGGCCCTGGGACACACCCAGAATGCCAGCGCGAAAGATCTCGCTCAGATACGCGCCGTAGTTCAACGACAACGCGATGATCCCGGCACTGATGGCGCCCGGCACCACCCCCAATTGAGGCAGGCCCAGGTAGATCAGCAAGATCTGGATCAGCAGTGGCGTGCCGCGAAAAAACGAGGCGTAGAAGCTGGCGATACCGAACGCCACCGCGCTGCTCGACAACCGCGCCAGGGCGGTGGCAAAACCCAGCGCCACCGACAGCCAGATCGAGCAGAAGCACAGGAACAGCGTCAGCGCCGCGCCTTGCAGAAAACCCTGGGGCGACAGGTGCAGCCCCACCAGGTTTTGCCACTTGGCGGCGACGATGGCGAACTGCAGGTCGAAGCTCATGAACAGGCCGGCGAACAGGCACAGCATCACGCCCCAGGTCAGCCACAGGCGTACTTTGAACGACAGCAGCGTGCGCTTGACCGGTGGTGGTTTCACAACGGCGGGTGGGGTCGGGAAAACACTCATTGGGTAATGTCTGAGCCGATCCATTTCTGGGAGATCTTCGCCAGCGTGCCGTCGCTTTTCAGCTCGGCGAGAATCTGGGTCAGCTTGGCATCCCACGCCGGATCGCCTTTCTCGGTGGCCACCACATTGGGCTCGGCGTACAGCACGTCACCGGTGATCTTGAAGCGCGGGTCGTGGTCAATGCGTTCCTTGGCGGTGACCAGGTTGGTGACCATGGCATCCAGGCGTTTGCCGGTGCCCAGGGCCAGGTCCTGGAAGGCGATGATCTCGTTGTCGTAGGGCACGGCCTGAACGGCCTTGAACGGGTAGTCGATGGGCTTGCTGGCGCCTTCGATCACCAGGTCCTTGGCCAGGTAGGCTTCGTAGGTGGATGCACTGCCTACACCGACTTTTTTACCGGTCAGGTCGGCCGCCGACTGGATGCTGTTGTCGGTTGCATTGACCACCACCACGGCAGGCGAGGCGTAGTATTCGACCGGGAAATTGAACACCTGGCCGCGCGCTGCGCTAGGCGTCATGGAGCAGATGCACACGTCGTAACGGCCACTCCAACGGCCGGCGGCGATGACTTCCCAGGAGGGAGTTTCCAGTTTGAGTTTCACGCCGAGTTTGTCGGCCACGGCCTTGGTGACATCCACGTCAAAACCGTCCAGCTGGTTCTGTTCGTTGAGGAAGGAGAACGGTGGGTAGTTCTCCATCAACACGCCGACCAACTGCTTGGATTGTGTGATGCGGTCCAGGGTTTGCCCGGCGAACACGGCCGGGCTGGCCAGGAGAAGGGTGACGCTGAGGGCGGCGGCAGTGCGTAAGTTCATAAAAAGCATCCAAGCGAGTTTTTTTATATTTAAACGCGATAGATGCCCTAATGTTTAATGATATTAAACGCTGTAAACCGACGCTTTGGTTATATGTTCCTGTTGGTGCAAATCCCGTTGCCAGGCGCGCAAACCATAGGCCGCCAGCACCACGAATCCGGCGTACAGCGCGGCGGTCAGCTGCAGGTCTTTGTACAGGAACAGGCCCACATACGCCGCGTCCAGCACGATCCACAACCACCAGCTGACCACGTATTTACGCGCAGCCCACAGGCTGGCGACCAGGCTGAACGCGGTGAGCAACGAGTCCAGCCACGGTAGTGCCGCGTCGGTGAAATGGTGCATCACCGCCCCCAGCACCACGGCGCCGATCAACCCTGCGAGCAAGTGACGCCAGGCCTCTTGCAGCGGCAGGCGTTCCACCCGTACTTTGCCGGCCTCCACGCGCCCGGTGCTCCAGCGCCACCAGCCGTAGCCCTGCAGCGCGGCGAAGACCAGTTGCAGGAGCATGTCCGAATACAGCTTTACGTCGAAGAAGATCCAGGCATACAGCAACACCGCAACCACGCTGACCGGCCAGCACCAGCGCACGCGTTGCGCGGTGAGCCAGACCCCGGCGATGTTGAAGAACACGGCGACAATTTCCAGTGGCGACATAGGGTTCTCTCAAGAACTAGTTTTCCAGGTGCAGCGCCTGTTGCTTGAGCTGGCGCTTGCGTTCGAAGGGCAGTTTTTCCTGGTCGCCATAGGGCGCGCTGTACCAGTTGCCGTAGGTCGGGTTGGGCAGCACGAACCAGCGTTGGCCGAGCCAGGCCAGGTACGGCGCGGCCGCCTTGCGTTGGTCGGCCAGGGTGTTGTGTTCGGCTTGTACGAAGTCTCCCAGCGAGTCACCCGCCAGCATCAGCACGCGGGCATGGCTGGCGACCCATTGGCGGCGGCAGTTCTTGCCGTAGCCGGCCTGTTCGCAGTGCCCTGTCGGGGTGCCGGCGGCCAGCACTTGTTCGTTGTGCGCCACCGGAAAACCGCGCAGGCGCAGATTGTTGACGGTGGCCTGGACCTGGCTGTGTTCGCGGTTGGTGATGTAGTAGACGGTGATGCCTTTTTTGTCAGCCGCTTGCAGAAAACTCACGGCGCCGGGCAGTGCCTGTGCCTTGGCCTGGTCGACCCAGGTGTTCCAGCGGTCGTAGGAATAGACCTGGTTGCTGAGGATGTCCCGCGCATTCAGCGGCACGTTGTCCAGCACGGTTTCGTCGATATCCACCACCACCGCCGGCGGCAGGCCGGCGAGGTTGCGCGGCGGCAACGGCAGGGCGTCCCAGGTCGGGTCGGCCAAGGCGGCATCCAGCTGGCGCGTGGCACTGGCGAAGACTTGTGTGTAGATCAGCTCGTGCTCGATGGAGGTCTGCGTCCACAGCACCGCGTCCAATTGGTCGTTGGCGGGCGGTTGCTGCTGGCAGCCCACCAGGGCGGTGGAGAGCAGGCACACACTGGAGAAAATCAGATTACGCATGAACGGTCAGCCTCAAAAATTGACGGTGGCGGACAACCGCGCCGTGCGCGGCGCACCCAGGAACAGGTAGCCGTCGCCTGCGGATTCACCCACATCGCGCCAGTAACGTTTGTCGAACAGGTTGTCGACGGTCAGGCGCAGCACAGTAGCGTAATCACCGACCTTGGTGGTGTAGCGGCCACCCACATCGAACACCGCATAGTCATCCACTTTCACCGTGGCTTCACGGTTGGCGTATTTGCTTGCGCTGTATTGCACGCCGCCGAGCAGGGCCAAACCGGGTACGCCTGGGATGCTGTAGTCGCCATGCAAACTGGCGCGCAGCTTGGGCACGTTGATTGCCTGGTGGCCGTCGTAGTCGTCGGTGCCGCTGTCACTCACCCGTGCCCGAATGGCCGCGACGCTGGCCGAGACTTGCAGGTCGGAGGTCACGCGGCCGTTGGCGGACAACTCGATCCCCACGTTCTTCTGCTTGCCTTGTTGCACGAAGGTAGTCGTGCCGTCGTCATTCGGGCGGTTGTATTGCAGGTCCTCGGTGATCTGGAACAGTGCAGCGGTCAGGCTCAGACGCTGGAAGTCGCGCTTGATGCCCACTTCCAGTTGGCGCGAGGTGGTCGGCGGCAATACTTCGTCGGCGTTGCTGCTGAACCATGCGGCTTCGCCACCCAGCGACAGGCCCTTGCTGTAGCTGGCATACAACGAGGTGTCGGGACGCGGTTTGTAGATCAACGCCACCTGGGGCAGGAACACACTGCGTTGGGTGTGACGCGTGGTGTCGCCGGCCTGGTTGTAGGTCTCTTCATCCAGGCGTACCTGGCGCCCGCCGAGGATGGTTTGCCATTGCTCGTTGAAACTGATGCGGTCGCTGGCGAACAGGCCGTACTGGCGGCTGTCGAGGCGGCGGTAGGTGTGGCCCAGCGGGCCGTCGTAGGGTTCCAGCACCGGTGACGGCTGGTAGATATTGCCCTCGCCTATGTACTCATTGACCGATTTGCGCCGGTCCACCAGGCGCCGGAACGCAGTGGTGCCGAAGGTCAGGTCATGCTTGAGGAAACCGGTATCGAACTGGCCATTGAGCGCGGCCTGGGCTTCTTCGTTGCTGCGGGTGTCGTCGGGGCTGCGGTAGTCGGAGATGTCGTAGTCACCTTCGGCGCTGAAGTGGTTGGGCACCGCCGTATTTGCGCAACTGGCGGCGCCATAGCAACCCCAGGCGAAGGTGCTGTAGTCGTCGATGACCACGCGGCTGCGGGAGGCGCTGAAGCTGGCTTTCCAGGCGTCGTTGAAGCGGTATTCGAACAGGCCGTCAAGGTTCAGGGAGCGGATGCCTACCGGGTTCGACCAACTCTGGTAGGCCAATAGATCCTTGGGCGAAACGTGGTGGGGCACTTCGGTACCGCCCAGCAGTTGGTAGCCCGGCACCGAGCGTTGCTCGCGGTCCTGGTATTCGGCGTTGAGTTGCAGGAGGGCGTTGGGGCTGATGTTCCAATCCAGCGCCAGGGAAGCGAAATCGCGCTTGCCGTCGGCGTGGTCGACATAGGAGCGGATGTCTTCGTGGGCCAGGTTGATGCGCACGCCGACTTGTTGTTCGGTGCCCAGCCAACCGCCGATATCAGTGGCCAAATAGCGTTCGCCGTGTTCGTTGGTGGACACGGTCACCGAGCGCACATTCTCCGGGCGCTTGCTCACGTAGTTGACCAGCCCACCGGGTTCGGAGACGCCGCTCTGCAAGCCGGCCAGGCCCTTGAGCACTTCCACTTGCTGCTTGTTTTCCAGCGCCACGTTCTGCTCGCCGGTGATGGTGCGGCCATTGATCTTGTAGCTGCTGGCCGGGTTGAGGGCGAAGCCGCGGATCACGAAATTCTCGTAGTAGCCGACCGGGGCGTAGCTGTCGCCCACCGAGGCGTCGTTTTTCAAGACTTCGCTGAGCAGGCGTGCCTGTTGGTCTTTGAGGCGCGCTTCGGTGATCACCGCGACGGAAGCCGGGGTATCCAGCAGCGGCGCATTGTCGAAGCCGGCCACCGCGGCTTTTTTGGCCTGGTAGTCAGTGCTTTCCTGGCCAAGGACGGTGACGGTGTCCAGGGTTGCATCCTGGGCATGGGCCGCAGCGGCGAAGGTGATGCTCAAGGCGAGCAGGGTGTGGCGATAGGGTGTAGCCATGTAAAGAGCGCTCCAAGGGCATGACCGTCGTTGCCGTACGCTTTTATCGGGCACAAAGGGGCCCAGCGCTGCGCAACGGACGGGTTGCCAGTTCGTGATGAAAAAGCCGAGTTCGCCAGAAGTGGCGTCAGGCCGGAGCTGCTCCGGTAGTCATTGGTAAGCGTGCGTCGGCGGCCCATTCCTGTAGGGAGCCGTCGTAGATTGCGATGTCCTGGCGACCCAGGAGGGTCAGGGCCAACGCGTTGGCAGCGGCGGAGATACCGCCGCCGCAATACAGAATCAGAGGGCCTTCGCTGTGCAGCAGCGTGGGGCCGATCGCCAGGGCCAGGGCATCCTTTGGCAGGTAGCGGCCGTGGGCGTCGAACAACTCGCGGGCCGGCAGGTTTTGGCTGCCGGGGATGTGCCCGCGTCGGGCGTAGCGGGTGGGCGCGGTGCCTTCGAACAGCGCCGCGCCAAGGGCACAGATCAGCAGGCCGGGTGCGTGACCGTCGACGATTGCTTCGACGCCACTGCGGTCAATCCACAGCCCGGCACGCGGGTTGATTGCCCAGGGTTGCACGGGCGTGGCCGGTTCGGCGCGGCCGTTGTGTTCCGGCAAACCGGCGGCGCGCCAAGCGTTGAACCCGCCATCGAGTACCTGGGCGTCGATGCCTGCGCCGCGCAGCATCCACCACAGGCGAGCGGCCCAGAAGCCATCGGCGCGGTCGTAGATAACCAGGGTTTTCCCTTGGCCGGCGCCGAGCTTGGCCAAACTGTTTACCAGCGCTTCAGGCGTTGGCAGGGCGAAGCTGAAACTGGCTTGGGTGTCCGCCAAGTCAGTCAATAAATCTGCGTGTCGAGCGCCTGGAATATGCGCCTGCAACCAGCCGTCTTCTCCGCTTTGGACGCGGTAATCGCCATCGAACGCCGGCGACGGCAACACCACCGTGGCATCCAGTATCACCAGCGTGGGATCAGCCCGGTGCGCGTGCAGCCACTGAGTATCGACCAGCATGCTCATACGCTTTTACGCCGGATATGGCCAAGCAACCGTTGCCCCTCGGCGCCAGCGAACCAGCGCAGATGGCCGAGCAGGTAGGCGTAATAGGCGATATCGGCGCTGGCGGTGGAGCCCACCACGTCCTGGTAATACGCCACCTCGGACAGGGCGAAATCTACGTGCACCAGCGGCAACAGGGCGCTGAGGGTGAGCAGGTCGCGGGTGCTCAATGGGCGTACTTGGTGATACCCGGCGAGCAGGGCATCTACGCTGTCGAGATCGGCGCGTGCTACGCCACCCGTATCAAGGTCCAGCCAGGGCACGGCGTTGCGTTCGATGGCAGTGGCCAGGTCGAAGAGCGCGAAGGTGCGGTCGGCCAGGCCAAAATCCAGCACGCTGGAAACGCTGCCGTCGGCGTTCCACAGCAGGTTGGAGGCGTGCCAGTCGTTGTGGGTCCACAGCGGTGGTTGTTCACGTAACAGCGGATGCAGTT
This sequence comes from Pseudomonas sp. PGPPP1, assembly GCF_002255865.1. Classification (NCBI taxonomy): domain Bacteria; kingdom Pseudomonadati; phylum Pseudomonadota; class Gammaproteobacteria; order Pseudomonadales; family Pseudomonadaceae; genus Pseudomonas; species Pseudomonas sp. PGPPP1. The sequence continues at coordinate 66,123 of NZ_NKIG01000030.1, read as the reverse complement.
CTGCGTGCCACGGCAACAGCAACTCGCCGAGTTGAGTGCGCCACTCCTTGTCGGCGAGGTAGGGACTGCTGATGCCTTCCAGCGGGTTTGATTGTTCAATCAACTGTGCGTTGGCCAGCAGCACCTGGGTCTGGCGTTGAGGGGCGTCGTAGTGTTCGGCGGCCTGGTGCAAACGGGCCAACGCCTGGCCTGCGGCGAGCGCATGCCGGGTGTTTTGAAACGGTGACCACGACAACGCATCGCGGTACAGGTCCAGGCCCTCGGCAACGTGGTGCACTTCATACGTCCACTCACCTTGCCCCGTCGCCGTGGCGCCATGCCGGTTCGATACCACTGCCGCCACCGGCGCGCCCTGGCGATGTAGATGGGCGATCAGGCGATGCTCTTCTTCCAGCCACGCGGCTTGGCGCACCTGTTGGTGATGGCGTTTGACGAACAGCGTGCCAGCGCCGGTGGTGATCAACCCCGCCGCGGAAAACGGCCGTGGGCTGTGCCAATGCAGGCTGTGTAAGGGGCCCAGTTGGGGGTAGTCAACCAGCAACTGCTCGATGTCGGCTTCGTGCAGGGCCGGCCAGTCGGCGGCGACCGGCTCCAACCCCAGGCCGTGGGCGGTGCGTTGGGGGTTCATGCGCTCACCTCAGGCAGGTAGGCGTTGCTGGTTGCGCCTTGCCAGACCTGCGGATTGTCGAGCACGGCATGCTCGTGCAGCCACTCGGCGTAGGTTTGCAGCAACGCCTGGCGTTGCTCACCCCAGCGGCCTCTGTGCAGCCAGGTCGGGGCGATTTTATGCAGCGAGGCGTTCAACAGTTCAGCGGGGAAATACGGTGTGGTGTGTTCGTAGGCGGTGAGTGCGATTGACGGATCTTGCGCCACGGCCAAGTAGCCTTTTGCGGTGGCGGCGAGGAAATCACGCACCAGGTCGGGCTTGTCGGCCAGGGTGCGTTCATGGGCGCCGAGCAGGTAGCTGTGATAGGCCGGTGCGCCGATGTCATCCACCGGCAACACGACGCGACGCTCGGCGTCGATGGGGCTGTGCATCAGCGCTTCCCAGGCCCAGTAGCCGCCGAAGCTGGCGTCGGCAATGCCCTCGGCGAGTTGCTCGGGCCGCAGTTCGCGCACGCCGCTGTCGACCAGGATCACGCCGTCCGGATCACCGCCATCGCGGCTGACCAGATGACGCACCATGGCCAGGCCGCGTGGCGTCGGGTTGAGCGCCAGGCGCTTGCCCACCAGGTCGCGGGGGCGGCGGATGCCGGAATCGGTGAGGGTCTGGATCGACTCCAGGCCAGCATGGTTGATGGCGGCGATGCCTTGCAGCGCCTGGCCCAGGCCACGGCGTACGAGAAGGCGGTTGCTGGGGAAGATGCCGAAGTCTGCGGCGCCGGTCAGCAGGTGCTGCAGGGTGTCGCCGTGGTAGGGGTCGTGGACGACCAGTTCTACATCCAGGCCGAGTTCTTCGTACCAGCCGCGTTCGCGTGCCAGGTACAGACCGGCCGAGTTTGGCCAGGGGTGGAAGTACTCCAGCATTACCTTTACCGACACCATCGTTTGCTACTCCAGCGCAACGTTCTTTGATGGGGGCGATTTATAAGGGAGTGATCTGGTATATACCAATATCGGTTGGTGCTATGGATATAACTAGGTGGGGCTTTGGGTACATATCCGTTGTTTGGGTGATGGCTGAAAGTGGTTCCGCCCTTACGGCGGGTCACTTTGGAAAAGCCCCAAAGTAACCAAAGGGCTCTTGCCCCAACACTCGGCACCTCGCCTAGGCTCGGTGTGCCCTCACTCCGGCTTTGGAGCGTGGGCCGCCGCGATGGGCCATCCTTGGCCCAGCGCGGCTAACCCGGCGTCCTGCCGGGTTACCCACGCTCCAAAGCCTGCGTTCGGCCAGCGTGTTTGACGGGGCGCCTCTAGATCAAAAGCAAGAGCGCGGCGGCCTTAGAGCCGACCGGTTTTTTGTGCCGATCGCGGTTCAACTGTGGGAGCTGGCTTGTCGGATCGCCGCACCGCTGCGATGCAGGCAACTCGGTACATCAGGCATACCCAGTTGATGCCATCGCAGGCAAGCCCGCTCCCACATTTGGATCTCCATGTATCAGGCAGACAGCGGTCTGCTCTGGCTCTGTTTTTGATCTTGATCTTAGGCGCCCTGTTAAACCACGCTGGCCGAACGCAGGCTTGAATCCGTGGCTAACCCAACCAACGGATATGCCCCCATACAGACCGATCAACCCCCGCTGTGTACACTCCACCGCCATCATTCACTTCAAAGGAGAGTCCGGTGGACCTACGCCAGTTGGAAGCATTCGCCGCCGTTATGTCGGCAGGCAGTGTCACCGGAGCCGGGCAGATGCTCGGTCGCTCACAACCCACCGTGACGCGCCTGATCCAGGAGCTTGAGCAAGAACTGGGCTTCGCCTTGTTCGAACGCAGCGGCCCCAAAGTCACCCCCACGCAAAAAGCCTTCAAGCTCTCGGCCGAAGTCGACAGTGCCTTGCAAGGGGTTCGCCACGTTCAGCAGCGCGCCTTGAACATCGCCCGCGACGAAAACCTCAGCCTGCGCGTGGTCGCTACTCCCGCCCTGGCTGCCGGCTTGCTACCCCCGGCAATTGCACGTTTGCCGGCGCAACTGCGCCCGCAGCAATTGCAGATCCAGAGCCTCACCCCCGAAGGCGTGGTGCAGGCCGTGCTGGCGAAGACCGTCGACCTCGGCGTGGTCAGCCTGCCGTTGGAGCACCGCGGCCTGGAGGTGCATTGGATCGGCGAGGCGTCTTGCGTTGCGGTACTGGCGCACGACTCACCCTTGGCGAGCGAGTCGGTGCTGAGCATGGAGACGCTGGCGCAGCACACGCTGATCAGTATTTCCAACCCGTTCCGTTTTCGCCGTCGCATCAACAAGGCTTTTGAAAACATGGGTGCCGAGCCCCAGCACATCCTCGAAACCAACACTTCGCTGACCGCCATGCAAATGGCCCGCGCCGGTCTTGGGGTAGCGTTGGTGGACCCGTTCACCGCATTCGGCGTGCCGCTCAATGGCGTGGTCGTGCGGCCGATTGAAAGCACCATCCCGTTTTTCTTCGGCCTGATTTCAGCGTTTGCCAGCCCGTTGTCGGACGTGGCCAGTGCGTTGATCGACACCCTGCAAGCCTCGTCCCAGGAGTTGCTGCCGGGCATGATCATCCACCCGGCCAACCGTCATGACGCCTTGATGCAGCGCATCTACGCCAGCTGACCCTTATATAAATTTTGGAATATGCATAGCTCTATTAATTAGTAGATGGAATAAGTGATGCCCTTTAGTATTCATTTACCGCATTCAGTGCGCTAATGAATAACGAAAACGAATAGATGGCTGTTCACCCAGTCACCTTGCTTCGCGGACATCCAGCCGACCTCGGCAAATCGCCGCACGACCAGCAACACCCTTTTTGGCGATTTCCCGGGGAGTACCCAGATGCAAAGCAGCTTTTCTTCGACTGCATTATTTTCACCGGCAGCCTTTGCGCTGACCGGCCTGTGCCTGGCGTCCGCGCCGTTGATGGCAGAGGAAGACCAAGACTCCGAACGCAAGAAAGCCGAGCCGGTGATGCAGACCGTGGTCTCGGTCGGTAACCGTGGCAACCAGCGCACCGTGGCGCAAAGCGCCGTGCCGATTGATGTGATCGGTGGCGATGACCTGCAAAAGCAGGGCGGTAGCACGGCGCTGCGGGATGCCCTTGAGCATCTGCTGCCCTCCTTCAACGTGGCCAAGGTCACCGGCGGCGCCTACAGCAACGTGGCGCGGGCAGCCGGTTTGCGTGGCCTCGGCGGTGGCTATGTGTTGGTGTTGGTCAATGGCAAGCGTCGCCATGGCGGCTCGGTGGCCTCGGAAAACTCGGTACTGGTGGAAGGCTGGAACCCGGCTGACCTGGACCTGATTCCCATCAGCGCCATCGACCGCGTTGAAGTATTGCGTGACGGCGCCGCTGCCCAATACGGTTCGGATGCGATTGCCGGGGTGATCAATATCATCCTCAAGTCCGACAGCAGCGGCGGCAGTTCCAGCACCATGGCCGGGCGCAGATCGCATTACGCCAGTGGCGTCGGCTCCAATGGCGAGACGTACCAGCAAACGCTCAATTACGGCCTGCCGCTGCCCAACGACGGTTTCTTCAACTTCGCCCTCGACGCCAAGAAGCAGGACAGCACCAAGCGTTCCGGCGTGGCCACCGGCGCGTTCTACTACCCGGTCAACGGCCAACCCGACCCGCGTGAGAACACCGTGGAAAAACGCAGCTTCGGTGGCGGCCTGCCTGAGATCAAGCAGATCAACGTGTCGTATAACGCTGAGTTGCCGCTCAATGATGCGACCTCGTTGTACTCGTTCAGCACCTTGGGCAAGCAGGATGCGTTGGTCTCCATCGGTTTCCGTCGACCCAACTCCAACACCATCATCAACGAGTTGTACCCGGACGGTATCGCCCCGGATTTCACCTTTGAAAGTCTCGACTACCAGAGCACGTTCGGTGCTCGTGGCGATGACCTGGCCGGCTGGGGCTGGGACCTCAGCACCTCCTATGGCGCCAACCGCCAGAAGCAGATGACCGAGAACAACCTCAACCCGTCCCTCGGCACCGCAAGCCCCACCGATTTCACCTTGCAGACCAACACGTTTACCCAGTGGACCACCAACCTGGACCTCAACCGCAAGCTCGATATCGGCACGCGCAACCCGCTGAACTTCGCCACCGGCCTTGAGTACCGTTTCGAGCAGTACCGCACCGAATCCGGTGATGCGGACTCCTACCGTAACGGCAACTATCGCTACCCGGTCGGCCACCCGCGCGCAGGCCAGTTGGCCGCCATTGGCGCCTTGGGCAACTACCTGTTGCTACCGGAAGACGAAGTGAATTTGCGCCGCAGCGACTCGGCGGCGTATGTCGACCTGGGCCTGGACGTCACTGATAAATGGTTCGTCGGCGCTGCCGGGCGTTTCGAACACTACACCGACAGCTCGGGCAATACCTGGACCGGCAAGCTCTCGACCCGCTATGCCTTCACGCCGGAAATCGCCGCACGCGGGGCCCTCAGCACCGGCTTCGTGGCACCGTCGATGGTGCAACAGGGCTACGCCAAGACCGGCTTGGGCCGCCGCACCGTGGGCAACACCACCCAGGACATCATGATCAAACGCGTGCAGACCACCTCGGCGATTGGCAAGGCGTTGGGCGCCGAAGACCTGGAACCCGTGAAGTCGCAAAGCGTGTCCGCCGGCCTGACGTGGACGCCGGTCAAAGAATTGAACGTGGCACTGGACGCTTACGTGATCGACCTGCAGGACCGTATCGCGCTGATCAGCCCGCTGTCGGGCGCCGCCGTCGACCGGATCCTTGCCGCCAATGGTTTTTCCCATGTACAGCAAGTGCAGTACTACGCGAATGCCTTCGACACCCGCACCAAGGGCCTCGACCTGGTGGCCGATTACACCCAGTACCTGGACCGCTTCGGTCGCCTGCGCTGGAACGTCGGCGCCAACTGGAACAAGGCGACCATCACTGACCTCAAGGCCAACCCATCGCAGCTGCAAAGCCTTGGCCTGCAACGTTTCGAACGCACCGAACTGGGCGGCATCACCGACCTGACCCCCAAGAGCAAGTACATCGTTGGCCTTAACTGGCAGGTCAACGATTGGGACGTGGGCGTGCGCACCACCCGCTACGGCAAGGTCAAGCGGCTGGGCAGCGGCACCACCGGCGTGGATGAAACGTTCAGCGCCAAGTGGATCACCGATGTCGACGTGACCTATGCCCTGACCGACAACGTGCGGGTCTCCCTGGGCGCCGACAACCTGTTCAACATTTACCCCGACAAGCACACCGTGACCGATGTCTCCGGCGGTTCCTACTACTCGTCGATCTCGCCATTCGGTTCTTACGGGGCGTTCTACTACAGCCGCCTGAACATCGACTTTTAACCCTTGCGGGCCGCGAGCCCGCTCACCTGATCGAGTACCCCAACGATGCCGCACACCACCGCACCCATCGGTCTACCCGCCCTCGAAGCGCGCCTGCGCGAGGACCTGGAGTGGCTCGATCTTCCTGCCCAGCCTTGGGTCAAACCGCGCCAGCTGGACGGTCAGCCGCTGCTTGAAGTGGCGGTGATCGGCGGCGGTATGGCGGGCATGGCGGTGGCCGCCGAACTCGGCCATCTGGGTGTGCGGGCGGTGGTATTCGACCAGGCGCCACAAGGTTTTGAAGGGCCGTGGGCAACCACGGCGCGCATGCAAACCCTGCGCTCGCCCAAGCAGTTGAGCGGGCCGGCGCTGGGCTTGCCGGCGCTGACGTTTCGCGCATGGTTCCAGGCGCAGTTTGGCCTGGAAGCTTGGGATGCGCTGGACAAGATCCCGCGCCTGCAATGGGCGGACTACCTGCGTTGGTATCGCCAGGTGCTGCGCCTGGATGTGCGCAACAGACACCGGGTCACCCGTGTGCAACCGCAGGCGGATGGGCGTGTTGAATTGCACGTGGATGCAAACGGCCAGGCCCAGGTGTTCTCTGCGCGCCACGTGGTGCTCGCGACGGGGCGTGATGGGTTGGGCGGCCCGTGGGTGCCCGAGTTGGCGCGCCAATTACCCAGCGAATACTGGGCGCACTCGGCCGATGGCTTGCAGGATGAGTGGTTCGTCGGCAAGCGCGTCGCAGTGATCGGCGGCGGCGCATCAGCGATGGACGCAGCGGGCACGGCACTCGAAGCCGGTGCGCTCAACGTCGACCTGCTGGTGCGGCGCAAGGACCTGCCGCGCATCAACAAGGGCAAGGGCGCTGGCAGCCCGGGCATGACTCACGGCTACTGGCGCCTGCCAGACGATTGGAAGTGGAGCATCCGCCACTACCTGAACCTGCAACAGGTGCCGCCACCTCACGGCAGCACCCTGCGCGTTTCGCGCCACGCGAATGCGCGGTTCCTGCTCGACAGCCCGATTGAATCGGTGGCGGTGCAAGCCGATGGCAGCCTGTTACTGCACACGCCTGCCGCACAACTGCGCTACGACTTCCTGGTGTTTGCCACTGGCTTTCGCAGCAACTTTGCGCTGCGCCCGGAGTTCTCGCCGTTTGCCCCGCATATCAAACTCTGGCGCGACCGCTTCACCGCACCCGCTGGCCAGGAAGACCAAGAGCTCTCACAACTGCCGGACCTCGGCCCGCTGTTCGAATTCCAGCCCCGCAACGCCGATGCCTGTCCAGGCCTTGAGCGCGTGCACTGCTTCAGCTACCCGGCAGCACTGACCTACGGCGGTGTTTCCGGCGATATCCCGGCCATCAGCGAAGGCGCCAAGCGCATGGCCCAGGGCCTGGCCGGGCAGTTGTTCAACGACGATGTCGCGTTGCACTTCCAGGCCATGCAAACCTACGCCGAGCCGGAGCTGCAAGGTGATGAATGGCAGGTTGGCAGCCTGCGCACCGAGGAGTTGCGTACATGAGCCTGTGGTTGCTGCGGCGCGTGGGCCAGGCCGTGCTGGTGATGTTGCTGATGACGGTGACCGTGTTCGTCGGTCTCAACGCCATCGGCAACCCGGTGGACATTTTGATCGGCGAAGACCTCAACCAGGCCGAACGCGTGCAAGCCATTGCCCGCCTGGGCCTGGACCAGCCGCTGTGGCAGCAATACATCACATTCCTCAATGGCGCGATGCACGGGCATTTGGGCAAGAGTTTCGTGCACCACGAAGACGCCTTGCAGCTGATCTTGCAGCGTTTGCCGGCGACCTTTGAGCTGGCGTTCAGCGCGTTGCTCATGGCGATTGTGATCGGTGTCCCGCTGGGTCTGTTCGCCGGGTTGTACCCGAACCACTTCGCCTCGCGGCTGATGATGACCGGCAGCATTGTCGGTTTTTCGCTGCCGTCGTTTTGGGTCGCGCTGATGTTGATCATGCTGTTCTCGGTGCACCTGGGTTGGCTGCCCGCCAGTGGCCGTGGTGCCACCCGCGAATGGCTGGGCATTCAGTGGTCGTGGCTGACTCTGGACGGCTGGCAGCACCTGATGTTGCCGGCGTTGAACCTTGCGCTGTTCAAAATCTCCCTGGTGCTGCGCCTGACCCGCGCCGGCGTGCGCGAGATCTTGCCCCAGGATTTCGTCAAGTTCGCTCGGGCCAAGGGCCTGTCACCGCTGCGAGTGACCCTTATGCATGTGTTGCGTAACACCCTGATCCCGCTGGTGACGGTGCTCGGACTGGAGCTGGGCTCGACCATCGCCTACGCGGTGGTCACCGAAAGCATCTTTGCCTGGCCCGGCGCAGGCAAGCTGATCCTCGACAGCATCAACACCCTCGACCGCCCCGTGGTGGTGGCGTACCTGATGGTGGTCGTGGTGATTTTCGTCAGCCTCAACCTGCTGGTGGACGTGCTGTACCGCCTGCTTGACCCGCGTGTACGCCTGGAAGGTGCGCAATGATCCGCGTGGAATCGTTGTGGCAACGCGGTGTGCTGGATTTTCTGCGTTCGCCCATGGCCATTGTCGGCCTGTTGATCCTGGCGGTGATCGTGTTGGCGGCGCTGTTCGCACCGTGGATCACCCCGCAGAACCCTTACGACCTGATGCAACTGGATGTACTCGACGCCCGTCTTGCTCCCGGTGCCACCAGCGGCGAAGGGCACTACACCTACTGGCTGGGCACCGACGGCCAGGGCCGCGACCTGTACTCGGCGATTGTCTATGGGCTGCGTATCAGCCTGTTGGTGGGGGTCGGTTCGGCGTTGATCGCGGCGGTGATCGGCACCTTGATCGGGCTGGTCTCGGCGTATGCCGGCGGCTGGGTCGATGCATTACTGATGCGCCTGGTGGATTTGCTGCTGTCGTTCCCCGGCATCCTGATGGCGCTGATGATCCTGGCGTGGCTGGGCAAAGGCGTGGGCAATGTGGTGCTGACGTTAGTGGTGCTGGAATGGGCGTATTACGCCCGCACCGCCCGTGGCCAGGCATTGGTGGAAAGCCGCCGCGAGTACGTCGAGGCGGCGCGCGGGCAGGGCATCAGCCGCTGGCGCATCCTGGTCGGGCACATCCTGCCCAACTGCCTGCCGCCGTTGATTGTGATCGGCGCGTTGCAGATTGCTCGTGCGATTACGCTGGAGGCGACCTTGTCATTCCTTGGCCTGGGCGTGCCGATTACCGAGCCGTCGCTGGGCCTGCTGATCGCCAACGGTTTCCAGTTCATGCTCGGCGATGAGTACTGGATCAGCGTGTTTCCCGGCCTGGCCCTGTTGCTGACCATCGTCGCGATCAACCTGGTGGGTGATCGCCTGCGGGACGTGCTCAACCCGAGGTTGCAACGATGAAGGCACTCGAAAACGCCGTATTACCGGCGACGCTTGAAGTGCGCAACCTGTGCACCTCGTTCCATACCCGCGACGGGATTTTACCGGCGGTGCGTGACGTGTCCCTGCGTTTGCAACCGGGGCGCATCCTTGGGCTGGTGGGGGAGTCGGGCTCGGGTAAATCCGTCACAGGTTTCTCCATCCTGGGGTTGGTGGACGCGCCGGGCCGTATCAGCGGCGGCGAGATTCTGTTCCAGGGGCGCGACCTGGTGAAGCTGCGCCCCGCCCAGTTGCGCCAGCTGCAAGGCAATCGCATCGCGATGATCTTCCAGGACCCAATGATGACCCTCAACCCGGTGCTGCGCATCGACACGCAGATGATCGAAGCGGTGCGTGCCCACAACCCGATGAGCCAGCGCGAGGCGCGTCAACATGCCTGCGACACCCTGGCGTCGATGGGCATCGCCAGCCCCGAAGAACGCCTGCGTGCCTATCCGCACCAACTGTCCGGCGGCATGCGCCAACGGGTGGCGATTGCCATTGCGTTGTTGCACCGCCCCGACCTGATCATCGCCGACGAACCGACCACGGCACTGGACGTGACCATCCAGGCGCAGATCCTCGGCGAAGTGCAAAAGCTGGTGCGCGAACAAGGCACTGCGCTGATCTGGATCACCCACGACCTGTCGGTGGTCGCCGGCCTCGCCGACGACGTGGCGGTGATGTACGCCGGGCGCATTGTGGAGCAAGGCCGTGTGGACGACGTGCTCGACCGGCCGTTGCATCCGTACACCCAAGGCTTGATCGACAGCCTGCCGAGTCGCAACCAACGCGGCCAGCGCCTGCGGCAGATTCCGGGCATGGCCCCGGACTTGCTGTCGATGCCTCCCGGCTGTGCGTTTGCCGAGCGTTGCAGCCGTGTCAGCAGTGCTTGTATCGAGCAACCGCAGCCTCTTGAAATCGAACCGGGTCGCAGCGTGCGTTGCTTCCATCCTGGAGTTGCCCATGGCGAATGAATCCGTGCCGTTGATCGAGTTGCACCAGGTCAGCAAACAGTTTGGCCAGGCGCCGGGTGGCTTGCTGCAACGCCTGGGGCTGAGCAAACCGCGGCCGCTGACGCGTGCGGTGGATGGCATTGACCTGCGCATTGCCAAGGGCGAAGTGGTGGGTTTGGTGGGGGAGTCCGGCTGCGGGAAATCCACCCTCGGGCGCATGGTCGCCGGCCTGCTGCCGACGTCCAGCGGCAACGTGATGGTGGACGGTCAGCCTATGCAGACGTTGAGTGCGGCGCAAAAGCTCAAGGTGCAGATGATCTTCCAGGACCCTTATGCGAGCCTCAATCCTCGGCTGCGGGTCGACCGAATCGTTGGCGAAGGTGCGTTGCGCCAGGGCCTCACCGACCGTGCAGGCTTTGACGATTACGTCAGCGCGCAACTGCGCCGTGCAGGCTTGAGCCCCGAGTTGCGCCAACGTTACCCGCACCAGTTCAGCGGCGGTCAACGCCAGCGCATCGGCATCGCCCGGGCCCTGGCGGTGCAGCCGCAATTGTTGGTGTGCGATGAGTCGGTGGCGGCGCTGGATGTGTCGATCCAGGCGCAGATCCTCAACCTGTTCATGGACTTGCGTGAGCAATTGGGGCTGACCTACCTGTTTATCAGCCATGACTTGGGCGTGGTCGAGCACCTGTGCGACCGCGTGGTGGTGATGTACCTGGGGCGGGTGGTGGAGTCGGCCACCGTGGGCGAATTGTTCGCCCGCGCCAACCACCCGTATACCCAGGCGCTGCTGGCGCAGATCCCCAAGTTCGAACTGCGGCGCAGCCAATACCAGGCGATTCGCGGCGAAATCCCCAGCCCCTTGAACCCGCCCTCCGGCTGCCATTTCCACCCACGTTGCCCGCATGCCACGGCGCGTTGCCGTGAAGAAATCCCGCTGCTCAAAGAAGTGTCGCCCGACCACTTGAGCGCTTGCCACCTCAACCTTGCCTCTTAGGAATTTGCCATGAAGCCCTTGCTGCTGACGCTACTGACTGCTGCGCTGTTGACCGGCGCAACCGGGGTCACCGCCCAATCCTTGCGTATAGCCTACGCCGACCCGGTGTCGTCACTGGACCCGCAACTGAACAACCATGCCGGCGACCGCTCCCTGGCCTTGCACGTGTGGGAGTCCTTGCTGGACCGTCGCGACGACAAGAACCTGCCGGGCCTGGCCGAAAGCTGGAAGGCGATTGACGCCACCACTTGGGAATTCAAGATCCGCCAGGGCGTGAAATGGCAGGACGGCCAGCCGTTCACCGCCGACGACCTGGTGTTTTCCCTGGAGCGTGCGCGCAACGTACCCGGCAGCGTCGCGCCGTATTCCAGCAGCCTGCGCACGGTGGAATCGGTGAGCGCGCCAGACCCTTACACCTTGCGGGTCAAGACCACGGTGCCGAACCCATTGCTGGTGCAGAACATCGACTCCGTCTACATCGTCAGCCGGCATATCGGCGCAAAGTCCAGCACCGAGGACTACAACAGCGGCAAGGCGGTGATCGGTACCGGGCCGTATCGCTTGGTGTCCTATGCCCAAGGCGATCGCACGCTGTTTGAGCGCAACAAGGATTACTGGGGAACTCAGCCGCTGTGGGACACGGTGGATTACCGCTTTATCGCCAACCCGGCCAGCCGTACGGCGGCCTTGTTGGCGGGTGACGTGGATGTGATCGACAAGGTTTCGCCCCAGGACGTGAAAAAGCTGCAGGCCACGCCGAGCGTCAAGGTGTTTGCCTACCCAGGGCTGCGCGCGCTCTTGATCCAGCCGAGCTTCCGCCCGGGGCCGAACGAGTTCGTGCGTGACAACCAGGGCAGGCCGCTGGCCGAAAACCCGCTGCGCGATGTGCGGGTACGCCAGGCGCTGTCGCTGGCGATCAACCGCAAGGCGATTGTCGAGCGCATCCTGCAAAACACCGTGACCGAGGCCAACCAGTGGATGCCGGCCGATACCTTCGGCTACAACACTGACGTCAAGAACATTGCCAACGACCCGGCCCAGGCGAAAAAGCTGTTGGCCGAAGCGGGTTTTCCGGACGGCTTCCAGTTGACCGTGCACGTGCCCGGCGACCGTTACCCACTGGCGCCGGAGAGCATGCAGGCGGTGGCGCAGTTCTGGGCGCGGATCGGCATCAAGGTGGATTTGCAGGTGGTGCCATGGTCGGTGTATGCCGCCCGCGCCAATAAAAACGAATACGCCGTGACGGTGATTGCCTGGGGCAACGGCACCGGCGAGGCGGGTTATGGCCTGCTCAACGTGTTGGCCAGCGCCGACCCGAGCAAAGGGCAGGGCTCGTCGAACTGGGGGCGCTACAGCAACCCACAGGTGGACAGGGACCTGGAACTGTCGTCGGCCGAGTTCGATGAAGCCAAGCGCGAAGCGATCCTGCGTGATTCGGTGCAACGCGTGAGCGACGACGTCGGCATCCTGCCGTTATTCCACTACCAGAACATCTGGGCGGCCCGCAAAGGCCTGCGTGTCGATCCACTGGTGAGCGACCGCACCACCGCCTCGATGGTGACGGAGGAAAAGTAATGGCGCGCTTGCTGATCACGCCCCTCGATGGCCTGCTGGATGAGCCGCGCCACATCGTCGTAGAAGGCGTGACGCCGGGCGCGCGGGTGACATTGACCAGCCGCACCCTGCGCGGTGGCGGACAGCCGTGGCAGAGCGCCGCAACCTTCGTGGCCGATGCCCAGGGGCGCGTGGACCTCGAGCGTGACGCCCCGGTGGCTGGCGACTATAGCGGTGTCTCGGGCATGGGCTTGTTGTGGAGCCAGCGCATTGAGCAGGGCCACAGTGCGGCGGTGTTTCCTGATTCGGTCCTGGAACCCTTGCACACCCGCATAGAGGTGCAAGGCCAGGCGCTTGTGCTGGTGCAACGCCTGGCCGCTGCCGGTGTGACTCGGCGAGAGGTGCGCGAGGACGGTCTGGTGGGCACCTTGTTCCAACCCGCAGGCGCCGGCCCGCATCCGGCGGTGATGGTGCTCAATGGCTCCGGCGGCGGCATCAACGAAGCCCGCGCGGCGCTGTACGCCTCACGGGGTTACAGCGCGTTGGCACTGGGGTATTTCAAGGCGCCGGGGTTGTCGGACTACATCTCCAACACGCCGCTCGAGTATTTCGAGAGGGGGCTGGCGTGGATGCGTCGCGAGCTGGCACCGGCCGATGATTTCATCGCGCTGAGTGGTCAATCCCGTGGGGGTGAGTTGGTATTGTTGCTCGCCAGCCTGTTTCCCGACGCCGTGTCGGCCGTGATCGGCTATGTGCCGAGTGCCCTGGTGCATGGCGGGCAAGCCGCCGCTGACCCGGCAGTGGGGCGCGATGGTCCCGCGTGGTTGTATCGCGGGCAGCCGCTGGTGCACCTGTGGAATGACAATCGCCATGCGTCATGGGCGGCCCGTGATGCCGGGCAGCGCAATGCCGTGTCGATGAACACCGCGCTGGAAGACGACGATGCAGTAGCGCGTGCGCGCATCCATGTCGAACGCATTCGCGGGCCGGTACTGACCTTGACCGCCGGCGATGACGCGGCATGGCCGTCCAGCCGTTTCGGGCAAATGGTCAGCGCGCGCCTCCAACATTTCGATCACCCCTGGCCCGTGCTGCAACGGGATTTTCCGTTAGCCGGCCACAGCATTTTGCTGCCCTACATTCCCACCACCTACACCGACGACGGCCAGCCCGAGGCCAACGCCCAGGCCAACGAGCAGTCGTGGCAAGCCGTGGTGGAGTTTCTGCACAACGCCGTGGCCGAGCGCCGCGCGCATTCCAAGGAGTTGCAATGAACAGTCCCGCCTTACCCGATCTGCTGACCCGCTTGGTGCTCGGTGAAGCCAGCCCGGTACGAGGCCTGCGCCAAGCGCGGGCCAAGGTCACCGACGCCACCGAAGGCAGCTACCAGGCGCTGTTTGCTGCCGACTTGCCTGGCAGCCTGACCCTGCAGGAACGCCTGCTGGTGGCCGAATACGCCAGCCAACTGACCCCGCAACCGGAGCTGGCTGCGCATTACCTGGAGCGCCTGCAAGGGTTTACGGCGCCTGAGGATTCGCCGCGCCTCAAGGCTATTCTCGACTTCACCCGCACCCTGGTGCTGACCCCCGTGGAAGGTGATCGCCAGGCGTTGACGGCACTGCTGGATGCCGGCCTTGAAACAGTTGACGTGGTCACGCTAGGCCAACTGATTGCTTTCATTTCCTATCAAGTACGCCTGGCCAGCGGGCTCAAAGCCCTGGAGCAATTGCAATGAGCGAACCCCTGGACATCCAAGGCTTCACCAACCGTAGCCTGGGCTGGAAATCCTGGCTGCCAACCCTCGACCTGGCCCAGGCCAACCCCGAACAAGTGGCGGTGTTGGAGGAGAGCCATCCCCAGGCCAAGGTTTCCGAGTACTACCTCACGTTGATTCACCAGCCCGAAGTGTTGCGCCAGCGTTCCTTGGCCTTTAACGCGATCATGTATGCACCGGGTGGGTTGTCACGGGCCGAGCGGGAGTTGGCGAGTGCGGTGGTGTCGCGCGTCAACCACTGCGTGTTTTGCGCGTCGGTGCATGCCCAGCGGTTTGAGCAGTTGGCCAAGCGCAATGATGTGATCGCGCAGGTTTTCAGTGATCCGCAGACTGCCGGAACCACGTCGCGGGAGCGGGCGATTGTGCGGTTTGCGATTGACCTGACGTTGGAGCCTGGGGAGGTCGGTGCGGGGGCGTTGAGGGTGCTGCGCGAGGAGGGGTTGGGGGATGGGGAGATTCTTGATTTGATTCATGCGATTGCGATTTTTGCTTGGGCTAATCGGTTGATGCTTAATCTTGGGGAGCCTGTTTGGGGGGAGTGATTTTTTTTTGGGGGGGGTACATATCCGTTGTTTAGGTAACGGCTGGTATTGGTTCCGCCCTTACGGCGGGTCACTTTTGGAAAAGAGCCCCAAAAGTAACCAAAAGGGCTCTTGCCCCAACACTCGGCACCTCGCTTAGGCTCGGTGTGCCCTCACTCCGGCTTTGGAGCGTGGGCCGCCGCGATGGGCCATCCTTGGCCCAGCGCGGCTAACCCGGCGTCCTGCCGGGTTACCCACGCTCCAAAACCTGCGTTCGGCCAGCGTGTTTGACGGGGCGCCTCTAGATCAAAAGCAAGAGCGCGGCGGCCTGATAGCCGACCGGTATGTGTGTGCCGATCACCGTTCAAATGTGGGAGCTGGCTTGCCTGCGATGCAGGCAACTCGGTACTTCAGGCATACCCTGTTGATGCCATCGCAGGCAAGCCAGCTCCCACAGAAGAGCAGGTTTCACAGGGTAAGGAAGCCGGACACGGTCAAAAATGTGGGAGCGGGCTTGCTCGCGAATGCGGTGGATCAGCCAATGAATGTGTTGACTGACACACCGCATTCGCGAGCAAGCCCGCTCCCACATTTGGATCTCCATTTGTCAGGTAGACAGTGTTTTGCTCTGGCTTTTGATCTGGCTTGTGATCTTGATCTTAGGCGCCCCGTTAAACCACGCTGGCCGAACGCAGGCTTGAATCCGTGGGTAACCCGGCAGGACGCCGGGTTAGCCGCGCTGGGCCATGGATGGCCCATCGCGGCGGCCCACGGATTCAAGCCGGAGTGAGGGCATGTCGAGCCTAGGCGAGACACCGAGTGGTGGGGCAAGAGCCCTTTGGTTACTTTGGGGCTCTTTTCCAAAGTGACCCGCCGTAAGGGCGGAACCAATACCAGCCGTTACCCAAACAACGGATATTCACCCACACTCCACATCACTGATAACTATCAGACACCCCCCGCAAATGCCCCATCACCATGTCCCGAAACAACAACGCC
Organism: Pseudomonas sp. PGPPP1; assembly: GCF_002255865.1. Lineage (NCBI taxonomy): Bacteria > Pseudomonadati > Pseudomonadota > Gammaproteobacteria > Pseudomonadales > Pseudomonadaceae > Pseudomonas > Pseudomonas sp. PGPPP1. The sequence continues at coordinate 49,990 of NZ_NKIG01000030.1, read as the reverse complement.
TGCGGCGACAACGGCTTAAAGCTGTTATGAATCACCGAAATATTCACCGCCGCCGCACTCTCAAACCGCCGTATCACCAGCGGCAGCAAATTCCCCGACACGGCCAGCGCATCGACCACCGCAATCTCCCCACTGGCCAAACTGAACAGGCTGGCAATCAACCCCGAACGCACCTGCAACCCAATATTCAATTGCGCCAATACGTCGCCATACACCTTCTCTTCATTGATCCCATACAACTCCTGCAACGGCACCGAAATCAGCCGGTGGCCAATCAAGTCCGTCGGGCTGATGGACGCAAGCGAAGCCAGCGGATGCGAAGGCGCCATGATGCACACCAACGGGCAGCTATAGCGCGCATGCACCGTGATGCTCGGGTGGTCGACTTCAAACGTGGTGATGCCGATATCGACGATCTTCTCCGCCACCACATCAGTCAGTGCGCCGGGCAGCGGCAGGATCACTTTCACGCTCAGGTCCGGCCGCTCCTTGACCGTCTGCGCCAGGCTCTGCGGCACCACCGACATGCCCAGGCTCGGGGAGGCCGCGATGTACAGGTTGCCCTTGGACGGGTTGGCCAGTTCGCTGGACAGTTCACGCACCCGTTCCACGTTGCGCCACAGCCGCTCGACTTCCTCGTACAGCTCTCGCGCTTCGCTGGTGGGCACCAGCCGGCCCTTGACCAGTTCGAACAACTTGGGGCCGCCACGTTGTTGGGTGTGGCTGAGCATTTTGCTCACGGCAGACTGGGAGATATGCAACAACTCGGCGGCGCCCGCGATGCTGCCGGTGAGCATGATGGAACGGAAGACTTCCATCTGGCGAAGATTCATAAGTTAGAACACTCGGGTATTGCCTGTTAATAAAACCGAGCACTTATAGCCTGATCTTTTATCGCACTCAATCAATAAACCGGCTTCAACTAGACCGTGTTCTTTTAACCATATAACCGCAGTGCCACATGAGTAAAAGTTAGTGTTGCCCGCTGTTTTTTCCATAGGTATGACCACGCAGGGCAGGTAAATTGGGCCCCGTGTGACATACCAGGCAAGCAATCAACACACCACCGAATTGCCCCCTGGCCACTCTTTTATCAACTTTTGAATAGACAAATGTTCGACAGCCACTGCCCCTGCGCTTATGTCAGGTCGCGGTGACGGCTGTTGGCTGGGGAATAAGGAATGATCAAGGGCAGGTTCAAACAGTGCAGGCTGTCGCTCGCAGTGGTGGCAGTCGTGGCAGGCATGCAGGCACACGCGGCAGAAGACAGCGACACCACCCCGCAGTTGAATGCGGTAGTGGTCACCGGCACCCGTTCGGAGAACCGTACGGTGCTGGAGTCGATGCAGCCGATTCAGGTGGTGTCCAGCAAGACGCTGCAAAGCACCGGCAGCAACGAGTTGTCCGAAGCCTTGTCGCGGTTGATCCCGTCCTTGAATTTCCCGCGTCCGGCCAGTTCAGGGTTTACCGGGATCATTCGCCCAGTGCAGATGCGTGGCCTGTCGCCGGACCAGGTATTGGTACTGGTCAATGGCAAGCGCCGCCATACCAGCGCTTTCCTCAACACCAACGTGACCCAGGGCCGTGGCTCGGCGCCGGTGGATTTGGGTGCGATCCCGCTGTCGGCCATCGACCATATCGAAGTGCTCGGCGACGGTGCGTCGGCCCGTTACGGCTCGGATGCGATTGCCGGGGTGATCAACGTCATCCTCAAGAAAGACGATGAAGGCGGGCAGGTCACCACCAGCTACGGCCAGTACTCCAAAGGCGACGGCATCCAGCGCCACGTGGACGCCGACACTGGCTTCAAGCTCGGCGAACGCGGCAGTGCGCACTTGAGTTTCGACGGCAACAACAACGACTTCACCAACCGCGCCGGCCCGGACAATCGCAACCCTGGCGCGCCGGGTTATGGCAGCACCACGTATCGCCTGGGCGACCCGGACATCACCAACGGCAAGGTCATGCTCAACGCCGAATACGCCTTGAGCGACGACCTCACCGCCTACGGGTTTGCCGGCTACAACAAGTCCACTGGCGACACCTGGGATGCGTTCCGCAACGGTCGCGCTTCCACCTACGACCGCGCCGCGCACCCTGAAGGCTACCTGCCGCGCCTGCACGCCGAGACCCAGGACCAATCGTTGGTACTCGGCCTGCGTGGCCTGCTGGCTGACTGGAAATGGGACGCCAGCGTCGACTACGGCCGCAATCAAATCGACCTGAGCAGCCGCGACACCCTTAACCGCTACCTGTACCGCGACACCGGCAATGCCCAGCAAAATTTCAACGATGGCAGCCTCACCAGCAGCCTCGCCGTGTACCAACTGGATTTCAGCAACGAGCTGAACGTGCCGGTGCTGAGCAACCCGTTGTCGGTGGCCTTTGGTGTGGAATACCAACACCAGACCTACCAGGAGAGCAGCGGCGAAGCCAACTCCTACTACGGCACCGGTGCCGAAGGCTTCTCGGGCCTCAAGCCGGGTGACAGCGGCAGTTATCGCCGCGATGTGGTGGCGCAGTACCTCGACCTGGAAACCAACCTCACCGATAAATGGCGCGCCTCGGTCGCTGTGCGTCATGACGACTACAACGACTTCGGCGGCGCCACCACGGGCTCGTTCTCCAGCCGTTATGACTTCAACCCGGTGGTCGCCGTGCGCGGCAGTGTGTCCACCGGCTACCGTGCGCCGTCGTTGGCGCAGCAGCATTATTCGGCGACCACCAGCGCCCTCAACACGTCGATCAACGCGTATCAGGATCAGTTGACCGCTTCGGTGGATTCGCCGATTGCACGCTTGCTCGGTGCAGAGGATTTGAAGGCCGAGAAGTCGCGCAACATCAGCCTGGGTTTGGTGCTGCAACCGACTGACGATTTCAGTGCCACGTTGGATGTGTACCAGATCAACATCAACGACCGGGTTACCCTGTCGAGCAACCTCAACGTGCAGACCGCCGCCGGCCAGGCGTACCTGGCGGCCAACGGCATTCCCACGGACCTGTACCAGTCGGTGCGCTACTTCACCAACGCGGTGGACACCCAGACCCGTGGCGTCGATATCACCGGCCAGCATCGCTATCGCTTCGACAACGGTGGCCGCCTCAACAGCACCGTCGGCTACAGCTACGCCAAGACCCGCGTCACCGACATCAAGGACAACCCCACCGCCCTGGCGCAGAGCGGCCTGAACCTGGACCGTATCGACCGTCGTGACCGTTACGGTGTACTCACCGACAGCACACCACGCAGCAAACTGTCGTTCTCCACCGACTACAGCAAGGACAACTGGGGCCTGCACGCCAACCTGGTGCGCTACGGCAGCTTCCTGGCCGTGAGCAATACCGGCCCGGCCTACGACCAGCGTTTCGACGCCAAGTGGGTGCTCGACCTGTCCACCAGCTATCGCTACACCGACTGGCTGTTCACCGTGGGCGGCGACAACGTCACCGACGCCTACCCGGACAAACGCAACAGCCTGAACAACCCTGGCCATCAGAACGTCAACTACATCTCCTACTCACCGTTTGGCATGAACGGCGCGTTCTACTACCTCAAGGCGACGTATTCGTGGTGATGAGGTTGCTCAAGGCCTGGGTGGCCGCTGGCGTGCTGGCGGCCTCCCTGGGCGCGGTGGCGGATGACGGACCGGTGTTGCAACGCATCGCTGAGCGCGGTGTGGTCAACGCCTGCACCAACGTGGAGAACCGACCGTTCGCGTACCTCACGCCGTCGGGCAAGGCGGTGGGTTTTAATGCCGACCTGCTGGAAAACCTGCGCCAATCCCTCAGCCTGCGCCTGGGCCGCGAGATCAGCGCACAGACCATTCCCACCAGCGGCGCCAACCGTGTGCCGTTTGTGCAGCAGGGCAAATGCGATGTGATCATCACCGGCTTCAGCGTGACCGAAGAGCGCCAGCGCCTGGTGGATTTCATCTTCCCGGGCTTCTATGCCTCCGGCGCGGTGCTACTGACCCGTGACGATCAGGTGGTCGAGAGCTGGGAAAGCCTGCGCGGTCAAACCCTGTGCAGCAGCCAGGGTTCGACCTACAATCAGAGCGTGGCCGAGCGTTACGGGGTGAACATTCTCGCCTTTGCCGGCCTCACTGAAAGTGCCCAGGCCCTGCGTGATCGACGTTGCATCGGCCAGGTGATGGACGAGGCGGTGGCACGCCTGCGCTTGCAGGACAGCCAGCAATGGCAAGGCTATCGCATTCAGTTGCCAGTAATTCTCGAAGCGCCGTGGAGCCTGGCGGTGGCCAAGGGCGATCCGCAGTGGCGCGGGTTGCTGGAGCAACTGGCGTTGCATTGGCGCCAGAGTGGTTTCCTGTATGAGCTGGAAAGCCGCTATGGCTTGCCGCACAAACATCCGTTGGACCCGACCCAGGTTGAAAGTACGGCGGTGGATACCCAGAGCCTGCCGTATTTCCTGCAACGCCTCACTGACGGATTTGAACGTCTGAATACCCGCACCGGCTGGAATTTCCCGGTGTTCTACGACGGCTGGACCGCCCGCCAATTTGCTTCCGGAATCCTCACCACCTTGCAACTGTCGGCCATTGGCATCCTCGGTTCATGCCTGATCGGCCTGTTCGGTGCGCTGGCGATGGGGGCGTCAAAGCCGTTGCGCTGGCTGGTACGCGGTTACGTGGAACTGCTGCGCAACACGCCGAGCCTGGCCCAGTTGTACTTTATCTATTTCGGTGTCGGCGCGTTGTTGCGTGGCGGCCTGGAGGGCGGTGCGGCGCCGTGGTACGCCAACCCGTTCGGCCTGGCCGCGTTGTGCATCACCCTGCATTACGGCGCATTTGCGGTGGAAATCGTACGCGCCGGGTTGCTCGCCGTACCCGCCAGCACCCGCGATGCGGCGCTCGCGCTGGGTTATGGGCGTGCAGCCAGGCTGTGGCATATCCAACTGCCGTTGGCCCTGCGCGCGTGTTTGCCGGCGCTGGGTAACAACATGGTGCAGTTGATCAAGGGCAGTTCCATCGCCTACGCGGTGGCGGTGCCCGAGGTGTTGTACAGCGCCCAGGAAATCTGGAGCGAACGCTACAACGTGGTGGAAATGATGCTGTTGGTGCTGGTCACTTATTTCTCGGCCATGGCCGTGCTCGCCTGGGCGCTGCATTGCCTGGAACGGCGCCTGCACATCCCTGGAGGTGGCGCATGAACGAGGTGATTTCAGCCTTGCTGCCGTGGCTGCCCATGCTGCTCAAGGGCTTTGCGCTGAACCTGTGGATCGGTGCGCTGGCGATGCTGCTGGCCTGCATGGCCGGGGTGTGCCTGGGCGCGTTGCAACGCGCCAAGTCGCGCGGGCTGCGGTTGGGCGCAAAGCTTGTGACCCAACTGCTGCGCAACTCGCCGTGGCTGGTGGTGATGTTTTTTGTGATGCACCTGCTGCCTTACGAATGGCACGTGGCGGGCGTGGTGATCAGCCTGCCTGCGTGGCTCAAGGCGGTGCTGGCGTTGTCGCTGCCAGCGGCGGGGAATGCCTCGGAAATCGTGCGCGGCGCCTTGCAGTCGATCCCGCGTACCCAATGGGAAGCCGCCACCGCGCTCGGCTACAGCGCGGTGGGCCAGTTGCGCCATGTGATCTTGCCCCAGGCTTTGCGCCTGATGGTGCCGCCCGCCTTGGGCCTTTATTGCGTGGTCACCATGTCCAGCGCGCTGGCCAGCTTACTGGGGGTGGGCGAATTGCTCAGCGCAAGCCGCGAAATCCTCGCCGCCACCGCCCGCACTGATTTGCTGCTGCCGGTCTACGGCCTGGTGCTGGCGTTGTTCTTTGCCTACATCTTTCCGCTTTCACTGCTGGCCCGTTCCTTGGAACGGCGCCTGGCCTACAGGTAACCCATGAAACGTATCCTGGAAAACCCCTTTATCGCCCTGCATGGGGTGAGCAAGGCCTACGGCGACACGCCGGTGCTCAAAAGCATCGACCTGGCCGTGGGGCGCGGCGAAGTGGTGTGCATCATCGGCCCTTCGGGGTCGGGAAAGTCCACGGTGCTGCGTTGCATCAACGCGTTGGCCGAGATCGACGGCGGCGAGATCCGTCTCGACGGCGCGTCGATCGGCAGCCCGCAATTGCCGTTGCAGCAACTGCGCCAGCGCGTCGGCATCGTGTTCCAGAGCTACAACCTGTTTCCCCATCGCACGGTGTTGCAGAACGTGAGTATGGCGCCGATCCAGGTGCTCGGGCGCGACCGCCACACCGTGGAAGAAGAGGCGCGGGCGCTGCTGCAACAGGTGCGCCTGGGCGACAAGGAGCAGGCGTATCCGGGTGAACTGTCCGGCGGCCAGCAGCAGCGCGTGGCGATTGCCCGCGGCCTGTGCATGCAGCCCCAAGTGATGTTGTTTGATGAAGTCACCGCCGCCCTCGACCCGGAAACGGTCAAGGAAGTGCTGGGGGTGATCCGTTCGATTGCTGCCGAAGGCATGACCTGCGTGTTGGTCACCCACGAGATGCGCTTTGCCCGCGAAGTCGCCGACTACGTGTACTTCATCGACAGGGGCGAGGTAGTGGAACACGCCACGGCCCAGGCGTTTTTCGACACGCCACGGGATGCGCGCACCCGTGACTTTCTCGACAAAGTCCTATGAAGCGGTTTTATGACGTGGCGGTGGTGGGCGGCGGCGCAGCGGGAATTGCCGCCGCGCTGGCGGCGGCCGAATGCGGGCGCAGTGTGGTGCTGATCGAGGACTACGGCTTTTTCGGCGGTACCGCGACCATCTCCGGCGTGCAGTCGTATTGTGGCTTTCTCACCAGCGGCCCGCACCCGGAGCGAGTGGTGGCTGGCATGGGCCTGCGCGTGCTGGAGGCCTTGCAGGCGTTCGGGCATCCGGTGGAACCGGTGCTGCAAAGCTCGGGCAACTGGATCATTTTGCTCGACCCCGAGCGTCTGAAAGTGGTGCTGGATCGCTTGGTCCTGAACGCCGGCATCACGCCGTTGCTGCATTGCCGGGTAATCGCCACCGAAGGTCAGAACGGGCATATCGACGCGTTGTTGTGCAGCCACCCGGAAGGCCACTTGCGCCTTGAAGTGGGCAGCGTGGTGGACGCCACCGGCAACGCCAATGTGGCCGCGATGATTGCGCCCCACAGTATTCGCCCACGCTTGCAGGCGGCGACGCTGACGGTGCGCATCGGCAATGTCGCGCCTGGCCATGCGCCGGACCGCGAGGCACTGCACGCCGCTGTCATCGACTACCAGCGCCGCACCCAACGCCACCTGGCGCGCAGTAACGGCGGCTATTTTGTGCCGTTGCCGTGGTCTGGCAGTTACTGGGCGATGATGATCGATGTGGACTTGGTCAACACCGACGCCCACTACCTGACCCGCGCCGAGATCGAAGCGCGCAGCATTGCCCACGACTACCTGGAGTCGCTGCGCCGCACGGTGCCCGGCTTTGAACAGGCGATCCTGGAAACCAGCGGGCCGCAACTGGGCATTCGCTCCACGCGCTGCGTGACCTCGCAACAGGATGTGCTGGCTGACGACGCCCTGAGTGCTCGCCAACGTGCCAACGGCATCGCCCGTTCCGGCTGGCCCTGCGAACTGCACCCCGGCTGTGGCGTCACCGAATACCGCGCCATCCCGCACCACGGCTGGTTCCACGTGCCGTTCGGCGCGCTGATCCCCGAGGGCAGCGACAACCTGTGGCTGGCCGGCAGCTCGATTGGCGCGGACGACATCGCCTTCGGCTCGGTGCGGGTGATGGGTACCAGTTTTGCCACTGGGCATGCGGCGGGTGTGTCTGCCGCGCTGTCCAGTCGCTTGTCCCAGCGCACCGGGTTTGATGCGGTGAAAAGGGTTCTACTCGAACAAGGAGCATTGCTATGACGGCACCCCGACGTGTGTTGGTAACCGGTGCGGGCAGTGGCATTGGCCAGGCGGTTGCGCAGGTATTCCTGGAGCAAGGCGCCGAGGTGATCGGCTGGGACCTGGTGGTCGACCCGGCGGCGGGCTTTGCGATGACCGCCGTGGACGTGCGCGATGCCGACGCCCTCAAGCGTGCGGCCCAAGGCCTGGAGCGACTGGACGTGCTGGTGACCTGCGCCGGTATCGCCCGTCGCGCCTCGGCCATCGATATGCGCGCCGAAGACTGGCAGGCCGTGCTGCAAACCAACCTCAGCGGCGCGTTCTACAGCTGCCAGGCGGCGTTTCCCGCATTGGCCGCTTCCGGCGCCGGGCTGATCGTGAATATCGCCTCGTTCATCGCCCACCGCTCCGGGCCTGGCCGCGCCAGTTACGCCGCCGCCAAGGCCGGTGTGGTGGCAATGACCGAGGTGCTGGCGCTGGATTTCGCCGCCGCACAGGTTCGGGCGATTTCCGTCAGCCCCGGCTACACCCGCACCCGCATGGTGGGGGCCGCCATCGAGGCCGGACGGCTGGACGAACCGCATCTTCTGGCAAGCATTCCTCTGGGCCGGCTCGCCGACCCACGGGAAATGGCACACGCCATCGTGGCCCTGACAGGGCCGGCATTTCATTACGCCAACGGCACGGACTTCGTGATCGACGGCGGCATCATGGCGCAAGGGGTTCAATAACCGTGGTAACGACGATAGACCGGCAGTGGGTCGCACGACATCTGCTATTGCTTGAAGCGCCTATCCCAGAAGCAGTTTCCAGCGCCCTCGGGCGTTTGCTCGCCGACACCGTGGCAATCGCCGCGTATGCCCGTCGCCATCAGGTGGGCGGCACGCAAATGGACAGCACCCTGGCGCAGCCCGCCAGCCCCGGCTGTTCGGTGTGGGGCGCCAGCTTGCGCACCGACCCGGCTCGCGCCGCACTGCTCAACGGCACCGCCGCCGAAGCCCTGGACTTTCAGGAAGTGTTGATCAACCCGCGCAACAATGGCCACGCCGCCGTGGTGATCATCCCCGCGATCCTGGCATTGGCTGAGCACCATGGCGTGGTGGGTGAGCGCTTGCTGCGGGCGCTGTGGATCGCCTTTGCAGCGAATATTTCCCTGGCCGAAGCCCTCGGGCGTGGCCATCGCAGTGCGCAGGCAGGGTTTCGCACCACCTCGTTGATTGCACCGGTGGCGGCAGCGTTGGGGTGTTCGGCGTTGCTTGATGATGACCTGGACCGGGTGTGCCACGGCACGGCGATTGCCGCCAGTTCGTTGAGTGCCGGGTTGCTGTCGGCGTTGTCGCCCAAGGTCGGCAGTTACAGCCAGGACAAGGATTTAGCCGTCGGTTTCTCGGCCCAGCATGCGGTGCAATCGGTGTTGCTGGCTCAGGCCGGTGCGACCGGGCCAAGCGCATTCTTGACCGGCGAACACGGCTGGCTAGCGAGCTTCGGGTTTGACACGGCGCAGGTGGATTTCCTTTCGGGCAACCCGCTGACGAAGAGCCTCGACAGCTTTGCGATCAAACCGTACCCCGCGTGTTTTGGCTGCCAGACCGCGATCCGCCTGGCGTTGGAGCTGCGCCAGCAGGTGCCGGCGGGGCAGGTGGTGAGTATTGTGGTGCAGGTCAATGGCGGCAGTGCGCGGTCGCTGTCCACACGGGTGATCGAGAATGACCTGGCCGCGCGCTTCAGCCTGCCGTATGTGGTGGCCAGCGCTTTTGTGCGTGGCCGCGCGGCGCTGGAAGACTTTGAGGGTGAGGCACTGGTGGATGAGTCGGTGTTGGCGTTCATGTCGCGCGTGCATATCCAGGCGAGCGCCGAGATGGACCAGCAACAGGCGCGCAGCGGTGGTTTTCCGGCGGCTCTCAGGGTGCACGCGTTGACCGGCGAAGTGGTCGAGCTTGCGTATGACGGGCCGTATGCAGCACTGGACCGTGGCGGCCGCGACGGTTTGTTGCAGGGCAAATTGCAGGCGCTGTGCGACGCGCCGTTGCTGGCGCGTTTGCAGGCGGTGCTGGATGCGCCGTCGCACGCCGAGCGACTGTTCGGGGTTGGCGCGTGAAGCGGCTGGCGCTGTTACTGAGCTTGGCAATCACCGGCGCACACGCCGACTCCCGAGCGCTGCATGACCGCTTGCTGGTGCTCGACAGCCATATGGACACGCCTCGGCAATTGTCTCGTCCCGGTTGGAGCATTTTGCAGCGCCATGGCCCGGAGGATTTGTCCCAGGTCGACCTGCCGCGCATGCGCGAAGGCGGTCTCGACGGAGGCTTCTGGGCGGTCTACACGCCCCAGGGCAGCCTTGATGAGGCCGGGATGGCGCGGGCCAGCGACCAGGGGCTGGCAACCCTGGCGCGCATTCGCGACATGGTGGCGCGTAACCCGGACGATTTTGCCCTGGCGCTGACACCGGACGACGCGCCGCGTATCGCCGCCGAGGGCAAGCGCGTGGTGTATATCAGTATGGAAAACGCCGAGCCCTTGGCGTCTGATCCACGCCTGCTGAACACTTATCAGCGCCAGGGTTTGCGCATGCTCGGCCTGGTGCACAGTGCCAATAACCATGTGGCGGATTCGGCCACGGCGATTCCCCAATGGCATGGCTTGAGCCCGGTGGGGCGCGAGCTGGTGCAGCGCGCCAATTGCCTGGGCGTGCTGCTGGATGCGTCCCATGCGTCCGACCAGGTGTTTGACCAACTGCTCGCCCAGTCCCGTGCGCCGATCATCGTCTCCCATTCCAGCAGCCGGGCGATCAACCCGCACCCGCGCAACCTGGACGACGCACGCATGCGCCGCCTGGCCGAGAGCGGCGGGGTGATTCAGGTCAACACCTATGGCGGTTACCTGATCCCCCAGCCGCCCAATCCGCAGCGCGACAAGGCACTCAAGCCGCTGTTCGAACGTTTGCGCCTGATGCCCGCGCTGCAACCGGCGGCGTTTGCCGAGTTGTCGGCGCAGATCCGCGAGGTGCAGCAGCGTTACCCGAGCCCCCAGGCGACGTTCGCCGACTTTATGCGGCACCTGCTGCATACGCTGGAGCAAGTCGGGCCGTTGCACGTGGGCATCGGCGCGGACTGGGACGGCGGCGGCGGGGTGCAAGGGCTGGAGGATGTCAGCCAGTTGCCGAAGATCACCGAGGCGTTGGTGCAGGCCGGGTACAGCGAGGCGGATATCGGCCATATCTGGAGCGGCAACCTGCTGCGCGTGCTGGGCGCGGCGCAGGCGCGCGGGCGGCAGTTGCAGGCTGAGGGGCAGTGCAGCGAAGAGTGAAGATTGCGAAATGTTTCGTCGAATGCGAAACTGATGTAATTGTGAATACTTATCATCTAGCTGCATCCTCATCGCCCAGCCCGCGCATTCTCATCATCGAGGATGACGTGGAACTGTGCACGCACCTGAGCAATCACTTGAGCCGGCGTGGGTTCAGCCTCAATAGCAGCCATCGCGGCGACCAGGGGCTGGACATGGCGCTGCATTCGCCGGTGGAGCTGATCCTGCTGGACATCATGCTGCCCAACGAAAGTGGGCTGGCCATCCTCTCGCGCCTGCGCCATGAGCGCGGCACGCCGGTGATATTGATGTCGGCCCTGGGCGCCGAGCAGGACCGCATCACCGGGTTCAGCCAGGGCGCCGATGACTACTTGCCCAAGCCGTTCAGCCTGGCGGAACTGGATGTGCGCATCGACGCCTTGCTGCGCCGCGTGGCGATAGATTGCGGCACGCGCACGCCGCCGTTGGCTGCGCGTGCTTCGGCATTGGCCTTCGACAGCCAGGCGCGGGACGTGCGTTTCAACGGCGTCGCTGCCGGGCTCACCTCCTCGGAATTCCGCCTGCTGTGCACGCTCCACGAACACGCCGGAGAGGCGCTGACCAAGGCGTTCCTTTATCAACACGTGTTGCATCGGCCCTATACCCGGCTGGACCGTGGCCTGGATGTGCACGTGTGCAACCTGCGGCGCAAACTCGCGGCCATCGACGTGCAGGGCATCCGCATCGACGCGGTGCGACATCAGGGCTACGTGCTGATGGGCGACGGCGCCTGATGCAGCGTCGACACCCGCTGCTGTGGAAGATGGCGGTGCTGCAAGTGTGCTTCTGCCTGCTGCTGGTGTGGCTGGTATGGGGTTGGGGCTTGCAGGTGGAGCGCAACACCTACTTTTTGGAGCAGCCCGACCGCATCGCATTGGCCGCCTATGCCGCTGAGGCCGAACAGGTCGTGGCCAGCGGTGATGCGCAAGCGGTGGAGCGCTGGCGATTGGCGCTGGAGCAGCGCGAACACACCTGGGTAGCGGTGCTCGATGACTACTTGCAGAGTCTGGGCACCACACCGCTGGATGCCGAACAGGTCAGCCATCTGACGTTCATGCGCAAGCTCAGTTGGCCGATGAGCAAACGCCTGGATGACGCGTTGCCGTATGTCAGCATTGCGTTTCCCGAGCATCCGGAGCGTGGACGGCTGGTGATGCAATTGCCCGAGCGCCTGTTGCCGCCAGGGCTTACGCCCTGGACGCATGTGTTCACCCACGGCGTGGTGCCGGTGTTATTGGCGCTGGGCTTGGGCTTGGTGCTGTACCGGCATTTGGTGCAGCCGTTGAATGAATTGCGTCAGCGCGCCAACGCATTGAGTGCCGGCGACCTGGCGCCGCTGGCCAGTAGCAGCGTGACCCGCCGCCCGGATGAATTGGGCGAACTGGCCCGTGCGTACGAGCACATGGCCGAGCGCTTGCGTCAGAACCTGCACCAACAGCGGCAGTTGCTGCGTACCTTGTCCCATGAAATCCGCACGCCCCTGGCCCGCCTGACCATCGCCAGCGAAAGCGGCCTGCCGCCCGAGCAACTGCAGCAACGCCTGGCGCGGGAAGTGGAAGAAATGCGCCGGCTGGTGGACGACTCCCTCAACCTGGCTTGGCTCGACACCGAAAAACCGCGCCTGCAAGCCGAAGACGTGGTGGTGGCCTCGGTGTGGGAAGCGCTGGTGCAGGACGCGCATTTCGAAACCGGCTGGCCGTTGGACGCGTTGGTGTGCGAACTGGACAGCCGCTGCCAACTGCACGTGCACCTCAACAGCTTTGCCCAGGCCCTGGAAAATATCCTGCGCAACGCTATCCGCCATTCGCCTGAACAGGGTGTGGTCCGCCTCAGCGGCTGGCGCGAAGGGGACAGTTGGTGGCTGGTGATCGAAGACCAGGGCCCCGGCGTTGCAGCCGCTGATCTTGAACGCATCTTCGAAGCTTACTTGCGCCTGGACGGCACCGTGGGCACGGGGTTTGGCCTGGGCTTGAGCATTGCGCGGCGCGCCATCGAACTGCAGGGCGGCGAGTTGTGGGCTACCCAGGGCAGTCAGGGGTTGCGGATGAACCTGCGTCTGCCGGCGGCAAATGTTTAGAAAGTTAAGTTTCTTTACTCGCAATTGCATCTGATTATCATCTGCGATCTTTGATGGCCCGCCGCTATCGGTCGGGTTGACGTTTGGAGATCGCCCCATGTTCCGCTTGTCCTTGCTTGCCGTGAGTATTTGCAGTGTGTTGCCCATCGTCGGTTTCGCCGCCGACGCCGAAGCACCCGCGCAGATGGAGCTGCCGACCCAGACCGTATTGGGCACCGCTGAGGAAGAGATCAAGCAGATGCCCGGCGTGTCGATCATCACGGCCGACGACATCAAGAAGCGCCCGCCGGCCAACGACCTGTCGGAGATCATCCGCACCATGCCAGGGGTGAACCTCACCGGTAACTCCAGCAGCGGCCAGCGCGGCAACAACCGCCAGATCGACATCCGTGGCATGGGCCCGGAAAACACCTTGATCCTGGTGGACGGCAAGCCGGTCAGCAGCCGTAACTCCGTGCGCTACGGCTGGCGCGGCGAGCGTGACAGCCGTGGCGACACCAACTGGGTGCCGGCCGATCAAGTGGAGCGCATTGAAGTCATCCGTGGCCCGGCGGCAGCCCGTTACGGCAACGGCGCGGCGGGCGGCGTGGTGAATATCATCACCAAGCAGCCCGGCACCGAGACCCACGGCTCGGCGACGATTTACCACAACTTCGCCCAGCACAAAGAGGAAGGCGAAACCGAGCGCATGAACTTCGGCCTCAACGGCCCGATCACCGACACCCTCAGCTACCGCGTATACGGCAACATCGCCAAGACAGATGCCGACGATGCCGACATCAACAGCGGCCATGAATCGACCCGCTACGGCAACCAGATCGGCACGCTGCCGGCGGGGCGCGAAGGCGTGCGCAACAAGGACGTCAACGGTTTGCTCAGCTGGAAAATGACCCCTGAGCAAACCCTCGACCTGGAGGCCGGTTTCAGCCGCCAGGGCAACATCTACACCGGCGATACCCAGAACACCAACACCAACGCCAGCGTAAAAAGCATGCTCGGCCACGAGACCAATATCCTGTACCGCGAACATTACGCCGTGACCCACCGTGGCGAATGGGATTTCGGCAGCAGCCTGGCCTACCTGCAATACGAAAAGACCCGCAATAGCCGCATCAACGAAGGGCTGGCGGGCGGAACCGAAGGCATCTTCGCCAACACGGACTTCTACACCACCACGCTGCGCGACCTGACCGCCCATGGCGAGGTCAGCTTGCCGCTGCATGCCGGTGTCGACCAGGTGCTGACCCTGGGCACCGAGTGGGTTGAGTCCAAGCTCGACGACCCCAGCGCCAACACGCAAACCACCACTGCCGGTGGCAGCGTCGCCGGGCTGACTAGCACCAATCGCAGCAGCACCTCGTCGGCGCGGATCTTCTCTGTGTTCGCCGAAGACAACATCGAACTGCGCCCTGGCACCCGCCTCACCCCAGGCCTGCGCCTGGACCACCACGACATCGTCGGCGACAACTGGAGCCCCTCGCTCAACCTGTCCCAGGTACTCACCGACACCCTGACCTTGAAGGCCGGTATCGCCCGTTCGTACAAGGCGCCGAACCTCTACCAGCTCAACCCCAATTACCTGTTGTATAGCAACGGCCAGGGTTGCTACGGGTCGACCAAGAGCTGCTACCTGCAAGGCAACGCCGACCTTGAAGCCGAGACCAGCGTCAACAAGGAGCTGGGCATCGAGTACCGCAACAACGGTGTGGTTGCGGGCCTGACGTACTTTCGCAACGACTACAAGAACAAGATCGAGTCCGGCCTGACCCCAGTCGGTACAGCCACCGGTGGCACCGGCTCCACCGCCAACGCCAACGTGTTCCAGTGGGAAAACGTACCCAAGGCACTTGTGGAGGGGCTGGAAGGTAACTTGACCTTGCCGTTGGGCGAGCAAGTGACCTGGACCAATAACTTCACCTACATGCTGCAATCGAAAAACAAGCAAACCGGTGATGTGCTTTCGGTAACGCCCAAGTACACCCTCAACTCCATGCTGGACTGGCAGGCCACCCAGGACCTGTCCCTGCAAGCGAACGTGGCTTGGTACGGCAAGCAGACCCCGAAAAAATACGACTACCACGGCTACCGCGTGACAGGCTCCAGCAACAACCAACTGTCGCCATATGCCATCGCGGGTGTCAGCGGGACTTATGCCATCACCAAAAACCTCAGCCTCACCGCTGGCGTGGATAACGTGTTCGACAAACGCCTGTGGCGCGAAGGCAACGCCCAGGGCGTGACCAACATCGACGGTGCGGGCGCGGCCACCTACAACCAGTCTGGCCGGACCTTGTTCACCAGCCTGACGGCGTCGTTCTGATGCGCCGGGCGATGGTTCTCGCGCTGCTGTTTACCCAGTGTGCGCTGGCCAAACCGGCACCGGACCAGTTGATGGATGCCCCGGTGTTGCGCGAGGCCAGCGACTACCGCTTCAGCACCCTGGAACTGGACTCTGCCGACGGCGCGCGACACTACCGCATCTGGCTGGGCCGTCCGCTCAAGGTCAGCGCGGCCAACCCGGTGGCCTACTTGCTGGACGGCAATGCGGCCATGGCGGCGCTCGACACCGAGCTGCTCAACCGCCTGTCCCACAGCCCCACGCCACCGGTGTTGGTGGCGGTGGGTTATGCCACGCCACTGCGCATCGAACGTAATGCACGCACCTTCGACTACACGCCGCAAGTGGGCGAGGGCGCGCAACGCGATCCGTTGACCGACGTGCCCAGTGGTGGGGCGGAGCAGTTCCTCGATTTGCTGACCCAGCAAATCCGCCCGCTGATAAACCAGCGCCTGGAGGAAAAACCCAAGCGGCAACTGTTGTGGGGGCATTCCTACGGTGGGTTGCTGGTGCTGTATACGCTGATGACCCGGCCGGATGCGTTTGATGAATACGCGGCGGCGAGTCCGTCGTTGTGGTGGAACGGTGGGGTGATTCATGCCGAAGGATTGGCGCAGCGCCTTGCTGGAAAACATCGTGCGTTGTTGATGATGCGCGGCGATGAGGAACCGGCGAGCCCTTCGATGCAGGTCGGGCCAAAAGGCGACGGCGCGGCGAAGAGGCTGCTGGCAGATTTGCAGCAAGTGCAGGGCTTGAAAGTGCGCTACCAGACATTCCCCGGCCTGAGCCACGGACCAATGTTGCCAGCCTCTTTGCGCTACACCCTGGAACACCTCAGCCAGCCCTTGTAGTGAGCGGGCTCGTCCCGCGCTGGGGGGCGAAGCCGCCCCAATCAGGGCGCCTCGGTGTCTCAGAAAGACCGAGGTGCCTGGGTTTAGGGCGGCTTCGCCCCCCAGCGCGGGGCAAGCCCGCTCACTACATTAGGCTAGGCGCCAGAGGGGGCGCAGGTCTTCGTCAATCGTCCAGTGCGGTTGGCCGGGGGTGATTCGGGTACCCCCCACCCACCGCTCATGGCTGGCATGCTCCAGCCAATACGCTTGCCCCTCGAGTACCGCCCGGCCCAACTCCGTCAGCGCCAACCCCGCGTCCGTCTCCGCCAGCAACGGCGCCTCACCATCGATCAATGGCCGTAGCAGCGCAAAGAACATCATGTCCCCCAGAAACGGCAGCGGCTCACGCTTGGCCATCAACTCGGCAAACACCCGCCCCGCAGGTTTTGGTCCCGCCTCGGCCAGGTAGGTGAGTACCAGCCGCCCGGTCAGCGACAGCCCATCCTGCGCCCCAGGCAGTTCCTGCAACTGGCGCAGCAACGCAGGCGCCAAAAAGGGCAGGGCAGGATGTGTAGCGTGGGCCAGTTGCGCCCATTTGAGCGGCGCGCTGTCGCAGTACGCCGACCACGCCTGCTCTGCCAGTTGCACGGCGGCGTCATCGATCAGGCGGCGTTGTGGCCACAGCCAGGCGAGTACATCCGGCGCCAGTTGGCCGATGCCGATAAAGCGTTGCACGCCGGGGATACGGTCTACTTCGATCAGCTCCAGCCTCTGCGGCGCGCGCTCCAGGCCTGCCAATGCGCGGATCAGGAACAGTTGGTCATAGGCGTCGGCTTCGCACCACAACACGCTGTGTTCGGCGCTGGCCAGGGCTTGCAGGTGGGTGTATTCGTCGGCCAGCCGGCGAGCGGCATCGTCTTTGTCCAGGGTAAATGCCTGGCTGATGAAAGCGCTGCGCAGGGCCTGGTATTCCTCACTGGGCAGGTTGCGTACCGGGCCCATGCACAAGGGGTCGGTGAGCATGCGGAACTGGCCTTTGAAACCGGCCAGTTGCAGGCTGTGGGCGATGTCATTGCCGCAGCGCCAGTGGGTGGTGCGGGCTTCATCGCAGGCTGCGAAGTCGGGATGGCGGGCGGCGAAGTCGATGGCATCGACATGCGCCTTGAGCTTGGGCCAACTGCTGAACCCCAATTGCTTGGCGATTTCCCATTGGGCCTGGGACAACGTGGCGTTGGGGTTTTCGGCTTTGAGGCGCGGCAACAGTTCCTTGGCGCGCTTGCGCTGCTGCTCAAGGTTGAGGCGGCCGTCGGTGTTGAAGACTTGGGACATACGAGCTCCTGATGTAAACCTTGTCCGCTTTAAGGTTGGGAGTCGTAGAAAAATGAGGGTGTTGCAGTGTCCTGGGCGCAGCCCTTTCCGCGGAAGGTGGCGTAGAAGGCGCCAGGCGGCGAATATAGGCAGTGAAATATTTTATTGCAAGTTGTTCACCGAGTAGTGAGTTCATGACTAAGACCCCGTTAATTCAAACCCGCGCCCTCACGCGCATGGACGAGCGCCGCCAGGTGCCCTTGCTCCAACCCACCGATTTCACCTTGAACGCTGCTGACCGCGTGTCCATTACCGGCTCGTCGGGGTCTGGCAAAAGTGTGTTCCTGCGCGCCCTGGCCCTGCTGGATGCGCCCAGTTCCGGGCAAATCCTGTGGAATGGCCAGCCGATCAGCAACGCGCAAATCCCCCACTACCGCTGCCATGTCAGCTATTTGTCCCAACGCCCGGCGTTGATCGAAGGCACGGTGGAAGACAACCTGCGTTTTCCGTTCAGCCTCAAAACGTCACGCAACCGCAGTTTCGACCTTGCAGCGGTCACCACGCTGCTGGGCCACGCTGGCAAGGCGCCGGACTTCCTGGCAAAAAGCGCTGCGGATTTATCGGGCGGAGAATCCCAGGTGGTCTCGCTGATCCGTACCCTGCAACTCAATCCCGAGGTGCTGCTGCTGGACGAGCCTACCGCCGCCCTCGACCCCACCTCATCGCGCGAAGTGGAAGCGCTGATCGACGCCTGGTTTGCCGCCGATAAGTCCCGCGCCTGCATTTGGGTGTCCCACGACCTCGACCAGGCCCAGCGCATGAGCAACCTCCACCTGCACATGAGCGCCGGTGTATTGAGCGGGGCGGCCCAGCCATGAACTACCAAAACCTCACGGCCCTGGACATGGGCATCGCCGCCTCGCTGATCCTGATCAACGGTGCGCTGTCATTACTG
Source organism: Pseudomonas sp. PGPPP1 (assembly GCF_002255865.1). Taxonomy (NCBI): domain Bacteria; kingdom Pseudomonadati; phylum Pseudomonadota; class Gammaproteobacteria; order Pseudomonadales; family Pseudomonadaceae; genus Pseudomonas; species Pseudomonas sp. PGPPP1. The sequence goes on along the minus strand of NZ_NKIG01000030.1, from coordinate 31,323 downwards.
CTGCGCCTGGGCCTGGGTCGCCAGTTGCTGTGGGCGGCAGTGCGCACCGTGGTACAGCTGTTGGCCATCGGTTACCTGTTGGGCTGGGTGTTTGAGTTCGCCTACTGGTACGTGGTGCTGCCGTTGATGTGCGCCATGACGTTGATCGCCGGCATCTCCGCAGCCGGGCGCGGGCGGCGCACGTACAAGGGGCAGCGGGTCGACAGTATCGTTTCGGTGTGGGGCAGCTCGTGGCTGGTGACGGCGGTGGGCCTGTTTGCGGTGATCCGCATTCATCCCTGGTACGAGCCACAGTACGCCATTCCGATCCTGGGGATGATCCTGGGCAACACCCTCACCGGCGTATCCCTGGGCATCGAACGCATGACCCAGGAACTGACCTCGGGGCGCAATACCATCGAAATGATCCTGGCCCTCGGCGGCTCACGCTGGGAAGCGGCCCAGGAAGCAATCCGCCAGGCCGTGCGTGCGGGCATGATCCCGACGCTGAACCAGATGACCGTGGTGGGCATTGTCAGCCTGCCCGGCATGATGACCGGCCAGGTGCTGGCGGGGGAGAGCCCGGTGGATGCGGTGCGGTATCAGATCGTGATCATGTTTTTGATTGCCGCGTCGTCGGCGTTGGGCACGGTGGGGGCGGTGTTGTTGACGTATCGGCGGTTGTTTTCCGTCAGCCACCGGTTTTTGCGCGAACGCCTGGAGGAGCGGTGATTGTTTCATCCGCTGAAATGCTGGATTGTAATTCCAGGTGATTCCAACGATCAGGTCAGCGGTAGAACATGCTTGGCGTCGATCACCCACCTTTGGAGCCTTTCATGTCCCAGCCCGCGATCAAACTCTACGGTTTCCCGTTATCCGGCCATTCCCACCGGGTGTCGCTGATGTTGTCCCTGCTGGGTCTGCCCACGGAGTTCATCCTGGTGGACCTCAAGCAGGGCGCCCAAAAGGCCCCGGATTTCATCGCCACAGTCAACAGCTTTGGCCAGGTCCCGGCAATTGATGACGACGGCGTGGTACTGGCCGACTCCAACGCGATCCTGGTGTACCTCGCCAACAAGTACGGCAAGGGCCTTTGGTTGCCGGCTGATCCAGTTGGGCAGGCTCGCGTGCAGCGCTGGCTGTCGGCGGCTGCGGGGCAATTGCACGCAGGCCCGGCCACTGCGCGTCTGGCGGTGGTGTTTGGGGCTGATGTGGATACCGTCACCGCCATCAACCGCAGCCATGCGCTGTTGAACCTGGTGGAACAGCAACTGACGGCGAGCCGCTTCCTGGCCGGCGAGCAACCGACCATCGCCGATATCGCCTTCTATACCTATGTGGCCCACGCGCCGGAAGGCAATGTGTCGCTGGCCGACTACCCTCAGGTGCGTGCGTGGCTTGCCAGCATCGAAGCGTTGCCGGGGTTCGTGGGTATGCCGCGTACCGAGTGATATGAGTTTTTGGGGTGAGTAAGCAACAAAAGGGCTCGCGATGGACCGATTTCATGAAATGCAGGTGTTCCTCGCGGTGGCCGAGGAGGAGGGGTTTGCCGCCGCCGCGCGCCGCCTTAAAACCTCGCCGCCGAGCGTGACCCGAGCCATCGCCGCCATGGAAGAACGCATCGGCACCCAGCTATTGTCGCGCACCACTCGCAGCCTGCACCTCACCGAAGCCGGCCAGCGGTACCTGGAGGATTGCCGGCGCATCCTCGCCGAATTGGATGAGGCCGAGGAAGCGGCGGCGGGCAGTTACTCCATCCCCTGCGGCCACCTCACCGTGACCGCGCCGGTACTGTTTGGCGAGCTGTATGTGGCGCCGGTGCTGGGGGAGTACCTGGACCGTTTTCCCTTGGTGAATATCAATGCCTTGCTGGTCGACCGCGTGGTCAACATCATCGACGAAGGCGTCGATGTGGCCGTGCGCATCGGCCATTTGCATGAGCCGGGGCAGCAGGCGATCAAGGTGGGGGAGGTGCGGCGAGTGGTCTGCGCGTCGCCGGGTTACCTCGACCAGCACGGGCGTCCCGATCATCCCTTCCAATTGCGCGAAGCCAAGATCGCGACGTCGTCGTCCAGCCAACTGGTGAGCGAGTGGACGTTTGTGGACGCGGGCCAGCCGCTGACGGTGCCTATCGAACCGCGCCTGGTGGTGACGGCGAACAACGCCGCGATCAACCTGGCGCGCCTGGGCTGGGGGATGACACGGGTGCTGTCCTATCAGGTCGCCGCATCGGTGGCGGCGGGAGAGTTGGAAATCGTGCTGCAAGACTTTGAACCCGCGCCGTTGCCGATCCAGGTGGTGTTCCAGAAAAGCGCGCGTGTGCCGGCCAAGATCAATACCTTCGTGGACTTCCTCTCCCATCGCCTCGGCCAGGACGCCGCGCTGAACCCGGCGATGAAGCGGCGCGGCTGATGGAGCGTTATCGCGATATGCAGCTGTTCGCCGCGCTGGCCGGGCAACCAAGCCTGGCGGCAGCGGCGCGCAATGCCCAGGTGTCGGGCCCGACCCTGGTGCGCGCGGTTGCCCGGCTGGAGGCGCGGCTGCGCGTGCCGTTGCTTGAGCGCAGTACGCGAGGTGTCAGTATGACCGGCGCGGGCACCGCCTACCTGGCCGACTGCGTGCGGTTGCTGGCGGCGGTGGACGCCGCCGAAGCCTCGGCCAGGGGTTTGCATGTGCAGGCGCAGGGCAACCTGCGGGTATTCCTGCCGTTTCTATTCAGTCGTTACGTGATGGCGCCGGTATTGGCGGACTACATGGACCGCTATCCCGGGGTGCGCCTCGTCGCGCATTACCACGACTATTACCCGAACCTGCATGAAGAAGGATTGGACGTGGCGATCCTGGTCGGCGAGCTGCCCAGTTCATCGTTGATTGCGCGGCCGGTGGGGCATGTGCGGCATATCCTCTGTGCCAGCCCGAACTATCTTGCGGATCACGGCGAACCCCAGCACCCGGATGACCTCAAGCAGCATCGGCTGATTGCCAGTGCCGATCAGGTGCATTGGGCGTTCCAGGGCTATCAACTCAAGGCCCGTGCACGATTGGGCTGCGCCACGGTGCAAGGCGCCATCAACGCGGCGGTGCACGGAGCGGGGCTGATTCGTTGCCTGAGTTACCCGGTGCACGAGCACCTGCAAAGTGGGCAATTACGCCGGGTGTTAGCGACTTATGAGCTGCCGCCGATGCCAGTGCATGTGGTGTATCGCGAAGGCCGCAACGCGCCGATGCGCGTGCGCAGCTTTGTCGATCACTGCGTGACTGAGTTGCGCGAACATCCAGCATTTCAGCTGGCGTAACAGTGGATTGCCAGGTGTGGGCATTCTCTCGGTGGCGGGTAGAGCGCAGCATCGGGGCATCTTTGATGAGGTGATCGCCATGAACTCGAATGAACAGTCCCCCTGGCATGCCGGCGAACGGCACATGCAAGAAGTGGTCGGCGTGGCCGAGCGCATGGCGATGATCGGGCCCAAGGTGATCCGCGATCATCTGCCGGAACAACACCGGGATTTCTATCCGCTGTTGCCGTACCTGGTGCTCGGCGTAGTGGATGACCAAGGCACCCCATGGGCGACGATGGTGGAAGGTGCGCCGGGGTTCGCCCATTCGCCGGACCCGTATACCTTGCAGATCGACAGCCTGCCGTCCACGCGTGACCCGGCCCGCGCGGCCTTTCGCCAAGGCGCAGCGGTGGGCCTGTTGGGCATCGACCTCAACACCCGCCGCCGCAACCGCATGAATGGTCGCGTTGGCGCCCTCGATCACGAGGGTTTCTCGGTAGACGTGGTGCACACCTACGGCAACTGCCCCAAATACATCCAACTGCGGCCGGTGGACGGCATTGCGCGCAAACCCGGCAACGTGGCCGAACGCTCGACTGGCCTGGATGAAACCGCGCAAGCGATGATCCGCAATGCCGACACCTTCTTCGTCGCCAGCTACGTCGACGCGGAGGGTGAACGCTCGGTGGACGTCTCCCATCGTGGCGGCAACACAGGGTTCGTGCGGGTGGACGGCAACTTGCTGACCATTCCCGACTTTGCCGGCAACCAGTTCTTCAACACCCTCGGCAACCTGCACGCCAACCCCGTGGCGGGGCTGTTGTTCGTCGACTTTGAATCGGGGGATGTATTGCACGTTGCCGGGCGCACCGCCTTGATCCTCGACGGGCCGCAAGTAGCCGCGTTCGAGGGCGCACAACGGCTGTGGACGGTAAACGTGGAACACGTGCTCCGACGCCCGGCAGCATTGGCCTTGCGCTGGCGGTTTGCCGAATTTTCGCCATTCAGCCTGGCCATGGGCCGCTAACTACAAACCACCGCTTCTGCTTCGATTTCGATTAGCCATTCGGGCAACGACAAACCGCTGACGATGATCCACGAAGACGGCGGCGGATTGTGTGGGAAGCGCAGGCGCAAAGCCTGGGCGATCGGTTCCTGCTGGTCTCGAGCCGATTCGACGATGTACAACCGCAGCATCACCACATGCGACAGGTCACCGCCGACCTCGGCCAGGATCCGTTCGATATTGTCCAACGCGGTGGCAGTCTGGTCAGCAATGCCTTGACCAACGACGCGCTCTTGGGCATCCACCCCGACTTGACCGGAGAGCAGAATGCGTCGTCCCTCGGGTACTTCAATGGCCTGACTGAAGCCGTATTGCAGAGAGTTGAAAACCGTTGTGGGATTGATAACCTTTCTTTGCATGACGCTTCCTTGTTGTCGATGGGCCAGCAAGGCTAAAGCATCGGTCTGGGACAGTCTGGTACATCAACATCTGGCAACATTTGCGTCTTGTAGTGAGCGGGCTTGTCGAATCGTCGCACCGCCCGCGCTGGGGGGCGAAGCCGTCCCAACCCAGTCGCCGCGGTGTTTCAGTTAGACCGAGGTGCCTGGTTTTGGGGCGGCTTCGCCTCCCAGCGCGGGGCAAGCCCGCTCACTACACGGGTAAGTACCGGATCATCACGGATTTGAGCTCGGTGTAGTCCTCGATAAAGGCGCTGCCAAACTCCCGGCCAACCCCCGAAGAGCGGTTGCCGCCAAACGGCACCGCGGGGTCGAGCAGGGTGTGCATGTTCACCCACAGGGTGCCTGCGTTGATCGCCGGGACCATGCGCAGCGCCTTGCCCAGGTCGTTGGTCCACAGGCTGGCGCTGAGGCCGTAGGGGCCGTGGTTCATCAGCGCCAGCAACTCGTCTTCGCTGTCGTAGGGCAGGAAGGTGGCGATGGGGCCGAAGGTTTCTTCGTTGAGCAGGGTGTCGTTGATGCTATTGGCCAGGATCACCGTGGGCTCGACGTAGCAGCCGGGGCGGTCGAGGAGGGTGCCGCCGTGGATGATCGTATTGTTTTCGGCGCGGGCCTGGGTGAAGTAGCCGAGCAGTTTGAGCTGGTGCTGGTGGTGGGTGACCGGGCCGAATTCGGTGCGTTCGTCCAGCGGCGAGCCGATGGCCAGGCGGCTGAGGCGAAGCTTGAGTTTTTCCAGCACGGCATCGATCTGTGAGCGGTGTACGAAGAAGCGTTCGGCCGCCGCGCAGATCTGCCCGGAGTGCAGGAAGCCGGCTTCGATGATGCCGTCTACCGCCTTGTCCACGTCCACGTCGCGCAGGAAACCCGCGGCGTTCTTGCCGCCCAGTTCCAGGGTGGCGCGGGTGAGGCCTGCGCCCATGGCACTGCGGCCCACGGCGATACCGGTGGGCACGGAGCCGGTGAACGACACCTTGTGGGTGCCGGGATGTTCCACCAACCCCTTGCCGACCTGGCCGCCGCCGGTGAGTACGTTGAGCACCCCTGCCGGTAGCCCGGCTTCGATGGCCAGTTCGGCGATGCGCAGGATCGTCAGCGGGGTGAATTCGCTGGGCTTGATGATGATGCTGCAACCGGTCACCAGTGCCGAGGCGAGTTTCCAGATGGCGATCATGGTCGAGAAATTCCACGGCACGATGCCCACCACCACGCCCACCGGTTCACGCAAGGTGAAGGCGGTGTAGCGCTCGCCGTTGAACGAGGGCAACGATGGGGTGATGGTCTGGCCCGTGAGTTTGCTCGCCCAGCCAGCGTAATAGCGCAGGAAGTGCGCGGCCTGGTCGACTTCGAATGCGCGGGAAATCTGGATGATCTTGCCCGACTGGCACGTCTCGATCTGCGCCAGTTCCTCGCGGTTGCGCTCCAACAGGTCGGCAAGCTTGAGCAGCACATTGCCGCGCGTGGCTGGAGCCGTTTGCGACCACAGGGCAAAGCCACGATTGGCGGAATCTACCGCTGCGTCGATATCCGCAAGGTCAGCATCGGCAACCTCGGCGATGACCTGGCCGGTGGCCGGGTTGGTCACCGCCAGCGTCTGGCTGGAGTGGCTACGTACGTTGTCGCCGTCGATAAACAGCCCGTGGGGTCGACGCAAAAACGCTTCGACTTGGGGCAGCAGCGGGATATCGCTCATGGCAGGTTCCTGGCAGTTCACAAAAGAAAAACCGAGGGTAACCAACGGGTCACCCTGTGGCTTGACTGTGCCTGCCAGGTTTTCTGCCTGTGACTGCCCAGACGCCTCAGAACGGCACGGCCACTACCAGTTGGCTGTAGACGTTGGTGCCGTTGCCGCCGACTTGGTTGCCGCCGGTTTCGGCATCTTTGTTGGGTTTGTAGAGACCGATCAGCGGCGTGATGATCAGGTGTTCGTTCACCGCCCATTCGGCGTACAGGTCCAGTTCGCGACCGTCCAGGTTCAGCTGGCCACGGGTGCTGACGGTGTTGTAGTCGAAAAACAGCGCGCCGAGGGTGAGGTTCTCCAGCGGCTTGACCTTGAGGGCCATGTGCTGCACCGAGGTGTTGGTGTTGTAGGGGCCGGAATAGTTGCCGGCCACTTCGCCCTGGACCCACGTGCCGTAGCCACGGTTGAAACCGGCGAACATCGCATCCCAATCCTTTGAATAGCGGGCGTAGCGGTAGGTCAGGTCCGGTGACCAGGGCAGGTTGGCGAAGGTGTAGCCGGCTTCGGCGTAACCGGCGTTTTCCTGGCCGTCGCGGCGGTCCTGGCGCGCCAGTTCGAAGGCAAAGTGGGCGTTGTCGATGCCCGCGTTGCCGGCGCCGCGCACGCTGTAGAGGTTCATGCCTTTGCGTTGGCGCTGTACATCAGAGGCGTAGCGGTCGTCCACGTCGATGCCGCGCATATAGGTGAGCCCGAGGGTGCCGGGTGCGGCGGTGTATTCCAGGGTGCCGGCGGCCATTTCGGTCATGGCCTGGGCCGGGTTGTCGGACTTGAACCACAGCAGGCTGCCATGCACGCCGTCTTTGCCGCCGAGGCGGATCACCGCGGTCTTGTCGAACGCGTGACGTGCGGCGATGTAGTAGGCGCCGCCGCGATTGAACTCGCCGTCGCCCACGCCCTTGCCCAGGTTGGGCCCGTCGTCGTTGAGGATGAAACCGTCGCCGAGGGTGAGCACCTGGCGGCCGAACGACAGGTCGATGCCGTCCTTGCCCAAGGCCGGGAACAGGTCACCGGAACGCCAGCCGGCGAAGGCTTCGTCAAACTTGGTGGTGCGCTCCTTGCCGGTAGTGACCCCGGACGCATCGCCATCGCCCCAGGTGCCGGAACTCACCAGGTTGGCCGTGCCGTACACGCCACCGAAATTGCCCAGGCTTTGTTCCACACTCAGGCCGTACTTGATAAATGCCTCGCGCCAGGTGGACCCACCCGTGCGGCCGTCATAGTTCTTCGGGCTGTTGAACATGCCGTACACGGCAAGGAAGTTGCCGGTGACTTTGGTGTCGGCATCGGCGTACAACTCGACCGCCTGGGCCTGGCCCACCAGTAACGCGGTAGCCAGGCCGACCGCCTGGCCCAGGCGGCGATTTTTCAGTGTGTGCTCCATTGTTATTGTCCCCAGCTTGGTTAAGAGTGAGGGCGCATTAGGGCGAGCGCTGGGGGCCCAAGTCTTTCCTCTGCGTGCCAGGGATTTGACCCTGGCCGCCAGGCACCGGGCCGTGGCAGGGAGCAACAAAACCGGCGGCAGACAGGGGCAAGACGACTAACACGGGTGGGGCGCAGAGTGCCGATACATTAAAAAAAACCGCTTTCGAGGACCCCACCATGTCGAGCAACGACCGACTCACCGCGCACCTCAACCGAGGCACGGTAGGTTTCCCCACCGCACTGGCCAGCACCATTGGCCTGATCATGGCCAGCCCGGTGATTCTCACCGCCACCATGGGCTTCGGTATCGGCGGCAGCGCCTTTGCCCTGGCGATGCTGATCGCAGTAGTGATGATGCTGGCCCAGGCCACGACGTTCGCCGAGGCCGCGGCGATCCTGCCCACCACCGGCTCGGTGTACGACTACATCAACTGCGGCATGGGACGCTTTTTCGCGATCACCGGCACCTTGTCGGCCTACCTGATCGTGCATGTATTTGCCGGCACCGCCGAGACCATCCTGTCCGGGGTGATGGCGCTGGTGAACTTCGAACACCTCAATACCCTGGCCGAGTCGGCCGGTGGTTCGTGGTTGCTGGGGGTGGGCTTCGTGATCGTGTTCGGCGTGCTGAATGCCTTTGGTGTCAGCGCATTCGGGCGGGCGGAAATCATCCTCACGTTCGGCATGTGGACCACGCTGATGATATTCGGCGTGCTGGGCTTGATCGCCGCACCCGCGGTGCAATTGGATGGCTGGTTCGGCGAGTCGCTGGTGGGCACCGACCTGATCACCGTGCTGTCGCTGGTGGGCATGGCGATGTTCATGTTTGTTGGCTGTGAGTTCGTCACGCCACTGGCACCGGACCTGCGCCAATCGGCCAAGGTGATGCCGCGCGCGATGATGCTCGGGCTGGTGGGCGTGGCCACGTGCATGTTCATCTACGGCGCCGCGATGAAGCGCCAGGTGGAAAACGTGGTCCTTGATGCCGCCTCCGGCCTGCACCTGCTGGACACACCCATGGCGATTCCAAAATTCGCCGAGCAGGTGATGGGGCAGTTCGGCCCGATGTGGCTGGGCATCGGCTTTCTGTTTGCCGGCGCGGCGACCATCAACACCTTGATGGCCGGTGTGCCACGCATTCTCTACGGCATGGCGGTGGATGGCGCGTTGCCCAAAGTCTTCACCTACTTGCACCCGCGCTTCAAGACCCCGCTGCTGTGCATCTTGGTAGCGATGCTGATTCCCTGCCTGCACGCGCTGTACCTGGGCGGCAACACCGACAACATCATGCACCTGGTACTGGCGGCGGTGTGCGCGTGGAGCTTTGCGTACCTGCTGGTGACGGTGTCGGTGGTGATCCTGCGCATTCGTCGGCCGGACTTGCCACGGGCGTATCGCTCGCCGTGGTTTCCGCTGCCGCAGATTGTGTCGAGCCTGGGCATCCTGCTGGGCATGTGGTTCATCACCCCGCCGGGCATGAACCCCTCGGACATCTACGTGCCGTTTGGCGTGATGCTGGGCGGGACGGCGGCGTATGCGTTGTTCTGGACCCTGGTGGTGCAGAAGGTCAATCCTTTCAAACCGGCCTCCGTGGAGGAGGTATTGGCAAAGGAGTTCAGTCATCAACCGGGGCATGCTGATCATGGTTATAGCGACTTTGCGCCAAAAACTGTTTGAGTTGTTCCGTGCCGATCGGGCCCCGGCGGGCTACCGACCGGGGATCACCCTGGCGCATGTGCGGCGCAACCTTGGGCCTGCTAACGCTGAGCTTGCCGGGTTGGCGGTTGATATCGTCGAGCGCACCGAATCGCAGTTGTTGATGCACCTGGTGATGACCGAGTTCGTGCTGCGTGTGCCTGCTGCAACAGGGGGCACAGCGAGTTTCGAGGTGCACCATGGCGGCGCGATTCGGCGCAACGGCATCCGTGTGCGCAGGCGTTCAGGCAACCAGGCGCTGGGCCGTGACTTGCAGGCGCGCTTGCTGGCAGACCCTACGTTGTTCCAAGCCTTGATGCCGCTGGATTTCAAGCGCCTGCGTATCGAGTTGCACAACCAGCAATGGTGCGTGCGCCTGGAGCATATGGGCGGCAGCGAGGTGGTCAATCGCATGCCGGCGTTCCGACGTTATATCGCCTTGAGCCCGGTGCAGCGTGATCACTTGCTCGCCAGCCTGGTGGGCTTGCAACGGCTGTTGTCGTCCCTCTGATTGGCATCAATAGTGCAACCGCAATGGCAAGACAGGTAGTTGTTGCGTGCAAATAGCTAACATGTTAACTATTGCATCAGAACAACAAAAAGAAGCCATTGCGGAGGCACCCCATGAGCATCCCACAGCATGCACACGACGGGCTGGACACCTGGAATCGGGAGCTGCGCGACGCGTGCGGTTATTTCGATACCGAACTGGCTTTCAACCGCTCGCTGTTCATCGGCGAGATCAGCAACTTGCCGCGCGGCCTGGCCATCCTGCGCACCAATGCCGGGCTGATCAAACGTCCGTCGCACCATGCCGATCACGACAACGACCAGGATTGCTACCTAGTCAGCCAGCGCAGCGGTTATTCGCAGATCGTGCAGAACGGCCAGACCCTGCAACTGGCCCCTGGCGAGATGCTGCTGATGGACTCGGTGGGTTCCATCGAAATCATCCCCTTCGGCCTTATCGAACACGCCTCGCTCTCCCTATCGCGCCCGCAGGTGTGCAAACACCTGGGCGGCGATGGGCGCGCGTTTGGCAAGATCTCCTCGACCAAGGCCTGTGGGCGCATGCTGCATGTGCTGATGGACCAGTTGTGCAAGGACAACACCGAAGACGGTGACGGCGAGGTAGAGGCCTTGCAATCGGCATTCGTCTCGCTGCTGGGCTCGGCCCTGGAGCAGGGCGACGAGTGCCGCGAAGGCATGGCGGCGCTGCAAGGGAATAACCTGCGCAGTTATGTGCAGAAAGTGATTGATGAGTCACTGAGCCAGCCCGGCTTGAGCCCGATCGGTTTGGCCAATCGGCTGAATATCTCGGTGCGGCATTTGTATCGCCTGTTTGAGGAACAGGATGACAGCGTGTGCCGCTACATCCAGCGGGCACGGCTAAAGCGCAGCGCGGATGATTTGACCAACCCGTTCCTGCGCAGCGAGTCGATTACCTCGATTGCCTATAAGTGGGGGTTTACCGATTCGGCGCATTTCAGCCGGTCGTTCAAGAAGCAGTTTGAGGTGTCGCCCAAGGATTTTCGCTCAAGCCGGATGCAGGCGGTGGGGGCCTGAGCACTGTCTTTAGAACAAAGGCGATCTAATGTGGGAGCTGGCTTGCCAGCTCCCACATTTAATTCGCATTTCAGACTTCTGGCAGGGTGGATCCGCCGTCCACCACTAATGTCTGCCCAGTGATGTAGCTCGCCAAACCCGACGCCAGGAACACCATTGCCCCAGCAATATCCGCCGCCGCCCCCAGCCGCCCCAATGGCACGCGACTGGCAATGCTGTCATTCAACGCCGCATTCCCCAGGTTGCCCATCGCCGGGGTGGCGATCATGCCCGGTTCCACACCATTCACCCGCACATTCAGCGGCGCCAGTTCCAACGCCGCATTGCGGATGAACCCGTTGACCCCGGCCTTGGACGCCGCGTAGTGACTGAGCCCCGGATACCCCACCCGGTTACCGGTGACCGAGGAGGTCACCAGCACACAGCCCCGGCCTTGCTGGCGAAACATCGGCAAGGCCGCCTGGGTCAGCCAGAACAACGCTGACAGGTTGACCGCCAGCGTGCGCTGCAGGATCGCCGGGGTGATGGCTTCAAAGGGAGTCAGCGGAAAGTACCCGGCGTTGTGCACCAGGATATCCAGCTGCGGCAGCGCTTGAACGCAGGTGAATACTGCCTCGGCCTCTGCCAGGTCGACACCCACCGCTTCCACGCTATAGCCCTGCGCGTTCAGTGCAGCAGCAACCTCTTGGGCCTGCTCCAACAGGCGGTCGGCAATCACCACCCGGGCGCCACGCTGGGCAAACGCTTCGACGATTCCCAGGCCAATCCCCTGGGCGCCGCCGGTGACCAACACTACCTGCCCGCTGAAATCCAGGTCATTGGGCATGGGCGGGCTCCAAACGGGTGAAGGCCAATGTCGGCACATCGACGATGCTCGAACCACCGTCCGCCACTAACGTCGCCCCGGTGATGATCGACGCGTCGCTGGAGGCCAGGAAGCGGCACACTTTGGCGATCTCGTCTGCCTGGGCGGCGCGGCGCAGTGGCACGTCGGCGCAAACCCGGTCGTAGGCTTGCTGCAGCGTGTCGCCGTAGGTGTCCATCAACGGCTGCATCTCCGCATCGGCCATAGGCGTGTGCACCCAGCCGGGGCACACGGCGTTGACCCGCACGCCATGGGGGCCATAGTCCCGCGCCAACGAACGATTCAACCCGAGCAGCGCATGCTTGGCCGTGGTGTAGCCGCACACCTCGGGCCCTGCCGCCAACGAGGCGATGGAGCCGATCAGCACGATGTTGCCGGCGCTTGCCTGCAACAGCGGCAGGCAGGCGCGGGCGCTGTAGAACGCGCTGTCGAGGTTGCTGCGCAGAGCGCCTTCCCAGGTGGCGGGGCTGGTCTGGGTCGCACTGCCCAGGCCATGGCCTCCGGCGCAGGCCAGCAGCACATCGATTCGCCCAGCGTGCGCGTGGATCTGCCGGATGAACTCGCCCCAAGTGGTCGGGCAGGCGGCGTCGCCCACCAGGATCAGACCACCGGTGTCACGCGCCACCTGTTCCAAGGGTTCGCGGCGTCGTCCGATCAGCACCAGTTGCGCACATTTCTCTGCGTACAGCCGCGCACACGCCGCGCCGATGCCGGTACCCGCGCCGGTGATCACCACCGTGCGCGGCTCAGTCACGGGGGTATTCCGTGCGGTTGAGTACTCGGCAATACGAGCTGACCGGGAAGTTCGACAATTCGTCGAACGACGCCCCGGCATAGCCGAAGATCTTGCCGTCGCTGCGGTGCTGTTGCAGGTCGATCAACACCAGGCCGAGTGTGGGCACGATCTTCTCTTGCCACACAAACAGGTACAGCTGTTCGGCGATCTTGTAGTAGTGGCAGCGGTCGGTGTCGCACAAACCTTGCTCCACGCCCTGCAGGCATTGCCAGGCGTAGAAGCGATCGTTGAGGTAGATGTGCTCGTAGACCTCGCTGGGGCTGTAGCGGTACTGGTTGCGCAGGCCCACCAGTTCGTCGGTGGGCGCGTGCGGGCAATGGCCGTCTTGCCATGGGCGGTCGAGGCTGCCGTGGAGGAAGTCGGCTTGCACCGAGGTCAGCGGCTTGCCGGCGAGGGCGCGGTGGTAGAGGCCTTCGTGGGTTTCCTGTTGATCCGGCAGACTGCCGATCACCGCCGTGAACGAGGCACTGTGGGTATCCAGCACCAGGCTGATGGACCAGCTTTGTCCGGCCTCGTGCTTGATGAAATCCACCAGGTACAGCCCCGGACGGATTGAGGTGGCGCGGTACGGCGCGCTGCCGCTGGAGTGCCCATCGGCGGCATGCCAGGCCAGGCGGTCGCGCTCGAAACGGTGTTCGATCTGCCAGCCATTGGCGAAGTGCAGGGTGAAAGCCTGGCCGGCCAGGTCGGCACGGTTGGGCAGGATGAACGCTTCTGGGGCGAAACCGTCGGCGAGTGCGCCCACGGTGATCCAATTGGACGAACTCGTCATGGCAACGTCTCCCTTAGACGACGGCGAAGTAGTGTTTGACGAAGCTTTCGCTGAGCACTTCCCACAGCACAGGCGTGCCTTTGGTCACGAACCAGCTGTCGCCTGCCTTGTAGTGCGTGGACTGGCCGGTGGACTCATCGGTGAGTCGCACTTCGCCGGTCACCACGGTGGCTTGTTCGCTGAACGGGTAGACCATGCGGAACTTGCCCTGGGTGGTGCCGAAGTAGGCGCTGCTGACCGGGTCGGTTGGTGCACCGAAGGTCATTTTGCCGAAGGCACGCACTTCGCCTTCGAGGATCTCGGAGCCGAGGTCGGCCACGGTGCCCCAGGCGTCGAGTTCCGACAGCTGGATGTTGTGCTTGAGGGTGGTAAGGGTCATGGCAGTTGCTCCTGATGAGTAAAAAAGTGGGTTAGCGGCGCCCGTTCCAGTAGCCGGAAAGTTGGTGCCAGGATTTGCCCGCCGTCAGCAGCAACGGGCGGATTGCGTCCTTGCCGATGATGGTCGGACGATGAATCGAGGAAACCAGGTCATAGCGCGCCGAGCCTTCGCTCATGCCTTCGGCGAGGACCTTGCAGATGATGTGGCTCGGGGTTACGCCAAAGCCTGAATAGCCCTGCACGAAAAACGCATTGCTGCGCCCCGGCAATGTGCCGATCTGCGGGAACAGGTTGGGGCTGCATGCCATTGGGCCGCCCCAGGCCAGGTCGATTTTCACGTCCTTGAGGTACGGGAAAATCTTCAACATGAGGTTGCGGTTCCACGCCTTGAGGTCGCCGGGAATATGCTCCACCAAAGGGGTGGCGGCGCCGAACAGCAGGCGGTTTTCATTGGTCACGCGGTAGTAGTCGATCACCGGACGGATGTCGCTGTAGGCCCCACGGATCGGGCTGATGCGCTGGATCAACTCGTCGGACAACGGCTCGGTCATCATCTGGAACGCGTAGGTGTTGATGGTCGAGCGGTGCAGTTCCGGCTCCAGCTTGTTGAGGAAACTGTCGCAGGCCCACAGCAACTTGCTGGCGCGCACCGAACCGCGCCCGGTGCGCACCGTGATGCGTTCGCCGTAGCTGACCTCCAGCGCCGGGCTGTTCTCGAAAATGCGCACGCCGTGACTGGCCAGCGCGGTGGCTTCACCCAGCAGCAGGTTCAACGAATGCACATGCCCGCCGCCCATGTGCAGCAGGGCGCTGGTGTAGGCCTTGGAGCCGATGATCTGCTGCACATCGGAGCCGCCGAGAAAGCGGATCTCGTGCTGGCTGTTGATCGACTTGAAGTCCTTCTCCCAGGCGCGCAGGGTTTTTTCCTGGCGGGCGTTGAAGCCCATGTAGCCGTAGCCGTGGCAGAAGTCGGCGTCGATGTTGTACTTGGCGATACGGTTCTTGATGATGTCGGCGCCCAGGTCGCTGATCTCGAACACCTGGCGCAGGCCGTCTTCACCGACGTCCTTTTTGATCTTCTCCAGGTCGTGGCCGATGCCCGCCATGATCTGCCCGCCATTGCGCCCAGTGCCGCCGAACCCCAGGTAGCGCGCTTCGAGGACGACGATATTGGTGATGCCTTTTTCCGCCAGTTCCAAAGCGGTGTTGATGCCGGAGAAACCACCACCAATCACCACCACATCGGCGTCGATGTCTTGCTCCAGGGTGGGAAAACTGAGGTTGTATTTCTTGGTGGCGGTGTAATACGTGGGGGTTTCGATGTTGATCATGGGGCAGCCTGAAAGGTGAAGGAAGGCTCTAAAGCGGATGCCTCCATTAAGGGCCCTGACGGGATGGATGTCTTGATCCTGCCTGCCCAGGGTTTTGATTCTGGGCGCCAGGGCAGACATGACCTACACGTTATAGCGCGCACTTGCTGGCGCGGAATGCTAGAGTTTCGTTAAATTATTAATCAAATTCGTCGTGACCCTGATCCCTATGCTCAAACCTCGCCAGTCCCTGACCTTGACCCTGTTGCAAGCCCGCGAAGCGGCCATGAGTTTTTTTCGCCCGTCCCTCAACGAACACGGCCTCACCGAACAGCAGTGGCGCATCATCCGCATCCTGCAACAACACGGTGAACTGGAGATTTACCAACTGGCGGAACTGGCCTGCATCCTCAAGCCGAGCATGACCGGCGTGCTGGTGCGCATGGAGGCCGCAGGCATGGTGCACCGGCGCAAGGCCGAGCAAGACCAGCGCCGCGTGCTGGTGACCCTGGCCGACAAGGGTGTGGCCAGCTTCGAAGCCATGAGCCAGTGCATGGAAGCCAACTACCAGCGCTTGCAGGATGAGTTGGGCGACGAGAAGTTGCAGACCCTGTTGGGTCTGCTGGATGACCTGAAAAACATCAAGCGCTAGCGCGGATTGACGATGCTCGCGTGGGTGCGCAACACCAATACACCGCCGAGGGCGATAAACAGCGCGAGCACGTAGAGCGCCAGGCTGGCGCTCTGGGTGGCGTCGCGCATCCAGCCGATCAGGTACGGCGCGAGGAACGCGGCGACGCTGCCGAACGAGCTGATCATGGCGATGCCGGCCGCCTGTGTAGTGTTGGACAGGAACGCTGGCGGCAGTTGCCAGAACATCGGCAATGCGGCACTTGCGCCCATGCCAGCGACGACCAGTCCACTCATCACCAGCAGTGGATTAGTCGGCGCCAGCCCTGCGACGGCGATGCCGACCGCCGCCATCAACAACGGCACACACAGGTGCCAGCGGCGCTCGCGGTGGCGGTCGGATGAGCGCCCACAACCGATCATGAACAAGCAACCGGCCAGGTACGGCACGGCGCTGAGCAGGCCGACCTGGCTGTCACGGCCGATACCGGCGCCGTGAATCAGCGTCGGCATCCAGAACGCCAGGGTGTTCACCGCCAGCATCACCGCAAAGTACACCGCCACCAGGAGCCACACTTGCGGGTCGCGCAGGATGCCACCGAACGAGGTGATGGTTTTGCGTTGTTCCTCGCTGCGCAGTTGTGCCTGAAGCTGGTGTTTTTGCTCGTCCGTAAGCCAGTTCACCGAGGCGAAGCCATCCGGCAACCACTTGAGCACCACCAGCCCCAGCAACACCACCGGCAGGCCTTCGATCAGGAACATCCACTGCCAGCCGCGCAGGCTGCCGACATCGTGGAAGTTTTCCAGGATCGCACCCGACAGCGGCCCGCCCAGCACCCCGGCCATGGGCACGGCAATCGCAAACAATGCAGTGACTTGTGCACGGCGACGGGCCGGGTACCAACGGTTGAGAAACACCAGTATCCCCGGGAAAAAACCGGCCTCGGCCACCCCCAGCAAAAAGCGCAGTACGTAGAAACCACGGGCGCTTTCCACCCACAACATGCCGGTGGAAAGCAGGCCCCACACCACCATCAGGCTGGCAATCCAACGCCTCGGCCCGACGCGGTCCAGCGCCATATTGCTGGGCACGCCGAACAGTGCATAGGCGATAAAGAACAGGCCGGCGCCAAAGCCGTAGACCGTGTCGCTAAAATGCAAATCGCTGCTCATCTGCATTTTGGCGAAGCCAATGTTGATGCGGTCCAGATGCGCAAACAGGTAGCACACCAGCAGCAGCGGCATCAGGCGCCAGGTGACAATTCGGTGGGTGCGATCATGCTCGGCCAGCGCGAGGCTGGCAGTGGAATTGGCTGTGCTCATAGTGTTGTACTTTTTTTTGAGTGGCCGTGAGGGTAGGGCGGGGGGCACCCCGCCTCGAACGACTGCGCCCGTCATGCGGGAAAGTCGTTCAGTTGTTAACGTTATATTTAATATGTTAACTACCGTCAAGCGCGGCAACACTCATCACCACCGTGCAGATTCCGCTGGCTGCGGGTGCGGGATCAGTTGGCTCCTACCATCCACTTGGCCAAACCATGCCGACCACTCACGCCCAACTTGGCGGCAGCGCGCTTGAGGTAGGTCTCGATGGAGCTGTTTTTTACCCTGAGTTTTTCCGCGATCTGCTGCACGGTGCCCCCCGTCAACAGGCCGAGGCACACCGCCTGCTCGCGCGCCGAAAGGGTGACGTCGCCTAAGGACAGGCGCTTGTCGAACTCACGTTGCAATTGGGAGTGTTCCAGCAAGGTGCCTGCCGGTTCAGTCTCGGCGTACGGCGAGTGGCGCAGGCTCTGGGCGTGGTATTCGATCAGCGGTAGCAGGGCCTCCGACAAGCGTTTGAGAAAGGATAGTTCGGCCAGGGAAAACCCGCGCTGGGTGGGCGACCGGTACAGCGAAATCACGCAACGCCGGTCGGCCTGGCGCGACACAAGGCTGCATTGGTGCGACGTGCCACGCGAGTGAGCGCTGTTGGCCCTGGCTTTGAGCTGGATCAGCAACGGGTCCTGCATGCCGAGCATTTCGCGCAGCAGCGGATCTTCATCCATCGTCTGCAAGGCCGACGGCGCCGTCACGTCCTGTTGCCGGCCGGCACTGCCCAGCGACTTGATACCAAGCACGCGCTCGCGCAGGTCATCGAGGGTCCATTCACTGAGGTCCACCCGGTGGATCGGCACCCATTTGTCCACCAGGTGCAGCATGTGGGCGGCAAAATCCACGTGGCCACTGTGAGCAATCAACTCGCCCATTTCGGTGTAGAAATTCGGGTTTTCCGGGGTGCTTGATAGGTGCGTCAATCTCATAGCCCTTTCATCCTTGATGTCGAAAACCTGCAACCAGCGCCCTGGGCATCCGTGGGGCGATCCGTTCTCCATGAACGGAATTGTCTTTGCGCAGGGATTACTCCTACGCATGTAGCGCCAACGTGGGACACAACGTGGCATAAAAACAACGTTATTAATTTGACGTTTTTGAGCGGTAAATCCGGCCGGCAATTACTGAAAATAGTGTTTATAGGTATCCAACTATTTGATATTTAAAACAAATTATTTTTATAAAAGATCGAATCAAACAGCCATGTTGGCCGCATATAGCCAATTTCCTACGTTTCTTTAATCGTTCCAGCAGTGAACCATCAGACAGTTCGGTTTCCCCCATTGGCACGCCCGTTCGTTGACGGGGATCGGCCTTAGCGCTGGCCAATCTCCCGGCCCCTCCCGTACCATGCGTGCCCCTCGCAGTGACGCGAGGTGCAGCGCCAGGAGGGCTATCGCGTGCTTGTCCTGGGTCGTCTGCCGCTCCTTACAGCCAGCACTCAGGATCACACATGTCTCGCTTTTCCAGGCCCCTGGCCTTGCTTCTATTGGCTGCCGCCTTGACCGGGTGCGGTACGCAACCGGCCTCGATGGTCAGCGCGCCGCTGCTGCCGGGTCCACAAGAGCCGGTGGCGTATCTGGTCGGTTCCATCGGCCCGCAAAGCCTCGTGGCTTCTCCTGCACCCAACCAACGCCTGTTGTTCCGCAAGCGCGGCTCCGCGTATGGCGCGGCCGGCATATGGGTCGGCATGGGCAAGGAAACCCCCCAGGATGTGAAGGACTCGACCGGCGCCGCCAGTGTGTTCGTGCTGCCGCTCAAACCTGGGGATTATGAGTTTTATGATTTCCAGTTCTTCTCCAGCACCTATTCACCCTACATGGGCACCACCTACACCTCGGTGCAGGCGCGCGAGAAGTTCAACCTGCCGCTGCGGCTACAAGCCGGCAAGGCTTACTACCTCGGTGAGTTTCGCTCGTTGTGCCTAGGCGGCTCGCTGTGCGCATTCCGGTGGCGCGACCAGTTGGCACGCGATGAGGCTATCGCCCGCCAGTCTGTGCCTGGCCTGCCAACGCTTGAGTTGATGCCGCTGGATTACCGCAGTGCCGCCCCCTACATCATCGTGCCGCAGGAGAAACGCCCATGAATCGTTTTATCGCCCTGAGCGCGTTCGCGCTGCTGACGGGTTGCGCCATCACCAACACCTTGCCCGAACGCACGCTGCCCGATGGCCAGGACTACCTCCAGCCCATCCATGTGATGGTTGATGACCCACTTACCGCCGCGCAGATCCGCAATCAATTGCGCGAAACCGGGGTATTTCGCAGCGTCGAAACCGGCATGGGCAAGCCGGGGGATTATTCGGTGTTGATCCGCTACAACAGCCAGCGCGACCTGCCGCCGTTTCCGGTGATCCTGCTGAGCACGGCCACCTTGTTTCTGTTGCCGTTGTCCCAGAGCATCGACACCACCACTGAGTTTTCCCTGCAACACGACGGCAAACCGTTGAAGCAGTACAGCTACCGTAACGTCACCCACAAATACACCTGGTTGCTCGATGGCAGTGGCGGCATGCAGCAGGAGAACGTCGGCCGTATTACTCGAGCCTTTGCCCAGGATGTGCAGCGCGACGGCCTGCTGCCCAAGGAGCCAGCGCAATGATCAGGACGACATTGCTGGCCGCCGTCCTGTTGCTCGGCGGCTGCAGCACGGCGCTCAAGCCGTTGGATTACAAGGCTGAGCGCGCGTATGTGCCGATGAGCGTGACTATGCCGCCGCCGGCCTCGCGCTTCGATCAGCAAAAGCAGCAGGAGGTTATCCAGCGTCTGCGTGAGACCGGTGCGTTCAGTTTCCTTGATGGTGGTTTCAGCAAGACCGGTTACAGCTTGTTGGTGGACCAGAGCGGCGGCAAGGGCGCCGGCGTGCTGCCCGCTGTGTTCGGTGCGTTGACGTTGTTGACTGTGCCGATTCCCTACACTTACGAGCGCCAACTGCATGGGTCGTTGTACAAGGACGGCCAACTGGTCAAGGCCTATGCCTATAAGCGTGGTGGCTGGACGGCTACCACCTGGTATATCCCCATGACTGAACCGCGCAGTGAAAGCGAAATGCTGGGCGAGTTGATGCGTGATTTGGACCGGGATCGCCTGATCCCTTACCAATAAGTCACTGTGTGGTAGATACCTGTGTGGGAGCTGGCTTGCTCGCGAAGGCGGCCTGGCAGGCGACTCGGATTTATTGGATGTACTGCGCTCTAATGTGGGAGCTGGCTTGCCTGCGATATCGGTGTGTCAGGTTTTGGTGGTGTTTGGTCGGAGTACATATCCGTTATTTGGGTGAAGGCTGAAATGGGTTCCGCTCTTACAGCGGGTCACTTTTGGAAGAGCGCCAAAAGTAACCAAAAGCGCTTCGCCCCACCACTCGGCACCTCGCCTAGGCTCGGCGTTCCCTCACTCCGGCTTGAATCCGTGGGTAACCCGACGTCCTGCCGGGTTACCCACGGATTCAAGCCTGCGTTCGGCCAGCGTGGTTTAACGGGGCGCTTAAGATCAAGATCAAAAACAGAGCCAGAGCAGACCGCTGTCTACCTGATAAATGGAGATCCAAATGTGGGAGCGGGCTTGCTCGCGAAGGCGGTGTAACAGTCTCCAATCACTCACCTGATCCACCCCTATCGAAAGCAAATCACACCGCCCCTACCCACAGGCAACCGCCGCTGTGGCTGCGATTTTGCGCAACAACGGCAACACCTCCGCCCCCACATGTATCGACTCTTCCAGGTGGGGGAAACCCGACAGGATAAAACTGTCCACCCCCAACTGGTGATACTCCTCGATCCGCTCTGCTACCCGGGCATAACTGCCCACCAGCGCCGTGCCCGCGCCGCCGCGGACCAAACCCACCCCGGCCCACAGGTTGGCTGAAACCTCCAGTTCCCGCGCTCCCCGGCCACGGCCTTGCATCAGTTGGGTCTGGCGGCTTTGCCCTACGGATTCATACGCGGCCAGGTGCCGTTGCGCCTGGTCGATGGCGTCCTTGGGGATTTCTTGCAGCAGGCGTTCCACATGTGCCCACGCGGCTTCGTCGGTGGGGGCGGCGAAGACGTGCAGGCGCAGGCCGAAGCGCAGGGTGCGGCCCTGAGCGGCGGCGAGGTCGCGCATGCGCTGGATGCGTTCGGCGATCATGGCCGGCGGTTCGCACCACATCAGGTAGGTTTGCCCGTGGGCCGCGCCGACGCGTTCGGCGGCTTCGGAGGCGCCGCCGAAGTAGATCGGCGGTGCTTCGGCCCCCGGTGCAATCGGGGTGTGGATGCCGCTGCGGTAGTAGCGACCGGGATGAGCCGGTGGTTGCCCGGCCCAGACGGCCTGGAATACTTGCAGGAACTCGGCGGTGCGCGCATAGCGTTCGTCGTGTTCGAGAAAGTCGCCCAGCGAGCGCTGTTCAAAGCGGCTGGAGCCGGTCACCACGTGCAGCGCCAGGCGGTTTTCACTGAGCAGTTGCAAGGTCGCCGCACGGTGCGCGGTGTAGGCCGGCAGCTCGGTGCCCGGCCTGAGGGTGAGCAGGAATTTCAGGCGGCGGACTTCCTGGGCCAGCACGGCGGTGATCAGCCATGGGTCTTCGAAGCCGCTGGCGGTGGGCACCATGATGCCGTCAAAGCCGGCCTGTTCGGTGGCGCGGACGATCTGGCGGAGATAGTCCAGGGTCGGTGCGCGTTCGCCTTGCTGGAACAGCCCGACCTTGGGCAAGCCACTGCTGGTGAGGTGGCGACCGTCGCCGTTGGTGGGCAGGAACCAATCCAGTTGGATCGGCGGGCGGACATCAGTGCTCATGGTGCAGGCGCTCCTTGCGCAAGAGGGGCAGTACCTGTTCGCCAAAACGCAGCACTTCGCTGACGGCCGGGCCGCCTTCCACGATCAGGTGGTTCAAGCCCGCGCCGTGCAGTTCCTGCAGGCGCGTGGCGATCTGTTGTGGCGTACCCACCAGGATCAACGGTTGCCCGGGGGTAATTTGCAGCAGGTTCGGATGCACTTCCCATTGGCGCAGCGGGTGGCGCGCACGGGGGACGGTCGCGAGGGACTCCGGGGGAAAGTCGGGTACAGGCAATAAGCTGGCTGCGGTTTCCCAGGCCAGGTCTTCGCTGTCGCCGAGGATCAGGCCGAAGGTGCAGGCAAATGTCAGCGACGGTTGAATTGCTCGCCAGCGCTGTATTTCCGAGGCCAGCCGCTGTGGAGGGCCAGGGGCGAGCAGGCAGGTCTGGGCATGAGTGGCGACCAACGCGTGGCTCTGGCTGTCGTCCAGTACCAGCGTAGGTGCAGGCAATTCACGTCGGGCGACGCCGGCGTTTTCCAGTTGGAAATACAGGCCTTGGTAATCCAGCCCAACATCATTGGGCGCCAGCAGCTGTTGCAGGATTGCCAGGTATTCGCCGATGCGTTCGCTGCGCTGATCACGGTTGAGCCATTCGCCAAACGCGCTGCGCTCGCTGTTGGGCAGGTGCAGTTGCACCCGGTGGCCGCTGATGGATTGCAGGCTTTGCAAGGTGGTGGCCAACGCCGCCGGCAGCATCACTTCTGGCGGTACGCTCACCGACAATCGCACCCGCCGCGTATGCGCACACAATGCCGCCGCCACACCCAGGCTGTCGGCACACAGAGCGCCGCCAGGAATCCACAGGCCTTCGAGGCCGGCGTATTCCACGGCTTGGGCCAGCTGGATCCATTGCCCTGGCCGCGCCGCCCAATCGGGGGTGCACAGCGGCAGTAACCAGCTGAATTCAAGGGGCGTGCTGTCAGTCATGGTCTTTTCCAACCCAGGGCCGGGGCAATGTCCAAGGCGAGGATCTCCAGGCGCTTGAGGATCTGCGCCTGGGTCGAGCTTTCGGCCTGGACCACGGCGATCACGTAGTCAGCATAAGGCAGCAGGGAGGGATCCTGTTGCAAGCTTTCGATCACTTCATCGGGATGGCCGTGGTGCACGTTCATCAGGCGCAGGTGTTCCTGCAAGTCCACCGCCTGGTCGATCAAACCTTCACGTTGCAGACGTGGGATATGCCGCTCGATGTCCACCGCCAGTTCAGCCTGCGCGCTGGCGCGGTCGGCGGCCGGGAAGATCGCGCGGACTACACCGATGCGTGGCTTGCGGTGCGGGTGCTGCCAGGCGTTCAAGTACGCATCGGCCAAGGGCTTTTGCACGGTCAGCGGATCGTGGGTGGCCGTGCCCAGCAGCAGCCCGTTGCCTTGTCGGGCGGTGTAAGCCGCGCCCTCAGTGCTGCCGTGTGAATGCCACAAGCGTTCGCCCAGGCTGTGGGCAGGCGGTTGCAAGGTCAGTTCGCCGGTCAGCGGCTGGCCTTGCACCAGGCGTTGCAAACGCTGCTGGTGTTCGGCGAAGTCCGCCTGGCGTCGGCTTGGGTCACGATCAAACGCGCTAAAGTTGTCCAGGTTGGCGCCGCCACTGCCCAGGCCCAATTGCACCCGTCCACCGCTCAGGGCGTCCAGTACGCTGGCGTCTTCGGCCAGGCGGATCGGGTCTTCGAACGGCAGCACGATCACCCCGGTGCCCAGCTCGATACGCTGCGTGCGTTCGGCCACCGCCGCCAGCAACACCAGCGGCGAGGGCAGGCGACCAAAGCCGTTGCTCAGGTGGTGCTGGGCAATCCAACCGCCGTCGAAGCCCAGCGCTTCGGCGACTTCGAATTGTTCGATCAGGTCGCGGTAGACCTGCTGCGGGTCGTCGCCAAAGGCGTGGCTGAGAAAGCCCAGTTTGAAGGTCATGACGCAGCTCCCGTAGGTTGCCAGCCGAGGGCCGGGGCGATGTGTTCGCGGATGATTTCCAGGGCGCGGATGGCCTCGCGCAGTGGGGTGCTGGTGGTCTGCACTTGCAGGATCAACTGATCATGGGCCGTCAGCGCCGGGCCTTGTTGCAACTGCTCGATGATCTGCTCCACCGGGCCATGCAGTACGCCGAGGCGCTTGAGGGTGGCGTCGAAGTCATCGTCCAGCGCACCTTTGAGCACGCCGATGCTTTGCTGGCGCTGCACATAGGCCTGGATGTCGCGGCGGGTGGCGTCGTCCGGCGCTGGCAGCAGTGCTTGTACGCGCGCGATGCGGGCCGGCGTGCCGTTGTCGCCGGTCCAGGCGTTGCGGTAGCGCTCCACCAGCTCTACACCCGCTTCGGGGGGCAGATGAGGGTTGGGCGCCATGATCAGGCCGTGGCCACGTTCGGCCACCAACTCCACTCGCGAAGTGGCTTCCCACAGCCGATGGCTCAAGCCGTTGGCCCGTGGCAACAGGCGCGCATCGCTGGCGGTCAATGGCGCGTTGCCCAAGGCATTGAGCAACTGCTGCAGGTGCTGTTCGTAGTCTCGATGGCGTTGTGCAGGTTCACGGCCAAACGCCAGGAAAGTCTCGGGATCGAACCCCGCGCCGAGCCCCAGTTCCAGCCGGCCATTGCTCAGCAAGTCGAGCACGGCAGCATCTTCGGCCAGGCGCAGCGGCGTTTCCTGGGGCAATACGATAATCCCGGTGCCCAGGCTGATACGCTGCGTACGTTGGGCAATGGCGGCCAGCAACACCAGCGGCGCAGGCAGCCGGCCGTGCTCACTGGCGAAGTGGTGTTGTGCCACCCAGCCGCTGTCGAAGCCCAGTTCTTCGGCGACCTTGAACAGCTCCAGGGTGTCGCGATACACCTTGGGATCAAAGCGCGGGCTGTAGACGCGGCTCAGGAATCCCAAGGAAAAACCCGCACTCATGGCTTTACCTCCTGGGCCAGTTGTTTTTGCAACGCGGGGCCGGCGCTGATCGACTCCGGCAGGCCGCTGAACGGGCTGATGGTCAGGTAACCCTTGTTCAGCCACACCGCCTCATCGTTCTGTTGCGCGGCGGTGGCGGCGGGGCTGTATTGGAAGCCGATGCCGGGTTTGCCGGGCAGGTTGAACTGCTTGAGGTCGTCGGTGTACAGCGCCTCAAAGCCGACGTAGCTGCCAACCCGAGTCAGCTTTACGCCCTTGATCTGCGCGTCCTTGGGCAGGTTGATGTTCAAGCCCAAGCCCGGCGGCAGAAGTGCGCCATCGGGTTGACGATGCTGGTCAAGGGCGTGCACCAGTTTTGCCACCAGGACGGCGGCGCGCTGCGGATCTTTTTCCTTCAAATCGGTGCTTACCGCCAGCGCCGGAACCCCGGACTGCAACGCCACGCTTGCGGCGTTGAAGGTGCCCGAGGCCATGTTGATCGCCCCCAGGTTATTGCCGGGGTTGGGGCCGACGATCACCAGGTCGGGATGGGGCAGTACTTTGTTCAGGCCCATCAGCAGCGCCATCACTGGCGTGCCGCTGATCTCGATCTGCACTTCCTTGCCGGCGCATTCGGCGCTCTGGCACACGCCTTTGTCGGTGGTGCTGATGTAGTAGCTGTCGGGGTAGGCCGGGTCGGTGTCATGGCCTACCGTGACTTCCCGCCCGAAAAAAAACGAGCCGCCGCGTGCACTCTGGTCGCTTTGCGGCGCGGCAATCTTCACGTTGTGCCCCTCGGCTTTGAGCTCGGTGTAGAGGGCGCGGATATTGGGGTGCTGATAACCGTCGTCGTTGCTCAGCAAGATATTCAAGGCAAAGGCTTTGGGGGCGATCACGCCTCCCAGCGCCAGCATCCATGCGCTGCGTTTCATGCGGTGGCTCCTGTGGTAAAGCGGTTGACTGGGCGCGGCAAGCCGAGGCTTTCCCGCAAGGTGGTGCCTTCGTATTCCTTGCGGAACACGCCACGTGCCTGCAGCAGTGGGATCACTTGATCGACAAACACGTCGATGGCGCCCGGGAAGTACGGGAAGAACACGTTGAAACCGTCGCAGGCCCGAGCCTGGAACCACGCTTCAAAGTGGTCGGCCACATCTTCGGCGGTGCCGATCACCGGGTTGCCGCCGGCCAGGCGCAGGTACAGCTGGCGGATGCTCAGGTTTTCGCTGCGGGCCAGTTCCAACACCTTGTCGCGGCGGCTGCCCCGTTGGCCAACGGGTGTCTCCGGCAACGGGCCGTCCAGGTCGTAGCCGGACAAATCGATGTCATCGCCCAGTGTGTCGGCCAGCAGGCGCAGGCCCAGTACCGGGTCGATCAGCGCCTGGAACGCTTCGAACAGCGCCTGGGCCTGTTCGCGGCTGTCGGCGATAAACGGCGTGACACCGGGCAGGATTTTGACGTGGTCCGGGTCGCGGCCAAAGGCGGCGGCGCGTTGCTTGATGTCCTGGTAGAACGCCTGGGCGCCTTCCAGGCTATGGGAATGCGCGAAGATCAGCTCGGCTACGCGGGCGGCGAGGTTCTTGCCTGGCTCCGACGCGCCGGCCTGCACCAGTACCGGGTGGCCCTGGGGCGGGCGCGCCACGTTGAGCGGGCCGCGCACGGAAAAGTGTTCGCCGCGATGGTTGAGGGTGTGCAACTTGGCCGGGTCGAAGTATTCGCCGCTGGCCTTGTCGCGGGTGAAGGCGTCGTCGTCCCAGCTGTCCCACAGGTCCTTGACCACGTCGTGGAATTCTTCGGCGCGTTGGTAGCGGTCGCCGTGGTCCACGTGGTGTTCGCGGCCGAAATTCCAGGCTTCGTCAGAGACCACCGACGTCACCAGGTTCCAGGCGGCACGGCCCTTGGACAGGTGGTCCAGGGACGCGAACTTGCGTGCGATATGGTAGGGCTCGTTGTAGGTAGTGGTGGCCGTGGCGATCAGGCCGATGTGGCTTGTGACGGCGGCCAGGGCCGACATCAACGTGAGGGGTTCGAAGTGCTCGGCGCGGGCAGTACGGCTCAGCGCATCGTGATGATGCCCCCACAGCGCGACCACATCGGCGATGAACAACGCATCGAACTTGCCGCGTTCGGCGGTCTGGGCAATGTGCTTGAAGTGGTCGAAATCCAGGCTGGCATCGGCCTGGGCCAGCGGGTGACGCCAGGCGGCAACGTGGTGGCCGCTGTTGGCGAGAAATGCGCCCAGCTTGAGTTGGTCGGTGCGGCGGGTCATGAACAGGCTCCCATGAACGTCACGCACGGAGCCGGCGAACCGGCCCCGTGGTGGGGGTTAGAAGTTGTACGTCACGCCGGTGTACCAGTAGCCGCCGGTGGTGCCGTAAGGCGAGAAGTTGCCGTAGGGGAAGGCACCCGAGGTGCTGGCCAGGTTTGTGCGCTCCGGGTACTTGTTGAACAGGTTGTTGGCGCCGGCATTCAGGGTGACGGCCTTGGTGAGGTGGTAGTCGATGTTCAGGTCGGTGATCCAGGCCGGCGAGAAGGTGCGATCGTAGATCTCGGCGGTGCCGTACTGGGTGTACTCGCCGTAGCGGGTCAGGTTCAGGCCGACTTCCAGTTTGTCGAAGGTCCAGGTGGTGCCCAGCAGCAGCTTGGATTGCGGCAGGCCGTACTTGAGGTTGCCTTGGCGTTGACGGTCATAACCACCGTCGGCCCCGAGGGCTTGCTTGGCGATGGCCGAGGCGTGGATGTCATCGATCTGCGTGGTGTTCCAGTTGAAGCCGGCGGTGTAGCGCAGGTTGCCCCAGGCACCGATGTCCTGGCGATAGTCGCCCACCAGGTCGACGCCACGGGTGGTGGTGTCCAGGGCGTTGGTGAAGTAGGTGACGGCCTGGTTCGGGTTAAGCCCGGCAGCGGCGAGGATCGCGCTGATCTGCGGTGTGCCGCCGAGGTAGCCGGTCTGGGCGATGCGGTCCTTGATTTTGATCTGGTAGGCATCGAGGGTGATGCTGGTGGCATCGGTGGGTTGCAGGGTGAGGCCGAGGCTGAAGTTGGTGGACTTCTCAGGCTTCAAGTTGCTCGCGCCGAGGGCCTTGGCCACGTCGGAGTTGACCGCCACGTTGCGGTAGTCGAACAGCTGGCCGTTGACGCTGGTTTGCGAGGTGGAGCTATAGATCTGCTGGGCCAGCGACGGCGCGCGGAAGCCGGTGCTGACGGTGCCGCGCACGGCGAGGATCGGGGTCAACTGGTAGCGAGTGGAGAGCTTGCCGTTGGTGGTGGTGCCCGAACCGTCGTCGTAGTGCTCGTAGCGGCCGGCCAAATCGACGTGCCACTTGTCGGTGAAGTCCTGGCCGATCTCGCCATAACCGGCGAGGCTGGTGCGGCTTTTTTCGGCGGCGTCGGCAGGCGTGGTACCGGCGCCGGAGATGGTCCCCGGCGGAATCAGCGCACCGTTGGCGCCGGTGGTGAACGGGCCGCTGGCGTAGGAGGCGAGGTCACCCTTGCCGATCTTGTAGTCTTCGTAGCGGTGTTCCAGGCCCCACGAAATCTGCGTCGGCTTGTACAGACCGAGGTCGAAGGCGCGGGTCAGGTCGAGGTTGTTGGTCCACTGGCTGAAGGTCTTGACGCCGGTGTCCACCGAGGTCGGCGACGTCGGGCCGTAGCTCAGGTTGTAGGTGTCGGTAAGGGTGGCGCGCGCGTGGTCCTGGCCATACGTGGTGGACAGGTCGTAGTCCCAGCCGGCGGCCTTGCCCTTGCCGCCGAAGGCCACCTGGAAGTCTTCTTCGATAAAACGCAGGTTGTCTTCGATACCTTGCGGGTACGGCGTCTGGATACCGTTGAAGCTCGGCGGCTGGTGGAAGGCCAGCGGTTTTTCCGAGTTGCGATGGGTGAAGGTGGAGAACGAATACAGCGTGAGGGCGTCATCCACCGGCAACTCGGCGTTGTAGCCCAGGCTGAAGTTCTTCGCCTCAGGCAAGCCGGTGCCGTAGTAGGTGTGCTGCAGGCTGGTGTTGCCAGCGGCGTCGGTGTACGGCGCGTTGTCGGAACGGTCGGAGACGTTCTGCTTTTTCACGTCCAATGCCAGGTTGATAAACCCGTCATTGGGCAGCGCCAGGCCGACGTTGCCGGTTTGCCGCACGGTTTCGCCATCGCCGTTTTCATAGTTCTGGCCGTAGCTGGTGGACAGGCTGCCACCGTGGTCGGTCTGCTTGAGTACCACGTTGACCACGCCGCCAATCGCGTCCGAGCCGTACTGGGCCGACGCGCCGTCACGCAGCACTTCGACGTGATCCACCAGCGCCGTGGGGATCATGTCCAGGTCCACCGGTTGCGAGCCGGAGTTCAGGTAGGTGCCGTTGTTGAGCAAGGCGCTGTTGTGACGGCGCTTGCCGTTGACCAGCACCAGCACCTGGTCGCCGTTGAGGCCGCGCAGGCTGATGGGGCGTACCACCGAAGTGGAACCAAAGCCCGACGATGCCGGCTGGTTCAGCGACGGCAGCACCTTGCTCAGCGCACGGGTCAGGTCGCCCTGGCCGGTGGCGAGCAACTGCTTGGACGAGATCACATCCACCGGCGCCGGGCTCTCTGCCAGGGTGCGTGCCTGGCCCCGGTTGCCGATCACCACCACGGTGTCCAGCGGGTTATCGCTGGCCGGCGCGTCGGCGGCGAGGGTCAGGCTGCTGTAGCTGGCGGCTTCGCACAGGGCGATAAACAACAGCGTGTGGGCGAAGGCTTTACGGGGCCTGCGGCTGGCGGCGCGGGACGTATTCATGATGGGCAACACTCCAATGGGTAGGGTGGCTTGTTGAGTTCAAGCTCTGGTATGGGTGTGAGAGCAAGGGCTGTGCCATCTGAAAAAGGTGTTTAAAAACAGTAGGTTGATTGTAGTTGCATGCCAGTGTTGGTGTTTTTCTAACAGGGCGCAGAGCAGGGTGTTGGTTTTTGTGCAGGGCTTTTTCCGGGGTGTCGGGTTTCGAGCCGTGAGGCCGGGCGAGCTACGCTTGGCACACCCCTTGCTCACCCCACGCCATACCTAAACCCAAGGAAGCTTTTTCTGTATGCCTAGACCCGGCCCGCGCAACGCCCTCACCGATATCCCAGGCCTCACGGTCGGCCACGCCACGGACCTGCACGTCGACACCGGCGTCACGGTGATCCGCCCCGATGGTTTCTGGACCGCCAGTATCGACATCCGTGGCGGCGGCCCCGGCGGGCGCGAAACCGCTGCGTTGGAACCCGAAAACATGGTCGGCCAACTCCACGCGCTGGTCTTCGCCGGCGGCTCGGTATTCGGCCTGGGGGCGGCGGATGCGGTGGCGGCCAAACTGTCCCAGGACCAGGTCGGCCTGCACCTCAAGCCCGGCGCCCCGGCGATCCCCATCGTGCCTGCCGCCGTGTTGCACGACCTGGCCAACGGTGGCGACAAGGACTGGGGCCTGGAGCCGCCATACCGGCGCCTGGGTTTTGAAGCATTGGCCAATGCTGGCGAGGAGTTTGAGCTGGGCTCGGTGGGCGCCGGCCGTGGTGCCATGGCTGGGGTGCTGAAAGGCGGGCTGGGCACGGCGTCCCTGGATTTGGGCGATGGCCTGATCGTTGCCGCGCTGGTGGTCGCCAACCCGATTGGCTCGGTGTACATGCCCGACGGCCAGACCTTCTGGGCGTGGCCGTGGGAAGTGGCGGGGGAGTTCGGCGGCCAGCGCCCGCAAACAGAAATGGACTGCAGCGACCCGATGCCGGAGCTGTCGCGGCTGGACTCCATGGGCCGTTTGCAAGCCGGGGCGAATACCACGCTGGTAGTGGTCGCCAGCACTGCGCGCCTCACCGTTGCAGAGTGCAAGCGCGTGGCGATCATGGCCCAGGACGGCATCGCCCGCGCGGTGCGACCGGCGCACTTGCCGTTTGATGGGGACACGGTGTTCGCGTTGGCGTCGGCGGCAGTGGAGTTGACCGACGGGCCGCGGCGGCAGGTG
Source organism: Pseudomonas sp. PGPPP1 (assembly GCF_002255865.1). Classification (NCBI taxonomy): domain Bacteria; kingdom Pseudomonadati; phylum Pseudomonadota; class Gammaproteobacteria; order Pseudomonadales; family Pseudomonadaceae; genus Pseudomonas; species Pseudomonas sp. PGPPP1. The sequence goes on along the minus strand of NZ_NKIG01000030.1, from coordinate 433 downwards.
GAGATCGGGCGGATTGGCGCGGCAGCGGCCGATTGTGTGGCAAGGGGGATTGCGCGGGGAGTGTTCAGCGCACGGTCATAGTGAGTCAGACACGGTTAAAAAATGTGGGAGCGGGCTTGCTCGCGAATGCAGTGTGTCAGTCAACACATTCATTGGCTGATCCACCGCATTCGCGAGCAAGCCCGCTCCCACATTTGGATCTCCATTTGTCAGATAGACAGTGGTCTGCCTTGGCTTTTGATCTGGCTTTTGATTTGGCTTTTGATCTTGATCTTAGGCGCCCCGTTAAACCACGCTGGCCGAACGCAGGCTTGAATCCGTGGGTAACCCGGCAGGACGCCGGGTTAGCCGCGCTGGGCCAAGGATGGCCCATCGCGGCGGCCCACGGATTCAAGCCGGAGTGAGGGCATGTCGAGCCTAGGCGAGACACCGA
>NZ_NKIG01000029.1:0-80222 GCF_002255865.1 Pseudomonas sp. PGPPP1 | reverse complement strand
CCAAGCTGTCCGGCGGCGTTGCAGTGATCAAGGTTGGCGCTGGTTCCGAAGTTGAAATGAAAGAGAAGAAAGCCCGCGTTGAAGACGCCCTGCACGCAACCCGTGCAGCCGTTGAAGAAGGCGTGGTCCCTGGCGGTGGCGTTGCGCTGATCCGTGCTCTGGAAGCCCTGACTGGCCTGAAAGGCGACAACGCCGATCAGGACGTTGGTATCGCAGTTCTGCGTCGCGCTGTTGAAGCGCCGCTGCGCCAGATCGCTGCCAACTCCGGCGACGAGCCAAGCGTTGTGGTCAACGAAGTCAAGAACGGCAAAGGTAACTACGGTTACAACGCTGCGACTGGCGTCTACGGCGACATGATCGAAATGGGCATCCTGGACCCTACCAAGGTGACTCGTTCGGCGCTGCAAGCAGCCTCCTCCATCGGTGGCCTGGTCCTGACCACCGAAGCAGCCATCGCTGACAAGCCAAAGGCTGAAGGCGCTGGCGGTGGTGGTATGCCAGACATGGGCGGCATGGGTGGCATGGGCGGCATGATGTAAGCCAGCCTTACCCCCGCTCTAAAAAAGCCCCGCCTGCATTACTGCAGGCGGGGCTTTTTTATGGTTGTAGTGAGCGGGCTTGTCCCGCGCTGGGGGGCGAAGCCGCCCTAAAAAGGACGCCACGGTAGTTCAGATAGACCGGGGTGCCTGGATTTAGGGCGGCTTCGCCCCCTAGCGCGGGCGGTGCGACGTTTCGACAAACCCGCTCCCTACAATCAACGTTCGGTCAGTTGCGGGGTGGTGTCCTTGGGCGCCTTCCAACTCAACAACTGCTGCTTGAACCCGTAACTGGCCGCCTGGTAGTAGGTGATCGCCCGCTGAATCAACGGATCATCACTGCCCACCCGTAACTCCTGGCTCTCACCCAGGGCCTGGTCGTGGCGACGCAAGCCCAGGCGTGGGCTGAGAATCGCCAGGTCCGTGCCGTCAAACAAACCCAGGTGCTGATAGTTGCCCACCACCACACGCGGCGGCAGTGGATTGTCTTGCAGCAGGTTGCGCCCAAAGAACGTCGATTCGTAGCTCAGGTTGATCAAGCCCAGTAGCGTCGGCGCAAGGTCAATCTGGCTGGCCAACTGCGCGGTTTCCCGGGCTTCGATCAGCTTGGGTGCATAGATGAACAGCGGAATCTGGTAGTTGGTGATAGGCAGGTCTTCCTTGCCCGCGCTGCCGGCGGTGTGGTCCGCAACGAACACGAAAATAGTGTTGTCGAACCATGGCTTCTGGCGTGCAGCGTCGAGGAATTCACCAATGGCATGGTCGGTGTACTTCACCGCCCCATCGCGACCGTTGCCGGATTTGATGTCGATGCGCCCGTCCGGATAGGTATAGGGGCGGTGGTTGGAGGTGGTCATCAGTTGCAACAAAAACGGCTGCTGCTTGGCGTAGTCGGCATCGGCCAGTTTCAGGGTTTGCCGATAGAGGTCTTCATCGGCCATGCCCCAGGCGTTTTTAAATGTAATCTCCGATTCGGCCACGCTGCTCTGGTCGACGACTCGGTAACCGTTGCCGCTGAAGAACGCATTCATATTGTCGAAGTACCCGCGCCCGCCGTAGACAAACACGCTGTCGTAACCGATGGCGCTGAGTTGTTGGCCCAGGCTTGCGAAACCACTTTCACGGCCAATGCGTTTGACGATGGAGCGCCCTGGCGTTGGTGGAATCGCCAGGGTGATCGCTTCCAGACCGCGATCTGTGCGGGTGCCGGTGGCATAAAAGTTATTGAAGTACAGGCTCTGTTTACGCATGGCGTCCAGGTTGGGCGTGAGGTTGCGCCCGTCGCCATTACTGCCCATGTACTTGGCGCTAAAGCTCTCGATGGTGACCAGCACGATATTGGGTTTGCGCAAGGTGCCCGGGTTGTCGATGGCTCGGCGGATATCCAATGGGTCTTTGCCGATAAAGCGGGCGTTAGGCTCGCTCAATTCGGCACGCAGTTGCTTGGCGACCACATCGGTTGGCAGGCTTTTGTAGAACTGGGTGTAGTCCAGTTCGTTGTTTCGGAACGCCGCGAAAAACTGATACGGGCCATTGCTGGCCAACTCGTTCATGTAGGCATTCCCGCCTTGGGCGCGAGGGCTCTCCTGGCTGATCAACTGCAGGCTGAGGCCGGCCAAGACCAACAGGCTCAGGGCATTCAGCAGACGGCTACGCAGGGGCGGCAGGGGGGCATTCAATGCCGCATTGAAGGGTTTGCGCAGGGCCAGGCTCAGCACAATCGCCAGCATCGCCAGCAAACTGAGAAGCTTGCCGATCGGGTAGGACTCCAACAGGTTGTTCAGTACCTCATCGGAGTACACCAGGTAGTCGACGGCGATAAAGTTGAAGCGCACGCCAAATTCATCCCAGAACAACCACTCGGCGACGGACGTGAACAGCATGGCAAACAGGCTGACGGTCAGCACTGCTTGCAGGAACCAACGATGGCCGCGGCGACGCCAGAGTGCAGGCGGGCATAGCAGCAGATACAGGCCCAAGGGCAGGGCTGCATAGGCTAGAAACCCCAGGTCGTAGAGCAAGCCCACGCCAAACACCGGCAGTAAATTACCGCCAACTTCGTCGAGGTGAGTGACGAGCAGCACGCCACGCGTGAGCAAGAAAATCACCAGCCATGCGCCAGTGACGAGCAGCAAATAACGCATAGGCGCTGTTTTGAGAAACCCCATGTCTACATTCCTTATATCGATGGGCGGCGATCTTCTGCCTGACACTGTAGTCAGTTTGTGAAGCTATAGTGAAAAACTCGTTGGTTATATGCGTCAGTTGAAAAAACTAATCGGAACGGCTCGCGGACCTAGCCGCGAGGCACACTTGGCCTTAAGCTGCGCGAGCCAACACGGCCGTTACCGCGTACGGAGACACTGCCCATGCGAATTCTACTGGTTGAAGACAACCGCGATATTCTGGCCAACCTGGCTGATTACCTGGGGCTCAAAGGCTATACCGTGGACTGTGCGCAGGACGGTTTGTCGGGGCTGCACTTGGCCGCTACCGAGCATTACGACTTGATCGTGCTCGACATTATGCTGCCTGGCATCGACGGCTACACCTTATGCAAACGCCTGCGTGAAGACGCACGTCGCGACACGCCGGTGATCATGCTCACCGCTCGCGATCAATTGGATGACCGGCTGCAGGGCTTCAAGTCTGGCGCCGATGACTACCTGCTCAAGCCCTTTGCCCTCTCCGAGTTGGCCGCACGTATCGAAGCCGTGCTGCGCCGTGCCCAGGGCGGTGGCCGCCGTGCCTTGCAGGTGGCCGACCTGCATTACGACCTCGATACCCTGGAAGTCACCCGCGAAGGGCGCCTGCTCAAACTAAACCCGGTTGGCTTGAAACTGCTCGCGGTGCTGATGCAAAAAAGCCCTCACGTGTTGCGCCGCGAAATCCTCGAAGAAGCCTTGTGGGGCGATGACTGCCCGGACAGCGACAGCCTGCGCAGCCACGTCCACCAACTGCGTCAAGTGATCGATAAACCCTTCGCCAAACCGCTGCTGCAAACGGTGCACGGTGTGGGTTATCGCTTGGCCGAGGGCCGTGATGGAGTTTAAGCAAAGCCTTGCCCAACGGATCATCATCGCCTTTGCCTTGATGAGCGCGTTGGTGGCGGGGGCCTTCGCCATGGGTATCGTTGCGACCGTGCACCTGGTGGAAGAGAAGCTGATCTCGGCGGGCTTGGGCGGTGACTTGCAACGCTTGCTGCTGATGGACACGGTGGAGGACTGGCGGCATCGGCCCGAGCCGGACCAACTGTTCTATTTCAGCGGCGGGCCTGGCGACTTCGAGTTGCCCAAGGATTTGCGGCACCTTGAACCTGGCTTCCATGAAGTCTTCCGTGAAGCGCTGTCCTACCACGCGATGGTCGAAGTGGTGGACGGCCGGCGATACGTGCTGTTGCAGGATCAAAGCGATTTCGAAGAGCGCGAGCGCGTGCTGTTTGCCGTGGTGCTCGTGGGCTTCGTGCTCAGCCTGGCGTTGGCAGTGTTCCTGGGCTGGGTACTGGCACGTAGGGTGATGGCGCCTGTCGTACGGCTGGCACGCCAGGTGCGTCACCGTGACCAATTACTCGGCCTGGCACCGCCGTTGGCGCCGGACTACGCGGCCGATGAAGTGGGTGAACTGGCGGTGGCGTTCGATGCCACGCTGGGGAGGCTGCGCCAGGCGCTGTCCCGTGAGCAACTGTTTACCAGCGATGTCAGCCACGAGTTGCGCACGCCGTTGATGGTACTGGCCAGCTCCTGCGAGTTGCTGCTGGAAAATCCGGCCATCGACCAGCGCGGGCGTAATCAGGTGGAGCGTATCGCACGTGCCTGCGAGGAAATGCGCGAGCTGGTGCAGACCTTCCTGATGCTGGCCAGAGCTCAGCATAACGATGCCGCCATGTCGCCTCAGGTGACCCTTACCCAGGTTGCCGATGATTTGCTCGGCATCTGGCGCGAACCTGTACAGCACAAGGGCCTGGAGTTGATCTACCAACCGGGCAACCCGCTGGATACGCGCTACAACACGACCTTCTTGCATGCCGTGATGGGCAACCTGTTGCGCAACGCCTTGCATTACACCGAGCAAGGCTTTATCCGCTTGACCCTGGAACCGAGTGGCTTTGTGGTGGAAGACAGCGGTGTCGGGATTCCTGAAGACAAGCGTGAAGCGATGTTCGAGCCTTTTGTGCGCGGCAGCGAGAAGCGCGGCGAGGGCCTGGGCCTCGGCTTGTCACTGGTCCAGCGCATCTGTGAAAACCAGGGCTGGAGCGTGAGCCTTAGTACCATGGAGCCCAACGGCTGCCGCTTTCATGTTGAATTGAGCCCGGTCAAACCCTGACCTCCCTCCCTGCCGCTATCCTGCGGCAGATCCCCGCCTTTTCGGCGAAGATGGCCCCATGCCACCCCTTGTATCTGTAAAGTCTTGAAATGTATGAGATTGGACAGGACAAGTTTTTCACAACGGGTTGACCTGTTGATCACAGGTCGCTGCTTAAGGTTGTAGGCATCAGCAACCGGAGACCCGTTGATGTCTAGTCCGATCAAGCTCGAATTTTCCGAAAAGTACGACGATCAGCACGCCCAAGAATATTTGCTCAAGCATAAGGACAATTTGGCTCGCCGCTTGTCCCACAAACGCGACGAGCAATTGGCCCGGGGTGCGCTGGCCATGGCGGGCGAGCCAGGACTGGTGCTGGACCTGCCCTGTGGGGCGGGCCGCTTCTGGCCGCTGCTGGCTGAAAAGCCCAACAGAGTGATTATCGGCGCTGACAATTCCGAGTCGATGTTGAAGGTCGCGATGGCCTCCCAACCGGCAGATGTGGTGAAACGGGTACGGCCCTTGCAGACATCTGCATTCGATATCGATTTACCGGACAACTCGGTCGACAGCATTTTCTGCATGCGCCTGCTACACCATATAGGTGACCCGGCGCACCGCTTGACGATACTGCGTGAGTTTCAGCGTGTTACGCGTGACAGCGTGATTCTCTCGCTGTGGGTTGATGGCAATTTCAAGGCTTGGAAACGCAAGCGGCTCGAAGGGCAACGTCGTAAGACAGGTGAGCAGGAAGGTTACCAAAACCGATTTGTGTTACCTGCGGCTACCGTTGAAGACGAATTCGAGCAGGCCGGTTTCCGCGTTCAGGAGTCCCTGGACTTCATGCCGCTCTACGCCATGTGGCGTGTATATGTATTGCGAAAGAGGTAACAGGATGGCAGTTGAGTCTGCGGTAGGCAGTCATGTAGCGCCCGAAGAACGATTTGATTATTTCTGGCGCCAGCAGGGCGAGTGGGTCGAGGAGCCCAACCGTCGCCGCGGTGGTGAAAGCGGTGTGCAGCGGGTAATGAGCAGCAATGGCCGCTTGCTCTACAGCAAGCGCCAGACCGGTCATATCTACCGTAGTTGGTTGCACCCATTTGGCCGCCCCACCGTGTTGCGTGAGCGGGATGCCATCAAAGGCCTGCGCTTGCTGGATGTGCGTGTGCCAGAGATGGTCTTTTGCGAGGCGCGTCGTGATCCTCAGCACCAATGGAAAGCATTGTTGGTCACCGCATCCCTCGACGGCTTCGACGAAATCGACAATTGGTACGCTGCTGGCGGCCGCGAACGCTACGGCGAGTTGGTGCACGAGCGCATGCTCAGGGAATTGGCCGGCACCTTGGCGCGTATGCACAAGGGCCGTTGGCAGCACGGTTGTTTGTACAGCAAGCATATTTTCGTGCGTGTGACGGGCGAGGGTGACTCGGCCAACGTGGAAGTGGCGCTGTTGGATTTCGAGAAGTGCCGCCAGCGGTTGACCGCTTATCGGGCCGCCTCCCACGACATGCTGCAGCTGCGCCGCCATTCGTCGTGGAACAGCGCTGACTGGACAAAACTCAGCTACTTTTATGAGACGGCGTTTGGCAGCGCTATCAAGGGTTTAACCAGATGAAGCTAGAAATAGCACGAGGTGTGTTCCTGGTCGGGGCGTTGGGCATTGCAGCCCTGGCGTTGGCGGCGTGGGAACAGCCTCGCACACAGGTGCTCAGTGCGGCGCAGAGTAGCGCGCAATGCTTGTTGCCGCGCGTCGCCAAGGCGAGTGTGGCGGCCAAGCCTGACCATGAGCTGTTGCTGTTTATGTTTGGAATGTCTCAAGGGATGAGGCCGCAGAGTTGAAACGATTCAAACCCCCGAGAAAGGGCCTTGCGATGCGAGGCCCTTTTTTTTGCCTGTGTCAGATCAGATGCAGATGGTTATCCCAGAGCCCCGCCGGTAATTCCAACGGTTTTGCCACCAGCTGTTTCTGACGGCAATCGTAGAAGCGGCAGCGTCCCTGGCCAGAGGTGACGACAAACCCATCCGCCACGGCGCCTACACCGGCACAGTCGGGCAGTGGTCCATCCAGGCGCAGCTCGCCGCTGTCCATGTCCCAGATAAAAAAGCGATTACCCCGCGGTGCGGTCAGGGCCACCAGGCGCAACTCGCTGTGCACCGCGACGCTGGCGGTGTAATGCCCCATCGCCTGCAACTGCTCGTCCGCCACTGGGAACGCGACGAATGGCTGTCCCGGCCGCTTGATTGCCAGCAACTCGGAACGCTCTTGGGACGGCCCCATGAACTGCTGTCCGGTGAGGATGGTGCCATCGGCGGCGATCCCCATATGACGCACGCTGTTCATCTGCTGGCCCAGGGTTTCCTTGCTGATCAGCGTGCCGTCGCGCTGCATCAGTACCAGGCTCGGCTCCATGGCATTGAGGTTCATCTCTACGCGGCTTTCTGCCTCGGTACGAATACCACCGTTGGCCACCACCAGGGTTTCGCCATCAGGCATCCACGACACTTGATGCGGGCCGATGCCGTGGGTGGAAATCTCGCCGGTGTGCACCAGTCGCTCGCCTTCAAACTTATACACACCGAGCAGGCCACGGCCGGGGTCGGTCGTGTCGTTCTCGGTGGCATACAGCCAGTCGCCGCTCTTGTGGATTACCGCGTGACCATAGAAGTGGCGATTGGCGTTCGAGGTGATGGTTTGCAGCAGCGCGCCATCACGCAGGTCGATCAGGTAACTCTCGGTGCCCGGGCGACGGGCGACGAACAGCGCAATCGGCAGCGTCGGGTGGTTGATGATGTCGTGGCAGCGCTGGCCGACCTGGGTGGCAAACACCTGCTTGCCGTCCAGGCGATAGCCCACGGCATAGTGCTTGCCGTCTGCATCATCCCGCGCCGACAACAGCAGCGGGCCCTGGTCCTTCTGCTTGAATAACGTCCAGCCACCCAAAGTAAGGGCGCTGAGCAGCACGCTGCCAATCGCCAAAGCCTGTCGCCTGAGCATCATCAGTCACCGTCGTTGGCGTTAAAGCCCAGTTGGATGCCCAGCGCCTTGGCCAACTCGCCTTCGTGCAGGCGGTGGACAACGTTGAGGCTGTCGTAGAGGTCGTTGAGGTGCTGGCGTCCGGCGTCGTCTGCCAGTAGCTCATTGAGGGTGCGCTGATTGCTGGCGAACAGCTTCAGGGAGGCGGCATAGGCGGCGTCGATTTTGTCGGCCAACGGCTTCTGATCGGACGGCAGCAGGCCACGCAGGCCTTTGTTGTCGACGCCGACCCACACGGTTTGGGCGGCAGCCAGGCTGGCTTCAAGGCTTTGCAGGGACGACTCACTGCGCCACGCATCAGCCTGGAATGGTTGCGGGATACCTTTGGTCTGGCGGCCCATCGGCGTACCGAGTTTCTTCTTCAGGGTATCCAGTGCGGTCACTTGGACGCGCAGCAGGTCGGCGATGGCTTCGTGGGAATCGGCGTAGCGCTGATTAGGAAACTTGGTCATCTGCGCGAGCATGCCGTCGGTGCTGTTCCAGCTGGCCAGGATTTCTTCAGCCAGGGCTTTTTGACGGTCACCAATGGCAACCAGCAGCGGGCAGTAACGGGCTTTCTGGGCTTCGTCGGCGATGTCGGTCTTGGCGTCGTAGAGGATGTATTCGTAAGCCGACAAGCCTTGAACCACGACGCTCGACTTGGCCAGTGCGGCGCCATCGATTTGCGGCTGGGCGGTCACCAACTGTTCAACCTGACGACCGACCAGGTTCTTCTTGTCCGGCCAGAATTGCACCTGCCACGAACGGTTGCCCTCGGCCAATGGGCCAATCAGCAGCGGTTGCAACTCGGCCCAGGCTTTTTGTGCGTGGAGGAAGTCGGCGCGGGCGGTCTCCAGGCTTTCCTTGCCCTGGCAGTAGGCCAATGCGCTGACGGCCAATTGACGGTCCGCTTCGACCCAACGGCTGTAGGTCGGCAGGATGACTTGCTTGGCGATGGCCGCCGAGGTCACTGCTTGCGGGTCTTGCGGCGAGCAGGCGCCCAATGCAAGGGCGGCCAGGCTGGTGAACAACAACTTGGGACGGAACATGTAGAGCTCCCTTCTGTAATTGGGGCAACGCTTATAAAGAGTTCAGGAACGCCAGCAACGCAGCCCGCTGCTCGGCATTAAAGGACAACACATGCTGCTGCGCCGCTTGAGCTTCACCGCCGTGCCACAGCACGGCTTCCAGCAGGTTGCGGGCGCGGCCGTCATGCAGGAACTGGGTGTGGCCACTCACGGTTTGTGTCAGGCCGATACCCCACAACGGCGCGGTGCGCCAGTCGCGGCCACCGGCCTTGAATTCGCTGCGGTTGTCGGCAAGGCCTTCGCCCATGTCGTGCAGCAACAGGTCGCTGTACGGGCGGATCACTTGGTTGGCCAGTTCAGGTTCGGCGGCGTTCGCTGCCGTGGTGAAGGATGGCCTGTGGCAACCCTGGCAACCGGCCTGGTAGAACAAATTCTTGCCGGCCAGTACCTGCGGTGTATTGACGTCGCGGCGTGCAGGCACTGCAAGGTTACGGGTGTAAAACAGCACCAGGCGCAGGATGTTGTCGCTGACTTCTGGCTCGCCATCGGGGCCATTGCCATTGGGTGCCTGTTTGCAGGCCACTTGGGCATCGGTGCAGTCATCAAAGGGTCTCAGGGACGTGGTGAGGCCCATATCACCAGAGAACGCGTGAACATTTTGTTGATTGAGATTCGGCTGCCCGGCCTTCCAGCCAAAACGCCCGAGCACTGTCTTGTGTTGCGCATCGTCCCAGACCCAGTTGGCACGGCCGACGATGGCCTCTTTGTCGGCGGTTTTGGGGTCGGTGTTGCGCAGGATATCGGCATCGCCAATGGCTTCGAGCAGGCCCAGGCCGATCATGGGCGGGGCGATGCGCGCTGAAAAAAGTGTATCTGGGTGCATCGGTCCATAGCCGAGCTGGGTGATTTGCAGGTCTGGTTTGCGCAATTCAACCACGGTGCCGTCCATGAACGTTACGGTGACCGGCGTGTAGTCGACCCGCACCTTGCCTTCCGGCGGTACGCCTGGCACGGCCATGTCTTGCAATTGCCCACCGTAGACCGGCTCGGGCACCACGCCGATTTGCTCGATGAGCTTGGTGTTGACCTGGGTGTCCGGAATCGACAGTCGCACCAGCATCGACACCGCATTGGGAGCATCGGGCAGCGGCGGATGGCCGCGACCGTCCTTGATATGGCAGTTCTGGCAGGCATTGGTGTTGAACAGCGGGCCCAGGCCGTCACGCGCAGTGGTGGTGGAAGGTGCAATCACCCACGGGCTGCGGAAGAAGCTGTTGCCAACGCTGAAATCCAGACGGCGCGTGGGCGACAGGTTGGCCGAAGGCAGGGAAAATGCATTCTGGTCACGTTTATTCACCGTCGTCGCGCCACCGGCCCGTGATTCACCCGGCTCTGCCTTGGTAAACCTTGGCGCGTCATCGCAGGCCACCAGGCTCAAGGCCAGGAATGCTGCGCACAGGCGAAAAAGCGAACGGAACATCGAGTTTCCCGGACGAAGGCTAAAAATAAGGTCGCAAAGTCTAACAGGGCAGGGCCGAATGAATAAGAGCAATTATCGTTTGGTGGGTGGCAACCCATTCCCGCTAGAATGACCGCACATTTTTTTCTGGAGGTGGCCAATGCAGGCTCTCGACGCTTTGCTCAACCGTGTTTCCGTGCCGCGTTTGCTGGAGCCGGCACCGACCCAGGAGCAGCGCGACGTGCTGTTCGCTGCCGCCATGCGTGCACCCGACCATGGCCAGTTGCGCCCTTGGCGTTTTCTCACCGTGGAAGGTGCCGCCCGTGAGCAGATGGGCACGCTGCTGGCAGAAGCTGCCCGCCTGCAGGATGCCGATGCCCCACAAGCCGTGATCGACAAGGCCCAGAACGGCCCGTTGCGCGCGCCGCTGGTGGTGGTGGTGATTGCACGCCTGCAGGAACACTTCAAAGTGCCGAAGTCCGAGCAACTGCTGGCGGCAGGCTGTGCAGCCCACGGAATTCTGCTGGCGGCTTATGCCCAGGGCATTGGGGCTGTGTGGCGCACGGGTGAATTGTCGTACTCGGCCCACGTCGCCAAGGGCCTGGGGCTGACGGCGGACGAGGAGGTGATTGGCTTCTTGTACCTGGGTACGCCGCAGAATCCGCCGCGTACGGCGGCGAAGGAAGATGTGGCGGCGTTTGTCCAGGCGTGGCCCGGCCTCTAAGCCACCACACATCTGCTTTATGTGGGAGCTGGCTTGCCTGCGATGGCGGTGTGGCAGTCAATAGATTTCTGACTGATCCAACGCTATCGCGGGCAAGCCCGGCTCCCACAGGGTCCATCATTGTCTTGAGGATCGGGTTTACACCCGAAACTGATCCATCAACTTCATCTGCTGGCTGGCCAATGCATTCAGTTGGCTGCTGATGGCCGCCGACTCGGTGGCTTGGCCAGTGAGTGTTTCGGTCACGGTGCGGATTGCCGAGACGTTGCGATTGACCTCTTCGGCCACCGCGCTCTGTTGTTCGGCGGCGCTGGCGATTTGCAGGTTCATGTCGCTGATCACGGTGACCGCATCGCTGATCTTGCCCAACGCCTGCACCGCTTGATGGATCTGCCCGGCATTGCTCTGGGCCTGGCTTTGGCTTGAATGCATGGTCGCCACCACGCCACGGGTGCCGCTCTGGATACGCTCGATCACCAGGCGAATTTCCTCCACCGAATCCTGGGTGCGCTTGGCCAGGTTGCGCACTTCGTCGGCCACCACCGCAAACCCACGCCCGCTTTCCCCAGCGCGTGCCGCTTCAATCGCGGCGTTGAGGGCCAGCAGGTTGGTCTGCTCGGCGATGCTGCGGATAACTTCCAGCACTGAGCCAATCTGTTCGCTGTTCACCGCCAGGGCCTCGACTTCGCCCACGGCCTTGCTGACTTCTTCGGCGAGGGTGGTGATGTCGCGGGTGCTTTGCTCAATGATCGACATGCCTTCACGCGCCGACTGATCGGCGCCGCGTGCCGCACTGGCGGCATTGGACGCGCTGTTGGCGACATCGTGGGCGGTGGCGCTCATTTCGTTGGAGGCGGTGGCGACCTGGTCGATCTCGCGGAACTGGACTTGCATGCCCTCACTGGTCTGGCGCGCGATGGCAGAGGACTGATCGGCAGTGCCACGGGCTTCGGTAATGCTCTGCTTGATCTGGGCAATGGTCGGTTGCAGCTTGTCGAGGAAGCGGTTGAACCAGTTCACCAGCTCGCCCAGTTCGTCTTGCTTGGCGTAGGCCAGGCGCTGGGTGAGGTCGCCGTCGCCGCTGGCGATGTCCTTGAGCATGGCGGCCACGCTGTTGATCGGCCGGGTTACGCCGGTGGCGCTCAGCCACATTAGCAGCAGGCCGAGCAGGCCGGCAGCGGCACCGACCAGCAGCGCCTTGAGCGTGCCGGCGTCCTGGGCCTTGTCGAGCAGGGTTTGCAGTTTAAGTGTGTCGGCCAGCATGACTTGCTTGGGCAGTTTGATCACGATGCCCCAGGACTTGGCGTCGTTAATCGGCTTGATCGGGTACACGGCACGGATGGTGTCGTCCTGTTCGCGGATCATGCGCGTGTCGCTGGCCAGCAGTTGCACAATTTCTTTGCCTTCGGCGCCGAGGGTATTGATCAGGTTTTTACCGACCCGGTCGGGTTCGCCGCTGTACGCCGCAATCAGGCCCGAGCTGGACAGGATCTCCAAGTGCGCCGCACCGTCGAACAGCTCTTTTTGCGCGGCGTCCGTGGTGGCCTGCAGGGTGTTGAGGGCGATATCGATACCGACCACGCCGATGACTTTGCCGTCCACGATCAGCGGCAGCGAGATGGTGGTCATCAGCATCGACTTGCCGGCGACTTCGTCGGCATACGGGTCCAGCAGGCAAACACTGCGTGTGTCGCGTGGGCAGGTGTACCAGATGTTGTAGGGCGTACCGCTGAGGTTGAGGGTGGTCTTGGTCAGGTCGTCCTCGACCATGATCGTGTTCAGGCCTTCACCGCCGGCACGGCTCCAGTAGCTGGAGAAGCGTCCTTTTTCATTGGAAACGCGGGCCTTGTCGTCGATGAATTCGCTGTCCTTGCCGTCCAGCCCATTGGGTTCGAACGACAACCAGATGCCGAGCACCTTGTTGTTGCGCTCAAACGCGGTCTTGAGGCTCTGGTTGAGCTCTTCGCGCAGCGCACCAGGCTCCAGTTGCCGTTTGGTCGCCAGGTTGCGCAGGTCTTTGACCTGGTCCGCGAGGGCGGTGACCACCAAGAGGTTTTCGCCAAAGGTTTTCTGCAGTTGCGCGGCTTGCTCGGCGGCTTTGGATTGCAGCAAGTCCTGCACGCTGTGGGTGAGCATTCGCGAGCTTGAGTCGCTGACCAGATGGTTGTTCTGATCGGCCTCGTAAATGTTGACGCCGACGACGAGTGCAATCACCCCCAGCAGGCAAAGACCGGACAACAGCACGATTTTCAAGCGGATGGAGAGGGTTTTGAACATAGGTTCACTCGCGAATGGTCTTGTTGAAATGCACGCAGGGCGAGCCAAGTCCATTCGGCGCTATGTCCGGAACATCGGCGTAACGAGGTGTTTCATGAGGGGGAGGCGATGAGCGGTAGGAAAAAACCTACATGCAGCGTTATACGGGGGCTGCGAGGCGTTCAGGGCGTGACCAGATCCACAGGTTGCCCAGGCTCATCCCGGCAATTGCCAGGTAGATCGGCCAGCCGTGGTCGAGCATCACCAGCATCAGGATCGCGCACACCAACATGCTCACGGTGGCGCTGACCTTGGCTCGGCGCGCAATGATCTTGCCGTTGCGCCAGTTGAACAGGATCGGCCCGAACAGCCGGTGGTTCTCCAGCCAGGCGCTAAGGCGCGGCGAGCTTTTGGTGGCGGCCCAGGCGGCCAGCAAGATGAATTCAGTAGTGGGCAAACCCGGTATCACGATCGCCACCAGCCCGATGCCCAGGCTGACGTAGGCCAGCAGGCCGAAGAGGATCTGGGCGATTTTGGAGGTGGATTGGGTTTTGCCGGTCATGGGTAGGGGTATCACAGAAAATCAGCTTGAAATGATATCCAAATGTGGGAGCGGGCTTGCTCGCGAATGCAGTGGGTCAGCCAGCACATGCGTCAACTGATCCACCGCATTCGCGAGCAAGCCCGCTCCCACATTTAAACTGCATTCCAGTTAGGAGTCAGGCCAGTTCTGGGGCGCTAGCGTACGCCTGTTCCAGCAATACGGTGAAGCGCACAAACGCGTCAATCGCACCTTTTTCCACGGCAGCCTCTTCTTCGGCGCTGAACTCCAGGCCATCGAGGGTGCGAGTAAAGCTCTTCCAGCCTTCGGCGCGACCACCCGCCGGCTCGCCCAGGTGGCGGGCACCGAAGGTTTCGCTCAGGCCCAGGCCCACGGCGCGCTTGATCAGGAACGCAGCACCCAGCTTGGAGCCTTCGGACACGAACAGCCAGCCCAGGGCTTCGGCCTTGCTTGGGTTTTTCACTGCGCCGGCCACCGGGGCAGGCACTTCGGTGTCGAGGTCGCCCAGGTCCAATTTGGCGGCGTCGGCGCGGCAGCGTGCGGCCAGGTCCGGGACAATCTTGATCAGCTCGGCATCGTTGTACAGCGCCACCAGCTCCGACTGGAACAGGTATTGCGCCACCACAAAGCGGGCGAAGTTCGCCTGGGTTTCGAACGGCGCGTGGGCTTTCACCAGCGCATCGAGCTTGGTGTGAGGCTCGTTAGTGATCTGGTTCAGGCGCTGGGAGCGCAGGCTTGGGCGTTCTGCGGTGGGAGATGCGGTCATGAAAAAAGTCCTTGAGAAGAGGAGCGCCTTATTGCCCTAAAGAGAGCTGTTATCAACTAGACGAACAAGAAGACGCGGCACAGTAAAAAATCCTCACCCTGTCGATGAAATTTCGACGGGGTGAGGTGAGCGCTATCAGATATCCCAGATCACGTTGATCGCAAAGTTGCGGCCGGGTTGGGTCAGGCGGTCGATGTTGGCGGGCGCGGTCACGCCGGCTTCGCCAATGCTGTCGAAGCTGCGCACGTCGTCCCAGTTCCAGTATTTCTTGTCGGTGACGTTGTACAGGCCACCATTGACGGTCACGTCGTTGGTGACTTTGTAGAAACCGGTCAGGTCGACGATGCCGAAACCAGGCGTCTTGAACGGTGCTTTTTTCTGGTCGCCGTCTGGCGAGAAGAAGGTGTTTTTGTCGACCCGATCCTGCTTCTTGACCAACGTCCAGCTGACCAGCGCGCCGTAGGTTTCTTGCTCGTAACCCAGGCCGAACACGCCCTTGAGCGGATTGACGCTGTTGATCGGTTCGCCGGTGTCTTCGTTGCGACCATAGGCATATGCCACCGAACCCTGGGTATACAAGCCCTGCGGGGCACCGAAGGCGTCCAGGTTCAGACGGCCTTTGGCTTCCACGCCCTTGATGGTGGCGCGCTTGATGTTGCTGGCCTTGAACGCGGGGCCGGTGGGAGAAAGCACGGCGGCGTCTTCGTTGATGAAGTCGTGGTACTTGTTATAGAACACCGCCACGTCGAAGTTGCCCGACTCGAAGTTGCCGCGCAGGCCGGTTTCGAAGCTCTTGCTGCTTTCCGGCTTGAGGTCCGAGTTGGGTTCTACCACGTAGCCTTGCTGGATGTTTTCAAAGCGGCCGTACAGGGCTTTGGCCGACGGTGTGCGGAAGCCTTCGGCGTATTGGCCGAACCAGGTGTAGCTGTCGGTCAGGGCGTAAGTCAGGCCGAATTTTGGCGAGACGCGGTGCCAGGTCTTGTCGCTGTCGTCATGTGGGTAGACGCGGTTCGGGTCGGTGGAGTTGAGGAAGTCCTCGGTCAGCTTGGGCTTGAGCTGGGTGTAGTCATAACGAACGCTGGGCAGGAAGGTCCATTTGCCCCAGTTGATCTGGTCCTGGGCGAACAGGGCGTAGGTGTTGATGGTTGGGTCCGGGAAGTCGCTGGCCGGTACCACTTTGTCCGAAGGGAACGTGCTCGGGCCGCCGATAGCAGCGCAATAGGTGCTGACGGTCAGGCAGGTTGCGCTGCCGGTACGGGAACCGGTGACTTTGGCTTGTTTGATGGTGGTGCCGTAGGTCAGCACGTGGTCGGTGTCGGCGATGGCAAACGCCTTGTCCAGTTGGGCATCGAATACCCATTGTTTTTCCTGGTAGAGCGTCTGGCGGTCACGCGTCAAGTTGCGCGCGCCGGAAACGTAGTGTTCGGCCGTGATCTGGTCGGTCTTGGCGATCTGGTAGTTGAGGCTGGTCTTGATGTGATCGGCAAACGGCGCGTTCAGGGCAAAGGTGTTTTCCAGGCCGAAGCGTTCGCGGGTGATGGTGTCGTTACCCACGCGTGCACGGTAAAGGTTCATCGACGGACCGGCGTTGAACGGCCCACCCACGGCGCTTTTCTGATTGGTGTCGCGGTCATCCTTGTACTTCTCGTACGTCAGGCCCAGGCGGTTCTCATCGCCATAGTTCCAGCCCAGCTTGGCCAGCACGTTGGTGGTACGTGCGTCTTCCGGGTTGGCGCCGGTACGGGCCAGGCCGGTGGCGTTGTTGCCGTCGTAGGTTTCGGTCTCGTGGCCGTTGCGCTGGCTCAGGTGCAGCAAACCGTCGAAGTCTTGTACGCGGCCAGCGACGGTGCCGGAGGTCAACCAGCTGTCGTCGGCGGAGCTGTAGCCGGTTTTCAGGCGGGCGCCGACGTCCTTGCCAGGCTTGATGATGTCGTCCGGGTCGAGGGTGAAGTAGCTCACCGCGCCACCGATGGCGCTGCTGCCGTACAGCGCCGAGGCTGGGCCGCGCAGGATTTCGACGCGCTTGACGATCTCCGGGTCGACGTAGTTGCGGCGGGTTTGTGCGTAAGGGCCGTTGGAGAAGTGATCGGGCACTTCGACGCCGTCGACCTGGGTGAGAATGCGGTCGCCGTCGATCCCTCGGATGTTGAAGCCTGCATTGCCGGAACGGGTGCCGGCGCCGCCTACTGAGACACCGGGCTCGTAACGCACCAGATCGCGGCTGTTGCCGACGTTGAGGCGATCCAGTTCCTGGCGGTCGTGCACGCTGACGGTGCTCGGCACACTGTTCACATCCTGCTCGTGGCGGGTGGCGCTGATGGTTACCTGTTGCAGGTTGAGGGTGCTGCCGGCTACCCGTTTTTCCAGGACGATATTGTTATTGCTCAGTTTTCGGTAGCTCAGGTTGGTGCCCGTCAACAACTGGTCCAAGGCTTTTTCCGGCGACAGGGGGCCGCGCACGCCAGGGGACGACACACCTTGGCCCAGCTCTGCCGGCAGGCCGACTTGCCAGCCCGTGACGCTGGTAAAGGCATTCAGCGCGGAGACCAATGGCTGCTGTTCGATGCTGAAATTGTAATTGCCATGGCTGCGTGAAACAGGCTCGGCTGCGCTGGCGCTCATCACCGGCGCGCCAGCCAGCAGGATAGCGGCGGTCAGCAAGGACAGGACGGGCGAGGAAGACCGGCGGTTGAAACGAGAGGACATCGAGAGCGCTCCGGGGTACGAATCTTTTTAGTTGCGAACTGAACAAATAGGAATCAGTTGCATTGGCTAAGACGAGACGTACCGCCGAAGGCTATCGAGTAAAAATAATTCTCATTTAGTTCAGTATCACCAGCGCCGGGTATTCCGAGAGCTTGGCCGAGGTGATGTGCGCCAGCGAACGCACGACGTCGAGGGGCTGGTCGAGGCGGTAGTTACCGGTGACGGCAACGCTGGCGAGTTTGTCGTTGGTGTTGATGATCCACCCGGGATAATAGCGGCGCAGTTCGGTGAGCACTTCGCTCATCGGACGGTTCTCGAAAATCAGCCGGCCCTGCACCCAGGCCAGGTCCTTGTTGGCGTCCAGCTTGGCCGGTGGGCCGAAACCTTTGGGGCCGATGCGAATACTTTCACCGGCACTCAGGCGCACACGGGCGTCGTCGACGGTGTTGCTCAGGTCCACGTTGCCGCGCTGCACCTGCACCTGGGCCTCGCCATTGAGGTAGCGCACGGCAAAATCGGTATCGCGCACGCTGGCGCGCACCGGGCCGGCATCGATTTCCAGAGGCAGGCCGTGGTTGGGGATAATTTCGAAAAACGCTTCGCCCTGATACAGGCGAGCCAAGCGTTGGTGATCCTTGATGCTGCTGGAAAACGCCGAGTTGGTGTTGAGCAACACCTTTGCGCCCTCGTCCAGTTGCAGGCGCTGGCGTTCACCCACCACGGTGAGGTGATCGGCTTGCAGGCGCACCGGCAGGTTGCTGAAGCTGAACAGGCCGATCAGCAGCACGGCGGCGGTCGCCAGGGGTTTCCAATGGGGTTTGATGCGGCGCCAGGCGCTCGGCTTGCGCGGCGCGGCGAGTGCTACGGCGGCACTGTGCACCGGCGCCCCCCCCCAGGCCGCCTGGGCTTTGCCAAAGGCGTGGACGTGGGCGGGATCGCTGGCGAGCCAGGCTTCAAATTCGGCCTGTTGCCCGGGCAGCGGGCACTGCAAGGCGATCAGCCAGTCGAGGGCTTGGTCCATAGCCACGTCTTGCAACACCTCATGAGCCAGCTCATGGGGGTGCTGTTTATTCGGGTCCGTCACGGTGTTCCTCGGGTCTTCGCCACGTTTTGTTCATCGATCCTACAGCGTGTGTCGATAGGTCTGCCGGGGTCAGCTTAAGGCTGATCCAGTCTTTGGGCTACACCTACGCAGATGGCCATGATCAATTTGAGTTCCTTTTGCACGGTGCTCAAAGAGACTTCCAACTGATCGGCAATCTCCTGATAGCTGCAGCCATGCAGGCGGCTGAGGATGAAGATCTGCTGCTGACGGGCGCTCAACTGGCCCAGGCTGACACTCAGGTGTTCCAGCATTTGCTCGGCCTGGGTCGCGTCTTCGGGCGTGCTGATGGGGGCTGCGACGCTTTGCAGGACGTCCAGCGGGACGTCTTCCTGCAGCGTGCGGGCCTGGATCCGACGCGAACGCAGATGATCCAGCGCCAGGTTGCGTGCCGTTTGATAGACGAAGGGTTCTAGGTGATCGATGGGCCGCTCACTCAGCGCCCGGGTGACGCGCAGGTAGGTTTCCTGCAACAGGTCCTCGGCGGTGCTGTGGTTATTCACCATCCGCTGCAAGGTGCGTAGCAGAATCACCCGTTGGGTGAGAAAGACTTGGTTGAAGCGAGATTGGCTCACAGTGATACCAGACCGATTTGCAGTTAATGATAATGCTTATCATCAACACAAATGGCAAGTGGCACTTTGCAGGACTGAGCAGATCCCTGTGGGAGCCGGGCTTGCCCGCGATAGCATCACCTCGGTCTTATAGTGAGACCGAGGTGATGCTATCGCAGGCAAGCCAGCTCCCACATAAGCCAGCGGCGGCAGGGGGATTATTCCGCGTTGCACAGCGCCAGGCAGTTATCCAGCATGCGGTTGGAGAAGCCCCACTCATTGTCATACCACGCCAGCACTTTCAGCAGTTTTCCGCTGACCTTGGTGTGATTGGCATCGAAAATCGACGACAACGGGTTATGGTTGAAGTCACTGGAAACCAGCGGCAGGGTGTTGTAGCCGAGGATTTTCGAATGCTGGCTGGCTTCTTTCAGCAGCGCGTTGACTTCCTCGGCAGTGGCTTCTTTCTTCAACTGCACGGTGAGGTCCACCAGCGACACGTTGATCACCGGCACACGCACGGCCATGCCAGTCAGCTTGCCCGCCAGTTCCGGCAGTACCAGGCCCACCGCTTCGGCGGCGCCGGTCTTGCTCGGGATCATGTTCTGGGTAGCCGAGCGCGCACGGTACGGGTCGGTGTGGTAGACGTCGGTCAGGTTCTGGTCGTTGGTGTAGGCGTGAATAGTGGTCATTAGGCCGCTTTCGATGCCCAGTTCGCGATGCAGTACCTGGGCGACCGGCGCCAGGCAGTTGGTGGTGCACGAAGCATTGGAGATGATTTGGTGCGATTGACGCAGAATATCGTGGTTTACCCCGTAGACCACGGTCGCGTCTGCGCCCTTGGCCGGTGCAGAAATGATCACCTTGCGTGCGCCGGCGGTGATATGGGCGGCGGCTTTGTCGCGGTCGGTGAACAGGCCGGTGCATTCGAACACCACGTCGATCTTGTGCGCAGCCCACGGCAGGTCGGCCGGGTTGCGAATGGCACTGACGGCAATCCGGTCACCATTGACGGTCAGGCTTTCCTGATCGTGAGCGACCTCTGCTTCGAATGTGCCATGGACGGTGTCGTATTTGAGCAGGTGGGCATTGATCGAACTGTCGCCCAGATCATTGATGGCGACGATCTGCAAATCCTGACGGTAGCCTTGGGTATACAGTGCGCGCAGGACATTACGGCCGATACGGCCAAAACCATTGATTGCGATACGAAGAGTCATTGGAAAGTGCCTGTCGTCGATTTGTTGTAAGAATTACAAGATTATTCGCATAAAAATAGAAAACAAGCCTTTTTAGTGGCAATATTTTGTTCAATCTACAACGAGTGACCTGAATCAACTGGTCCGATTGGTCAAGTAACACCCTGCCAACCTCTTTGCGGCGGGCGTTTGACCAGCATAGGAACGAGGGTCGCCACATCCGTTAGCCTGGAGTTCTATACATGCATCCCCGCGTTCTTGAGGTCACCGAACGGCTTATCGCCCGCAGCCGCGCCACTCGCGAGGCCTACCTTGCGCTCATTCGCGGCGCAGCCAGCGACGGTCCGATGCGCGGCAAGCTGCAATGCGCCAACTTCGCCCACGGCGTAGCCGGTTGCGGCACTGAAGATAAAAATAGTCTGCGAATGATGAATGCCGCCAACGTGGCA
The DNA here is from genome assembly GCF_002255865.1 of Pseudomonas sp. PGPPP1. Classification (NCBI taxonomy): domain Bacteria; kingdom Pseudomonadati; phylum Pseudomonadota; class Gammaproteobacteria; order Pseudomonadales; family Pseudomonadaceae; genus Pseudomonas; species Pseudomonas sp. PGPPP1. The sequence continues at coordinate 59,566 of NZ_NKIG01000029.1, read as the reverse complement.
ATTGTTTCGTCATATAACGACATGCTCTCGGCGCACCAGCCGTACGAACATTTTCCTGAACAGATCAAGAAAGCCCTGCGCGAAGTCGGCTCGGTCGGCCAGTTCGCCGGCGGCACCCCCGCCATGTGCGACGGCGTGACCCAAGGCGAACCCGGCATGGAGTTGAGCCTGCTCAGCCGTGAAGTGATCGCCATGTCCACGGCGGTAGCGCTGTCCCACAACATGTTCGACGCCGCGCTGATGCTGGGCATCTGCGACAAGATCGTGCCGGGCCTGATGATGGGCGCACTGCGCTACGGTCATCTGCCGATGATCTTTGTGCCTGGTGGCCCGATGCCGTCCGGTATTTCCAACAAGCAGAAGGCCGATGTGCGCCAACGCTACGCCGAAGGCAAGGCCTCCCGTGAAGAGTTGCTGGAATCGGAGATGAAGTCCTACCACAGCCCCGGCACCTGCACCTTCTACGGCACTGCCAACACCAACCAGCTGTTGATGGAAGTGATGGGCCTGCACTTGCCGGGCGCTTCGTTCGTCAACCCGTACACGCCGTTGCGTGATGCGCTGACCCGCGAGGCCGCGCACCAGGTCACCCGTTTGACCAAGGCCAATGGCAACTTCATGCCAATTGGCGAGATCGTCGACGAAAAATCCCTGGTCAATTCGATCGTCGCGCTGAACGCCACCGGTGGTTCCACCAACCACACCCTGCACATGCCGGCGATCGCCATGTCGGCGGGCATCATTCTTACCTGGCAGGACATGGCCGACCTCTCCGAGGTAGTGCCGACCCTGTCCCACGTGTACCCAAACGGCAAGGCCGATATCAACCACTTCCAGGCAGCGGGCGGCATGTCGTTCCTGATTCGCGAACTACTGGAAGCCGGCCTGTTGCACGAGGACGTCAATACCGTCGCGGGCAAGGGCCTGAGCCGTTACACCCAGGAACCGTTCCTGGTGGATGGCGAGCTGATCTGGCGCGACGGTCCTATCGAAAGCCTCGACGAAACCATCCTGCGCCCGGTCGCCCGTGCGTTCTCGCCGGAAGGCGGCTTGCGCGTGATGGAAGGCAACCTCGGCCGTGGCGTGATGAAAGTCTCGGCGGTGGCCCTCGAGCACCAGATCGTCGAAGCACCGGCGGTGGTGTTCCAGGACCAACAGGACCTGGCGGACGCGTTCAAGGCCGGCCAACTGGAAAAAGACTTCGTCGCGGTGATGCGCTTCCAGGGGCCGCGCTCCAACGGCATGCCTGAATTGCACAAGATGACCCCGTTCCTCGGCGTGCTGCAGGACCGTGGCTTCAAAGTCGCCCTGGTGACAGACGGGCGGATGTCCGGCGCCTCGGGTAAGATTCCCGCCGCGATCCACGTCAACCCCGAAGCCCAGAGCGGCGGGCCGCTGGCACGGGTGCGCGATGGCGATATCATTCGCGTCGATGGCGTGAAGGGCACCTTGGAGCTTAAGGTGGACGCCGAAGAATTTGCAGCGCGCGCGCCTGCCACGGGCCTGTTGGGCAATAACGTGGGGGCCGGTCGCGAGCTGTTTGCATTTATGCGCTTGGCCGCAAGCTCCGCAGAGCAAGGCGCCAGCGCCTTTACCTCTGCCTTGGAGACGCTTAAGTGAAGCTTGCGCTGGTCGGTGATATCGGTGGAACCAACGCGCGTTTTGCGTTGTGGCGGGACCAGGAACTGCATTCGATCCGCGTGCACGCCACGGCGGATCATGCCAGCCCGGAGGAGGCCATCAAGGTCTACCTCAAGGAAGAAGGCCTGCACATCGGTGACATCGGTGCGGTGTGCCTGTCGGTGGCCGGGCCAGTGAGTGGTGATGAATTCAAGTTCACCAACAATCACTGGCGCCTGAGCAAGACGGCGTTTTGCAACACCTTGCAGGTCGATGAGTTGCTGTTGGTCAACGATTTTTCGGCCATGGCCCTGGGCATGACCCGCCTCAAGCCCGACGAATTCCGTGTGGTCTGCGAAGGCACGCCGGAACCGTTGCGCCCGGCGGTGGTGATCGGTCCGGGCACCGGCCTGGGCGTTGGCACCCTGCTGGACTTGGGCGGTGGTCGTTTTGCGGCGCTGCCAGGGGAGGGCGGCCATGTCGACCTGCCCCTGAGCAGCCCACGGGAAACCCAGCTGTGGCAGCACATCTACACTGAGATCGGCCACGTCAGTGCCGAAACCGCCTTGAGCGGTGGCGGCTTGCCACGGCTGTACCGCGCGATTTGTGCGGTGGACGGGCACACACCGGTGCTGGACACGCCCGAAGCCATCACGGCAGCTGGCCTGGCCGGCGACCCGGTGGCGATGGAAGTGTTGGACCAGTTCAGCATCTGGCTGGGCCGGGTGGCGGGTAACAATGTGCTGACCACCGGTGGACGCGGTGGCGTGTACATTGTGGGCGGAGTGATACCGAGGTTTGCCGACTTCTTTATCAGCAGCGGTTTCGCCAAGAGCTTTCGCGACAAGGGCTGCATGAGTGACTACTTCAAGGGCATTCCGGTGTGGTTGGTGACCGCGCCTTATTCCGGGTTGACCGGGGCTGGTGTGGCGCTTGAGCAGGCTTTTGCGTAGGCAATGATGCCGCTATCGCAGGCAAGCCAGCTCCCACATTTGGAATGCATTCCCCTGTGGGAGCTGGCTTGCCTGCGATGAGGCCCTGAAGATCACTCCCATAACAACAAGGAGGACCCCGTGAGCGTAATCAGTAAGTCCATTCTCCTCGTCGACGACGACCAGGAAATCCGTGAATTGCTGCAAACCTACCTCAGTCGCGCCGGTTTCCAGGTGCGTGGCGTGCCGGATGGCGCGGGGTTCCGCCAGGCGATGAACGAGGCGCCCTGCGACCTGGTCATCCTTGATGTGATGCTTCCGGACGAAGACGGTTTCAGTCTGTGCCGCTGGATTCGCCAGCACCCGCGCCAGGCGCAGGTACCGATCATCATGCTCACCGCCAGCTCGGATGAGACCGACCGCGTGATCGGCCTGGAGCTGGGCGCTGACGATTACATCGGCAAACCGTTCAGCCCCCGCGAATTGCAGGCGCGCATCAAGGCCTTGCTGCGCCGTGCGCAATTTGGCCAGGAGCGCAGCGGCGGTGGTGATGTGTGGGTGTTCGACGAGTGGCGCCTGGACATGATCAGTCACCGCCTGTTCCATGTGGATGGCGAAGAAGTGATCCTCTCGGGTGCCGACTTTGCCCTGCTGAAGTTGTTCCTCGACCACCCGCAACAGATCCTCGACCGCGACACCATCGGCAACGCCACCCGTGGCCGTGACCTGATGCCCCTGGACCGTATCGTCGACATGGCTGTCAGTCGCTTGCGCCAACGGCTGCGCGATACCGAAAAGCCGCCGCGACTGATTCGCACCGTGCGTGGCAGCGGTTATCAATTGGCAGCCAGCGTGGTTGCCGGCAATGCGCACTGAGCAACTGAGCGAGCGCCGCCGGCGCTTTCCGGTACCGCGCTCATTGCTGGGACGGATGTTGCTGCTGACCTTGCTCGCGGTGTTGTTCGCCCAGGCGCTGTCCAGCGTGATCTGGGTTTCGCAGTTACGCGCCACGCAGCTTGAAGGCCTGGTCACCAGCGCCCGCAGCCTGGCGCATTCGATGACCGCCAGCGTGAGTTACTTCCGTTCGTTGCCGGTGGCCTATCGCCCGTTGGTCCTCGACCAACTGCGCAGCATGGGCGGCACGCGCTTTGTGGTGACCCTCAACGACCGCCCCTTGGACATGGCGATTCTGCCGCAGACCCCACGCAAACAAGCGGTGCTGCAAGCGGTGGATGAAGTGCTGCGCCAGACCTTGGGCGCCGACGTGCATATCTCGGTGGAGTTCGTCAGCGCCGAGGACCTGCGCATTTTCAACGCCGGCTTGAAGCTCGATGAATTGCCACGCTCCTGGGCGCATTACGCGCTGACCCTGGAACCGGTGAACCCGCCGGTGCTGGTTACGCAGATCCAGCTCGCGCCCGGCGAATGGCTGTACATCGCCTCGCTGCTGCCTGAGCCCTACACCAGCTTGGAAGAACAGGGCCTGCCGTCGCAACAGGTGTGGTTTATCGTGCTGACCAGCGGCTTTTTACTGCTGTTTATCGGCCTGTTGGTGCACTGGCAAAGCCGACCGCTCAAGCGCCTGGCGCGGGCGGCGCGGGATATGTCGCTGGGCGCCGATGTGGAGCCGGTGGCCGAAGGTGGCGGCAGTGAAGTGGTGGAAGTGGGCCGCGCATTCAACGCGATGCGCGAGCGCATCAGCCGCTACCTGACTGAACGCAGCCAATTGTTCAGCGCGATTTCCCACGACCTGCGCACACCCATCACTCGCCTGCGACTGCGTGTGGAACTGCTCGAAGACGAGAACCTGCAAACCAAGTTCGGCCGCGACCTGGATGAGTTGGAGTTGCTGGTAAAAGGCGCGCTGCAATGCGTAAAAGACACCGACATTCACGAAAACATCGAACCGGTAGACCTGAACCACGTACTCGACTGCCTGGTGGAGCCGTACCTGGCGCCGAACGGCAATGGCCGCGTGACCCAGCAGGGTCGAGCACTGACGACCTACCCGGGCAAGCCGCTGGCGCTCAAGCGCTGCATCGGCAACCTGATCGACAACGCCTTGAAGTACGGGCAGAACGCCCATTTGCACATCGAAGACGATGGCGTTGATTTCATCCTGCATGTGGATGATGAGGGCCCCGGGGTGCCGGAGCAGCGGTTGGAGCAGGTGTTCGAACCGCACTTTCGGCTGGCCGGGCAGCAACAGGGCTATGGTTTGGGGTTGGGGATTGCGCGAAACATTGCCCATAGCCATGGCGGCGAGGTGAGTTTGCAGAATTTGCGCGAAGGTGGGTTGCGGGTGACGTTGCAACTACCCCGTGGATTGGACTGATTGCACGCTGAACCCATGTGGTGTGTCAGATGCTTTGGCGCAGCCGGGCCAAATCTCTTAAAGGTGGCGCACCAAACAACCGGCTGTACTCCCGGCTGAACTGCGATGGGCTTTCATACCCTACCCGATACCCTGCCGCCGACGCTTCCAACCCTTCGGCAATCATCAAGCGTCGTGCTTCCTGCAAGCGCAGCTGCTTCTGATACTGCAATGGACTCATCGCGGTGATCGCCTTGAAGCGGTGATGCAAGGTCGACACGCTCAGGTTCACTTCCTTGGCCAGGTCATCGATGCGCAGGGGTTGTTCGTAGTTGCCGTTCAACCAGGTAATCGCCTGGCTGACACGATGGCTCTGACTGTTGGCCACGGCAATTTCATACAACCGATAACCCTGCGGCCCACGCAACAGGCGGTAGAGGATTTCCCGGTTGATCAATGGCGCCAGCATCGCGATGTCTTTGGGCGTATCCAGCAGGCGCGATAGGCGCAGCACCGCGTCCAGCAGTTGGCTGTCGATACGGTCCACGTACATTCCGCGAGAAGTAGGGCGCGAAGGCACGCCCATCGGGCCGGCTTCGGCGATCAGCGCGGTGAGCTGCGCCGGGTCGATATTGATGCGCACCGACAGGTTCGGGTTTTCGGGTGTGGCCTCGATGATCCGGCCCGCCACTGGCATCGCCACCGAGAACACCAGGTAATTGAGCGGGTCGTAGGCAAAGATTTCGTCGGCCAGGCGTACTTCCTTGCTACCGCTGGCCAGGATGCACAGCGCGGGCTCCACCAGCACCGGCATAAAATCGCGCGGCGTGTTGTGGCGGTTCAGGTACAGCGAGGTGATTGCCGTGCCGTAGGAGCCATCTTCCCAGGTGTGCCGGTGCACGATACTGGCCAGTTCGGCGCGCTGCTTTTCCATCTCGGCATCGAGGGGAATGGACTGATGTTCAGGCGACGACATGGGGTGTCCTCTACAGGCTTTTTTGATGGGCTCAGCTTAGCGGTGGCTTTTCAAAAAGTGTTACGTCGATTCTGCACAATCCTTGCCTGATCCTGCGATAAGTCGTGAATCAGGCAAGCAAAGCGCCTGTCATCTCCCTGAAACACTGAGCATGGGCTTGGAATAAAACCCGAGGCTGTAACGTCCTATCTACGCTTCTCGCAGGATTGTGCAATAAGCCTGCAGGAATCGACTAACTGCGCGGCTACCCGCGCCGTTATCTTTGATCCTGTGGCAACACGCCCTCACAGTGCTTGCCGAGCATCACTTCTCAACGGGAGAGTCGAACATGTCCACCCCCATTCCCGCGAGCCATATGGCCTTTATCCGTGCCCGTACCGGGTGCAGCACCGAACTCGGTGCACGCTTGAGCAGTTTGATCGAACCGGGCCGTCAGGCTCAGGGTTGCCTGCAATTCTCGTTGCAGCATTCCCAAGTTGATCCCGATGTGTGGCTGGTCTCGGGTTTCTGGAGCAGCGAGCAGGCGATGAGCGCCTACTTCAACTCGCCAGCCCTGATGATCTTTACCGAGCTGTTGAATGACATGGTGGTTCGTAGCATGGACTTCCAGACCTTCACCGACGCATCCGCCGTGCATGCCTACGGCGAGTACCTGCAACTCGCTGGTTGACGGGGGTAGAATGGCCGACTTTCCATTGGCCAGGACCTGCAACATGGCACGTAAAGAATTTACCCACCACGAAGCCGTTTCCGCCGTAGTGCCGGGAGAGGGTGGCTACAGCGCCGCCGTCGCCGTCAAGGCACTGGATGGCATGGGCGCACCGCGCTTTCACAAGATCCTTGATGGACAGACGTTCAAGACCGCTTCCGATGCCGATGACGCGGCGGCGTTGCAATTGGAGCGGTTGGTGGATGTGGATGAAGAAGGCCAGTTGGCCTGGGCAACGGCATCAATCTAACCAACACCGCTGAACCCAATGTGGGAGCGGGCTTGCTCGCGAATGCGGTCTGTCAGTGACACTGTTGTGCCTGACACACCGCGTTCGCGAGCAAGCCCGCTCCCACAGTTTTAATCGCATTTCAGTCAGGTTTTTGTGGCACCTGGGCGATACATCTTGAATAACGCTTCCGGCCCCAACTGGAAGTAATCCGCTGGCCCACCCCCCCGCAGAATCGGCTCAGCCGCCGCCGTGTCATAAATGCCATCCTTGAGCAGCCACTTGGCGATATGCACCGCAACCACCTCACCCAGTACCAGCCAGCTTGGCACCAGTCCCTTGTCGGCCCGCTGCAGTTGAATGATCTGCGTCACCTTGCACTCGAACGACACCGGGCTCTCGCCGACCCGTGGCACGCTGATGATTTTTGACGCCACCGGCGTCAGGCCAGACAGCTCAAACTCATTCACCTCGGGTGATACCGCCGCGCAACTCTGGTTCATCTGCTCGGCCAGCGGGCGGGTCGCCAGGTTCCATACAAACTCGCCAGTCTGTTCGATGTTGTTCAGGCTGTCTTTGCGCCCGACACTGGAAAACCCAATGATCGGCGGAATGTAGTTGAACGCATTGAAGAAGCTGTAGGGCGCCAGGTTCAGGCGGCCTTCGCTGTCGTGCGACGAGATCCAGCCAATGGGCCGTGGGCCGACGATGGCATTGAACGGGTCATGGGGCAGGCCGTGGCCGTTGGCGGGTTCGTAGAAGTGGATATCGTCAGGCATGGCCGGGGTTCCTGCAGTTGAGTTCGCTGAGGTGGCCATACTGCAAGGCATGGCGGCGAATTTCCATCGACGATATGGAATTTTCATGCGCTCCCCACCTATTTTTCACAGCGCCACGTTCAGTCTGCGCCCCAAGGTCGGCACCCCTCATCAGTCGGCCAATTGAATGACTGAGCTCTGGAGCCTTCCCCCCAATGAATAAACTTCCTCAGATCACCCTGGCGTTCTGGGTCATGAAAATCTGCGCGACCACCCTGGGCGAAACCGCAGGTGACTTGCTGTCGATGACCCTGAATGTCGGCTATGCCATCAGCTCGATGATTCTGATCAGCGTGTTCCTGGTCACGTTGGTGACGCAGCTCTGGTCGAAAACCTACAACCCGGTGCTGTACTGGATCGTGATCCTGTCCACCAGCACCGCTGGCACTACCATGTCGGACTTTATGGATCGCTCCCTGGGCCTGGGGTATGCGACGGGGTCGATGATTCTGATCGTGATTTTGATGATCATCTTTGCCATGTGGCACCTCAGTGGCGACTCGCTGAATGTGAACAAGGTGCAGACCTTTCGCGGCGAGCTGTTCTACTGGATGGCCATCCTGTTTTCCAACACCCTGGGCACCGCATTGGGTGATTTCCTGGCGGACGATTCGGGGCTTGGGTTTGCCGGAGGCGCGTTGCTGATCGGTTCGACCATTGCGGCCGTGGTGGCGCTCAAATACTTCACGCAGATTTCGTCGGTGTTGTTGTTCTGGGTGGCGTTTGTGCTGACCCGTCCGTTTGGCGCGACCTTGGGCGACTTCCTCACCAAGCCCCATGAGAAAGGCGGGTTGGATTTCGGCACAATCGGATCATCGGCGGTATTGGCGGCGGTGCTGGTGGTGATGATTGCGGGGGCGTCGTATGCGCAACGGCGGTATGGCTCGGTCAACCAGACGCTGCAAAACTAAAAGTGGGAGCGGGCTTGCTCGCGAATACGGAGTGTCAGTCGCCGACGGTATCGACTGATCCACCGCTTTCGCGAGCAAGCCCGCTCCCACATTTTTTGCCGCGCTCAGCTGTTAGTCAGTGGTGATCCGCGAGTGCTTGCGGGTGTCTTTCATGGTCACATAGACCAGCAGCGACACCGCAATACACGCCGTCACGTACCAGTAATACCCGGTCTCCATGCCGATGCTCTTGAACCACAGCGCGATGTATTCAGCCGTACCGCCGAAGATCGACACAGTCAGCGCATACGGCAGGCCTACACCCAGTGCGCGGATTTCGGTCGGGAACAGTTCGGCCTTTACCACCGCGTTGATCGAGGTGTAGCCGCTGACGATGATCAGCGCCGCCATGATCAGGAAGAACGCGCCCCACCAGGTCTGGATGGTGTGCAGGGTGGTGAGGATTGGCACGGTGAACAGCGTGCCAAGGATGCCGAAGGCGATCAGGATCGGCCGACGGCCGACTTTATCCGACAGCCCGCCGATGATGGGTTGCAGGCACATGAACAAGAACAGCGTCGCCGCCGAAATGGTGGTGGAGTCGGAAATGCTCATGCCGACCGTGTTCACCAGGTATTTCTGCATGTAGGTGGTGTAGGTATAGAACGCCAGGGTGCCGCCCATGGTCAGGCCAACCACCGTCATCAGCTCCTTGGGGTGGCGCATCAAGGTGCGCATGGCGCTTTCCTTGGCCTTTTCCTTCTTGGTGAACGACTCGGTTTCTTCCATGCCACGACGCAGGTACAACGCGACTACCGCGCACAGTGCGCCGATGGCGAACGGGATACGCCAGCCCCAGTCGTACAGTTGTTCGGTGGTCAGCAGCTGCTGCAGCACGATCAGCACCGCCAGGGCGATGAGCTGGCCGGAGATCAGGGTCACGTACTGGAAGCTGGAGTAGAAGCCGCGACGTTCCTTGGTCGCCATCTCGCTGAGGTAAGTGGCGGAGGTACCGTATTCGCCGCCGACCGACAGGCCCTGCAGCAAACGGGCAAACACCAGCAGGATCGGCGCGCCGATGCCGATCATTTCATAGCCTGGGCTCAGGGCAATCAGCAACGAGCCGAAGCACATCAGGTACACCGAGGCCATCAGGGCTTTCTTGCGCCCGACCTTGTCGGCGTACAGGCCCATCAACCAGCCACCAATAGGGCGCATCAGGAAACCCACGGCGAAGATCGCGGCGGTGTTCAGCAATTGAGCGGTGGTGTCGCCTTTAGGGAAAAAGGTCTTGGCGAAGTACAGCGAGAAGGCGGCATAGACGTACCAGTCGTACCACTCGACCATGTTGCCGACGGAGCCACTGAAAATCGATTTGATGCGGCTGGAGGTAGTGCGCTCTTTCGTCGGCGCGGCCGCCGACCCCAGAGGCAGGGCGTTGGAATTATCCATTGAAGGATCCTTCATCTAGTTGTTTTTATGGAGCCGCTTGAGCGCAGCCTGGCTGGGCTATAGCAGGAGCTGTGCCAGGTGGATGAAGGCCCGGTCTAGAAGGCTTTGCGGATTTTTTTGAGCGGAAAGTTGCTGATGATTTTCGGGTGGTGAGCGGAAATCCGCTTATGGCCGCTGGCCCTATCGCAGGCAAGCCAGCTCCCACACTTGAATGTATTCGCAGATCAAAATGTGGGAGCCGGGCTTGCCCGCGATGCGGCTTGGCAGGCAACACAAGGATCGGTCTAGAGAAACGTATCCCTCACCAGCCCATGCCGCTGCATCTTTTCATTCAAGGTACGCCGTGGCAGTTGCAACTCCGCCAGCACCGCCTTGATGTCGCCTTTATGCCGGGCCAGCGCAGCCTTGAGGCAATGCGCCTCGAACGCTTCCTGCTGCGCCGCTAACGATTGCCCCGCCTCGATCCCTTCCGGCTCCGGATCGCCCAGGCCCAACACCTGGCGTTCAGCGAAGTTGGCCAATTCACGGACATTACCCGGCCAATCATGGCCGAGCATTCGCCCCAGCTGCGTGCCACTCAAGGGCTCAACGCTGCGGCCCAGCCGTTCGCCCGCGCTATGGGCAAAGTGGTCGAACAGCAGCGGAATGTCCTCGCGCCGCTCACGCAGTGGCGGCAGGCGCAGCTGCGCCACGTTCAGCCGATAGGCCAAATCTTCGCGAAACCGGCCCGCGCGCGCCTCTTCCAGCAGGTCTGGCTTGGTCGCGGCGATGATGCGCAAATCCACATGAATGCTTTGATTGGAACCCAGCCGCTCAAGCTTTTGCTCTTGCAACACCCGCAGCAGTTTGACCTGCTGGGCCAGGGGCATGCTTTCGATTTCATCCAGGAACAGCGTGCCGCCATGGGCATATTCCAGTTTGCCGATGCGCTTGCCCTGGGCGCCGGTGAACGCGCCGCTTTCATGGCCGAACAGCTCGGCCTCAAACAGCTGCTCGGGGATCGCCGCGCAGTTGAGTGCCACGAAGGGCTTTTTCGCCCGAGGGCCGAAGTCATGCAGGCAGCGCGCGACCAGTTCCTTGCCGCTACCCGTCTCGCCACGGATCAGCACATTGACCGGCAAGCTCGCCAGGTCGAGCACTTGGCGGCGCAGGTTCTGCAAGCCCCGGGACACACCCAGCAGGCTTGTTTCCAACTGCGCGCGATGATCGGCCTGTTGATGCAGGCGGCGGTTTTCCAGGATCAGCCCGCGCTTGTCCAGGGCCCGGCGCAGGCTGTTGAGCAACGCGTCGGGGCTGAAGGGTTTTTCCAGGAAGTCGTAGGCACCGTCGCGCATGGCTTCCACCGCCATCGGCACGTCGCCATGACCGGTCAACAGGATCACCGGCAAGTCGGCATCGCGACGTTGCACTTCGGCCAATAGCTCGAGCCCGCTGAGCCCGGGCATGCGCACGTCGCTCAAGATCACTCCGGGAAAGTCCTTGGGCAATTTCGCCAGGCATTCCTCGGCGCGGCTGAACAGTTGCACCTCAAACCCGGACAAGCTCAGCCATTGCTCTACGGCCGTGCGAATGCTGGCTTCGTCATCGACCACAATCACCGCGTTCAACATAGGTCGGGCGTCTCCAGCGCGATAGGCAAGGTCAGGGTAAACACGGCGCCGTCACCACGGTTGCCGGCAATCAGGCGACCGCCGAGTTCATGCACGATCGCGTAGGACACCGCCAGCCCGAGGCCGAGCCCATCACCCACGGGTTTGGTGGTGAAGAATGGGTCGAACACGCTGTTCAAGTGCTCCTCGGCAATCCCGCCGCCGCTGTCGCTGACGGTGAGTTGCCACAGTTGCTGGTCAGCCTGCAGGCGGATTTCCAAGCGTTTACGCGGTTTGTCGGCCATCGCGTCGAGGGCGTTGCGCAGCAGGTTGATCAGCACCTGTTCGAGGCGGATCGCATCGCCACGGACCCACGCAGGGCGTGTCAGGTCGAGCACCACGCCGATGCCCTCATCGCGCAGGCGGGCATCAAGCAAATGCAGGGATTGGTCGACCACTAACGCCAAATCCAGCCGTTCGCGCAAGCCGCTGGGGCTTTTACGCGCAAAGGTCTTGAGGTGGCCGGTGAGCGCCGCCATGCGCGTGAGCATTTCGTCCAGCGGCGTCAGCGCCTTGTAGGCGTCGTCTACGCGGCCATGGTCCAGCAGCAGGCGCAGGGTTGCCAATTGCATGCGCTGGGCGGTCAGCGGTTGATTGATCTCATGGGCGAGGGCGGCGGACATCTGTCCCAGTGCTGCGAGCTTGGCCGATTGTACGAGGCCGTCTTGCGCTGTGCGCAGGGCTTGGGTGCGTTCTTCCACCAACTGCTCAAGTTCTTCACGACTGCGCTGACGCAAGCGAGCCAAGCGCCAGCGCTGGGTCAGGAACAGCACCAGGAACACCAGCGCAAGCCACGAGCCGGCGGCGGCGAGGCCGGCGTTGCGTTGGTCTTCGAAGGCGAATTGCGGTTTGCGCAACAGGTGCAGGGTCCAGCCTTCGGCTTTCAGCGGCAGCGATTCCCAGATGTAATTGGCGCTGCCGTCGGGGCCATTGACGCGCATCAGGTGGCTGTTGTCGTCAAAGCGTTGCAGCGACTGGGTCTCCAGCGGTTGCAGTTGTTTCTTGTCATATTGGCGGGTGGCCTTGAGTTCGGCCAGGTCGGTGTCCGACAGCGGTCGCAGGTTGCGATAGCGCCAGCCCGGTTGGTTGGCGATAAACACGATGCCCCGCGCATCGCTGACTAACAGCAGGTCGTTGCCCTGGGCCCACTCGCGTTCAAGCTCGGGGAATTCCAGCTTGACCACCATGGCGCCAAGGAACTGCTCGTGTTCATCCAGCACCGCGCTGGAGAGGAAATATCCCGGTATTCCAGTGGTCACGCCCACGGCAAAAAAGCGCCCGGTCCCCTGACTTCGGGTCTGGCTGAAATAAGGCCGGAACGCGTAATTGTGGCCGACATAACTGCTGGGCAGGTTCCAGTTACTGGCAGCCACGGCCAGGCCGGTTCGGTCCATCAGCTCCAGGGTAGAAGACTGCGCGGCGCCGTTGATGCGTTCCAGCTTGCGGTTGAGCAAATCCTGGGTGCTGGCATCCAGCGGACCTCTCAAGGCGTTGATCATTTCCGAGTCAAGCGCCAGCACCGCCGGCAGGGCGCGGTAGCGTTCGATCAGGGTATGCAGGGAGTTGCCATACAGCATGAGCTGCTGACTGGCGCGGGCGGCGTCGTCCGCCAAGGCCTGGCGTTCGGCATGGCGCGTAGCCAGGGCCGCGGCCAGCAGTGCGCCGGCGATGATCAACAGGGAGAAGAAGGTCAGGCGCAGGGGACGAGGGATCACGATCATACGGTGATGAACAGGCGCAGTGAGGGGAGTGCACCATACCATGAGCACCTTGATTCTTGTGACGGGTGGGTATTTGTGGGAGCGCGCTCGGCTTAACAAAAGTGCCAGCCATAAAAAAGGCGACTGGGCCGTGGAGCCGCAGTCGCCTTCATCCAAGCGGGAAAATGCTTACTGCACTTCTACCGCCAGGCTTTCACTGATCTTTTTCTGCCAGATGGCAGGACCGGTGATATGGACGGATTCGCCCTTGCTGTCCACCGCAACGGTGACCGGCATGTCTTTCACGTCGAACTCGTAGATCGCTTCCATGCCCAGCTCGGCGAACGCGACAACGCGGGACTTCTTGATGGCTTGCGCCACCAGGTAAGCCGCGCCGCCAACAGCCATCAGGTACACGGCTTTGTGGTCCTTGATCGCTTCGATGGCGGTCGGGCCGCGCTCGGATTTGCCGATCATGCCCAGCAGGCCGGTTTGCTCGAGGATCTGACGGGTGAACTTGTCCATCCGCGTCGCGGTGGTAGGGCCAGCCGGGCCAACCACTTCTTCGCGCACCGGATCAACCGGGCCGACGTAGTAGATGAAGCGACCCTTGAGGTCGACCGGCAGGGTTTCACCTTTGTTCAGCATCTCGACCATGCGCTTGTGCGCGGCGTCGCGACCGGTGAGCATCTTGCCGTTGAGCAATACGGTTTCGCCCGGCTGCCAGCTCTGCACTTCTTCCGGGGTCAGGGTGTCGAGGTTGACGCGGCGAGCCGATGGGCCGGCTTCCCAGACGATTTCCGGGTAGGCGTCCAACGGTGGCGCTTCCAGCGACGCAGGGCCCGAGCCGTCGAGCACGAAGTGCGCGTGGCGCGTGGCAGCGCAGTTGGGGATCATGCACACCGGCAGCGAGGCGGCGTGGGTCGGGTAGTCCATGATCTTCACGTCGAGCACGGTGGTCAGGCCACCCAGGCCCTGGGCGCCGATGCCCAGTTGGTTGACCTTCTCGAACAGCTCCAGGCGCATCTCTTCGATACGGTTCTGCGGGCCGCGCTTTTTCAGCTCGTGGATGTCGATGGACTCCATCAACACTTCCTTGGCCATAACCGCAGCTTTCTCGGCGGTGCCGCCGATGCCGATGCCCAGCATGCCCGGTGGGCACCAGCCGGCGCCCATGGTCGGAACGGTCTTGAGCACCCAGTCAACGATCGAGTCGGACGGGTTGAGCATGGCCATTTTCGACTTGTTCTCGGAACCGCCGCCCTTGGCCGCCACGTCCACTTCCACGGTGTTACCCGGGACGATGGAGTAGTGGATGACTGCCGGGGTGTTGTCTTTGGTGTTTTTGCGCGCGCCTGCCGGGTCGGCGAGGATCGATGCACGCAGGACGTTTTCCGGCAGGTTGTAGGCGCGACGCACGCCTTCGTTGATCATGTCGTCCAGGCCCATGGTGGCGCCATCCCAACGCACGTCCATGCCCACGCGCACGAACACGGTAACGATACCGGTGTCCTGGCAGATCGGGCGATGGCCGGTGGCGCACATGCGTGAGTTGATCAGGATCTGGGCGATGGAGTCACGAGCTGCTGGCGATTCTTCGCGCAGGTAGGCTTCGTGCATGGCCTGGATGAAATCAACGGGGTGGTAGTAGGAAATGAATTGCAGGGCGTCGGCAACGCTCTGAATCAGGTCGTCTTGCTTGATCACGGTCATGAGTCGCGCTCCTCTATAAGGGAACATTCAATAAAGGTGGCGTCAGTGTTGCATCGGTCGGCTGAAGCCACCTTTCCAAGGCACGCCAAAATGGTGCAGGCGCGACGCTAAAAAGGCGCGGCAGTATAACCCGGTACGGTGGCCGATACACCCGACTATGGTCAAACTGTCGCAGGCATGATTCCCTGTGCGCGTCCCCTGTCATCGAGACCTTTATATGCCTGAACTGCACGTCGGCGAACGCCACTGGTCGGTCACAACCGGCAGCAATCTGCTGGATACGCTGAACCAGGCGGGTGTGGCCGTGCCCTACAGTTGCCGTGCCGGTAGTTGCCATGCCTGCCTGGTGCGGTGCCACGGCGAAGTCGAGGACAAGCAGCCCGATGCCCTGAGTCCGGCGCAGCGCCAGGAGGGCTGGCGGCTGGCGTGCCAGTGCCACGTGAGTGGGGATGTGCGGGTCGAGGCGTTTGACCCGGCGCGTGACGGTTTGGCCGCCCAAGTGGTGGGTGCCGATTGGCTGAACCCGAATGTGCTGCGCTTGCGCCTGCAACCTGAGCGGGGCCTGCGGTATCGAGCGGGCCAGCATTTGGTGGTGTGGGCAGGGCAGGTAGCACGCCCTTACTCACTGGCGAGCTTGCCCCAGGAAGACCCGTTCCTGGAGTTTCACCTCGATTGCCGGCTGCCGGGCGAGTTCAGTGATCGTGCCCGGCAGTTGCAGGTCGGCGACCTTTTACGCCTGGGCGAGCTGCGCGGCGGTGCGTTGCAATACGATGCGGACTGGCAAAACCGGCCGCTGTGGTTGCTGGCTTCCGGTACCGGCCTAGGGCCGTTGTGGGGTGTGTTGCGTGAAGCACTGCGCCAGGATCACCAAGGCCCTATCCGCGTGATTCACCTGGCCCATGATGCGCAAGGGCACTACCTGGCCGAGCCCTTGGCACAACTGGCCGCGCAGCATCCAAACGTGCAGGTGCAGCTTTGGACTGCGGCCGACTCGGCCCAGGCATTGGCGCAACTGCGGCTTGTTTCGCGGCAAACTCTGGCCTTACTCTGCGGGCACCCCGCCCATGTCGAAGCGTTCTCCAAGCGCCTGTTCCTGGCGGGACTGCCGCGTAATCAACTGCTGGCCGATGTGTTCCTGCCCCGTGGTTGAGCGCTGAACTCCACAGTCGCGAGATTCGCCATGACCGACGCTATTTTGCAGCACCGCGAAGGCGGGCTGCTGACCTTGCAGCTCAACCGCCCCGACAAAAAAAACGCCCTGACCCGTGCCATGTACACGTCCTTGGCCGAGGCGCTGGAGCAAGCGGATGCGAGCCCGGATATCAGCGCGGTGCTGATCCAGGGCAGCAGCGAATGCTTCACTGCCGGCAACGACATTGGCGACTTTCTAGAACAACCGCCCGCCGACCTCGACAGCCCACCGTTTCACTTTATGAAGAGCCTGCTCAATTGCCGAAAGCCGGTGATCGCCGCCGTGGCCGGTGCGGCGGTGGGTATCGGTACGACGCTGTTGCTGCATTGCGACTTGGTTTACATCAGCCGCGATGCGCGTTTGCGTATGCCGTTCGTCAACCTGGGGCTGTGCCCTGAGTTTGGTTCAAGCTTGATCTTGCCGCGCCT
Source organism: Pseudomonas sp. PGPPP1 (assembly GCF_002255865.1). NCBI lineage: Bacteria > Pseudomonadati > Pseudomonadota > Gammaproteobacteria > Pseudomonadales > Pseudomonadaceae > Pseudomonas > Pseudomonas sp. PGPPP1. Next base: position 42,944 of record NZ_NKIG01000029.1, on the reverse strand, counting down.
GTTGGGGCATGCGAAGGCGGCCGAACTGTTGCTGTTGGGTGAGGGCTTTACGGGCGAGCAGGCAGCGGCTTGGGGCATTGCCACCGAGGCATTGGGCAGCGGTGACGCAGCGCTGGCCAAGGCGCGGGAAGTGGCTGGGCGTTTTGAAACCCTGGCCCCCGGGGCGGTGCAGGTGACCAAGCAGTTGATGAAGAGCGTGGACCGCGAGCAGTTGCGCCAGGTGATCGAGGAGGAAGGGGCGCTGTTTACGCAGCGGTTGAAGTCGCCGGAGGCGGTTGCGGCGTTGTCGGCTTTTGTCACCCGTCGATGAGTTTGCATTGGCTGGTCTGGCGCTATCGCAGGCAAGCCAGCTCCCACTTTGGAATGCGTTCATCTGTGGGGGTCGGGCTTGCCCGCGATGAGGCCTTCCCTGGCAACACAAAACCCATAGGCATAAAAAAGCCCCGAACCAGTCGGGGCTTCCTCATTGACCGGTCAATTAGACCTGCGGGTCGCCCACGTGCAGGATCTTCATGCCATTGGTGCCACCGGTGGTGTGGTAGCTGTCGCCCTTGGTCAGGATGACCCAGTCGCCTTTTTCTACGACGCCGCGTTTGACCAACTCGTCGATCGCCTTCTGGCTGACTTCGTTCGGTGCCAGCGAAGCCGGGTCGAACGGGATGGTGTACACGCCACGGAACATCGCCACTCGGGCTTGAGCTTCGCGGTGTGGGGTGAACGCGTAGATCGGCACCGAAGAACGGATACGCGACATGATCAACGGGGTGTAGCCACTTTCGGTCAAGGCAATGATCGCTTTGACACCTGGGAAGTGGTTGGCGGTGTACATGGCAGCCAGGGCGATGCTCTGGTCGCAGCTTTCGAACACCTTGCCGATACGGTGGCTGGAGGTCTTGCTGGTCGGGTGCTTTTCAGCGCCAACGCAGATGCGCGCCATGGCTTGCACCGCTTCCAGCGGGTAAGGGCCGGCAGCACTTTCAGCCGAGAGCATCACGGCGTCGGTGTAGTCGAGTACGGCGTTGGCCACGTCGGACACTTCGGCACGGGTCGGCATCGGGTTCTGGATCATCGACTCCATCATCTGGGTCGCCACGATCACGGCCTTGTTGTGGCGGCGTGCGTGCAGGATGATCTTTTTCTGGATGCCGATCAGCTCGGCGTCACCGATCTCCACGCCCAGGTCGCCACGGGCAACCATCACGGCGTCGGACGCGTTGATCAGGCCGTCGAGGGTTTCGTCGTCGGCCACGGCTTCGGCGCGTTCGATCTTCGCCACCAGCCAGGCGGTGCCGCCGGCTTCGTCGCGCAGTTTACGGGCGTATTCCATGTCGGCAGCGTCGCGCGGGAAGGACACGGCGAGGTAGTCCACTTCCATTTCGGCGGCGAGCTTGATGTCGGCCTTGTCTTTCTCGGTCAGGGCTGGCGCCGTGAGGCCGCCACCACGACGGTTGATGCCTTTGTGGTCCGACAGCGGGCCGCCGATGATCACGGTGCAGTTCAGTTCAGTAGGGGTCGCGGTATCGACGCGCATGACCACGCGGCCGTCGTCCAGCAGCAGCTCGTCACCGACACCGCAGTCCTTGACCAGGTCCGGGTAGTCGATACCCACGACTTGCTGGTTGCCTTCGGTCAGCGGATGGCTGGTGGAGAAGGTGAACTTGTCACCGATCTTCAGCTCGATACGCTTGTTGGTGAATTTGGCAATACGGATTTTCGGGCCTTGCAGGTCACCCAGCAGAGCGACGAAGCGGCCGTGCTTGGCGGCCAGGTCACGTACCAGCTTGGCACGAGCCTTGTGCTCGTCCGGGGTGCCGTGGGAGAAGTTCAGACGGGCGACGTCCAAACCAGCCAGAATCAGCTGTTCGAGGACTTCCGGCGAGTTGCTGGCCGGGCCAAGGGTGGCGACGATTTTGGTGCGACGGACGGACATGCACAGACTCCTGAGTTCAAGCGCTGAGGAAGGCTACTATGCTCTTTCGTTGTAGTCATTGTTCCTTTGCACTACTTATCGACGATTGACTTGTTTTCGTTGCGGCTGAATACGAACAACCTTGAAGATTTTCGACGAGGGGTCGATACACTGCACAAGACAGGAGAACCCTCATGCGAATTTTGCTCGTTGCTGCCCTGGCCGTCAGTGTTGTCGGCTGCACCCGATGGTCGATGGACCACCATTTGAACAACGCCTACCGCGCCTACAAGGTCGGTGATTGCGAACGTGTCACCCTGGAATTGTCCCAGGTCGACCGTGAAAGTCGCACCCGACGTTATGTGCAGCCGGAAGTCTCGATGTTGCGCGGACAATGCCTTGAACGGCAGAAACTGTTTGTCGATGCTGTGCAGACCTACCAATTCATCATTAATCAGTACCCGTCGAGCGAGTACGCTTACCGCGCCCGGGCGCGGCTCGATACCTTGCAGCAATTGGGACATTATCCTGGTGCCAGCGTTGCCCAACCGCGTCCGGCCTCTTTGTGATGATATTCGTCATTTCATAACTGGCCCGCTGCCAGTCTTGGGCTATTCTTTGGAAGTTCGTTTGTACAAGTTTCTACTTGAACGAATGCAGGGCCCGGATTCGGCAGATGTCTAGTGACAAAGCATCGTCTGTTGTCACACCGAGATCCAGGGAGAGCGGGCGATTTTTTGCTCGTTCCGAATCACTGGCACGGCCAGAGTCATGGCCACTGGATGGCGATCTCACCATGTTTACCGACCGACGGATCGAGCGACATCAGCTTCCTTACTTCCTGCAAGTGTTTAATCGTCTCACTGACAAGCCTATCGGCTTTTTGGGCAATGTCTCGGAAGGCGGGCTTATGTTAATCAGCCAGTTGCCCATGATGGTCGACGTGGACTTCGAGCTGCGCTTGAAGATCCCAGCGGCTGACGGCTTGTTCCATGCAATTGACCTCACGGCGACCTGTCTGTGGAGTCATGAAGATATCAACCCGCAGCATTATGATTCCGGGTTCAGCGTGCTTCAGGCGCCCGAGGAGTACGGGCAACTGATCAACGTATTGTTGCATTACTTCAGTTTTGACCCCCTGCAGGCTTCAGCCTAGCTACAGCGCGTCGTCGACCCGGCTCGGGTGTTATCACTCCAGCCGTGGTCGTGCACCCCCTTCTCAAAATACCCCGGCTTTTTTCCAACCCAAGTAGCGCGTGACCAGGGCCGCGCCGAGTTCGGATGGCCGTGTGTCCAGTATCGACAGGCCGTGGGCGCTTAAACGGTCGTGCAGTTCATCGCGTGTGTTGAGGTAATCGACGGTGCCGCTGTAGGCCAAGGCTTCGGGCAAGGTTTGCACGGGGGACTGACGCAGTTGATCGAGCACTTCCTCGCGTAGACTGGCTACCAGCACCCGATGTTGACGACTTATGTGATTGACCGCCGCCAGCAATGCTTCATCGTCCTCATCCCGCAGGTTGGTAACCACGATCACCAACGCCCGGCGTTTCTGCCGGGCTAACAGCTGGTTGGCTGCGGCCTGGTAATCAGCCGTTCGGCGAGTGGTGTCCAGGTCATAGACCGCGTTGAGCAACAGGTTTAATTGACCGCTCCCTTTTACCGGCGCCAGGTAGCGCGGCTGTTCGCCAGCAAAGGTGCACAGCCCCACCGCATCGCCCTGGCGCAACGCGACATAGCTAAGCAACAGGCAGGCGTTGAGCGCGTGGTCAAAGTGTGACAGCTCATCATCCTGGCTGCGCATGCGTCGGCCGCAATCGAGCATGAAGACGATTTGCTGGTCGCGCTCGTCCTGATATTCGCGGGCGATGGGGGTGCGCTGGCGTGCAGTGGCTTTCCAGTCGATCTGGCGCAGGCTGTCGCCTTCGCGAAATTCGCGCAACTGGTGAAACTCCAACCCCAGCCCTCGTCGTTGGCGCTGTCGCACCCCGAGTTGACTCAGCCAGTTGTCCACGCCCAGCAGTTGAGCGCCGTATAGGCGAGCGAAGTCTGGATAGACGCGGGTGGAATCGTTGACCTCGACAAAATGCCGAGCCGACCACAGCCCCAAGGCACTGGGCAGGTGGATTTCGCAGCGACTGAAACTGAAATGCCCGCGTCGCACAGGCCGCAAACGATAGCCCAGTTCACTGCGTTCACCGGGTCGCAGCTCGATGGACTGGGGCATGCCCTCTACGTTCAGCCCGTCGGGGGTGTGATCGAACACCCGTACCATCAGCGGTTGTAGGTAGTTATGTTCTAGCGTAAGGCGTACTTCGCCCCAGCGTCCGAGTGCCAGGCTGGCGGGCATTTTTCGTTGTACCCGCACGCAGGGGCGGCGGCGCAAGCGTGCGGCATCCAGCAATGCGAGCAGCAACAGTGCGAGGAGCAAGCCCCACGCGACGGCGTGCAGAGTGTCGGGCAGTTTGAACTGCAATGCTGCAGCAATACCTAGCAGGATGTTCAAACCCAGCAGCACACTTAGCCAGCTCAACAACAGGCGGGTTGGTTTCATGGGCAGGTCATTGCCGCGGAGCTGGAATCTGATCCAGTAACTGCTGGAGCACCTGGTCGACCTCCAGCCCATCAATGTCCAACTCTGGTGCTATACGCACCCGGTGGCGCAGTACCGCGAGGGCGCAGCCCTTGATGTCATCCGGCGTAACGAATTCGCCCCCGCGTAACAGTGCACGAGCGCGGGCGCCGCGAACCAACGCGATGGACGCTCGGGGCCCGGCGCCGATGGCCAGCCCCGGCCAATTGCGGGTAGCGCGCGCCAGTCGCACGGCGTAATCGAGGACTTGTTCGTCGAGCGCCAACTCACTGGCGATTTGTTGCAGTTGCAGCACGTCTTCGGCTTGCAGCACCGTGCGTAACGGCTGTACGTCGAGCATGTCGGCTCGGGATGAGCGCGTCACTTCTCGCACCATATCCAGTTCGTGCCGGGCGTCGGGATAGTCCATGCGCACCTTGAGCATGAAGCGGTCCAGTTCCGCTTCCGGCAGCGGGTAGGTACCTTCCTGCTCGATGGGATTCTGGGTTGCCAGCACCATGAACGGTTGGCCGATAGGCAGCGCCTCACCTTCAAGGGTCACTTGCCGTTCCTGCATGGCTTCAAGCAGGGCCGCCTGGGTCTTGGCTGGGGCACGGTTGATTTCGTCGGCCAGCAACAGGTGGGTGAATACCGGCCCTTTGCGCAGCTTGAACTGCTCGGTGTGCAAGTCATAGACGGCGTGGCCGGTGACATCGCTGGGCATCAGGTCCGGCGTGAACTGGATGCGCGCGAAGTCGCCGTCGAAACAACGTGCCAGTGCCCGTACCAGCAAGGTCTTGCCTAATCCGGGTACGCCTTCGAGCAACACATGGCCGCCGGCAATTAGCGCCGTAAGCACATCGTCGATCACCTGATCCTGGCCGATCACTGCCTTACGCAATTCGGAACGCAGTGCCTGGGCCTGCTGGCTGGCGCGGTGCAAGGAATCGCCCGTCGGGGCAGTGGCCGTTGGAAATTCGCTCATAGGGCATTCCTGAGGGTTTGCAGGCACGCCACCTGTCGGCAGAAGTCCGCGCTGGAAAGGCGTTTATCCGGCAGTGGGCCGAGGGCCTGGCTGATGACGTGAGAGGGTTGATGCGTCAGGTGCTCAAGCACCCGCCACTGTTCGACGTTTTCAAGATGCTCGAAGCCGGGATGGCGCCGCCGCGCGGCCCGCAGGATGTCGCGTTGCAAGGCCTGTAACAGGGTGCCTTGGCCGCTGCGACGTAACAGGAAGTCGGCGCTGGCTTTCAAGTGTTCCTGCAACTGCCGCCGGGCTTTGGGGGCAGGCGTCTTGATTGGGCCTTGGCGCATCCCTGCGTGCCAGAGTGCGAGGGCGATCAAGGCAGTCAGTGCCACCAGCGCCTGGGGAAAGTAACGCACCACCAAGGTGAACAGGTCATCCACGTCGCTGTTGAACAGCAAGGTCACGGCATTACCTTGGTTCAAGTACCACAGCAGCCAGGCGTTATCATGTTTGCCGATGTTGGGGTTTTTCCACAGATCGCTGTCGGTGATGACCGTTACACGGCCTTCCCCGAGGTTGAGTTGCATCAGGTGGCTAGAATGGGCGCTGTTGGCTGAGAATTGCGCCAGGTGCTTGGGGTCAGTGAGGTTAAAGTCTGTGTCGAAGCTGAAATAGGTCGGAGCGGTTTCGTTGTCGACATAAAGTTTGGTCAGGTCCGGTGCTTTCTTTTTGCGGGCCTGGACGGGTTCATCAGGTTCATCGCTCAATAGCTGGTGAACCTGCAGACGATCGAGCAGCAAGTCGCCGCTTTTGCCGGTCTCTTCATCCCACAGCGCTTCGGCCACTAACACCAGGTGGCCGCCTGCCTTTGCCCAGTCCAATAGTTGTTCTACCTGGCGGGGGGGCATATTGCTGCGTTCCCCCAACAGCAGAAGGCTGTTGTCTTTAGAGGGGAGGGTGGTCAGCCGTTCAAGATTATCGGCATGCTCAACGACCAGCCCTTGCTGGCGCAGAAAGTGCTCGGCCGCCAGATAGGGGTTGGCCATTGCATCCGGTGAAGGGCCGCGATCGATCACTTCCTCATAAGGGATTGCCTTGTGCCAGGCATAAAGGGCACCCGCGCCGAGCAGGCACGCCAACAGCACGCCAAGCCACAGTAATAGCCGATTCATCATGCTCCCCCCGAACTGAAGAGAGCACGCCAGTCACTGCACAATTTTTGTTGAACAGACGCGGGAGGAAGGTGATGACCGTAGGCAAGGTTTTGCCAGTGTTGCGTCAGTTCATTACTGAAGGCCAGCAACTGCGGTTGTTGCAACTGGTGAACACGGTCCAAGACCTGGCCTTCGGTGTCCGCGCTTTTCAATGGCAGGTTGAAGTCATGCAATAACCTGCTGAGCAAGCCGCGATAGAGCAGACCGAGGGCTTCCCGTGGTTGGCTGGCCCACAGTTGCTCGGCGGTGCTGGCAATATCCTCGGGCAAGGTTTCAGTGCCCAGTTGCAGCCCAAATAGTTGCATAGGCGCAGGCTTGGCGACGTTAGGTGGTGGCCCACGTCGGCTGACAAAGGTTTGCAGCCAATCGCGGTAGCGCCAGACCACCAGTGCCAAGCCCGCAATCAGCAGACTCCATAGCAGCACTTCCAAGCCTTGGGCTACATGTTTGAAAGCGTTGCTGTTGAGATTATCCAGCAGCGCCTGTAACCACGCAGGAAGCTTGCCGTCACCGTGGGGTTTGTTTTCAGCCGCAGGTTTTTCTCCGTCAAAGCGATAGCGGGTAACGGTTTCCGGATTCTTGAAGGGAGGGTTTTCCAGTACGGACTTGATCGATTGGCTCGCGCTGGCGGGGCTTGGCAGTTTGGCCTCATTGGCCATGGCCGACGGACTGAAAGGCAGCAGCGTCATCGCAATTAACAGCAGCATCAGCGGCGCTACGCTGCTCAGGCGTTCTCGCAGGCGCCGGAAAACCAGTTCAAGGTCCCACGCCTCAAGCACAGTGCGGCGATTGAGGTAGAGGCTGAATCCGCAGGCGACGTAGATCGGCTCCCAAAACACCAGGACCAGGGCATAGAAGGCGTTGCTCAAGTGCTCCAGCCACAACGCTTCATTGCTGGTCGACAGTGCCAGGCGTTGCCAGTCCCAGCCCAGTTCGACTTGTTGCGGGATAAATAGATAGAACAGCGCCATGCAGCCGAACCACAGGCCAATTTCTAGGTGAGCGCCGATGATGGTCAGCCAGCGCGCCGCGCCGGCATTGTGCTGTAGCAGCACCCCAAGGCGTTTTTGCCGGGAGTGGCCGTCGAGGCCTTCGAGTTGGCTGACCGGCATGACGAAACTGCGACTCAAGCTGAACCGTCGCCACGTCAAACTGGCGAGCAGTTGGCCGTTCAATAAGCGTGGCCATTGGCGCACGGCCTGTTTGAGGCTGGGCGTTTCACCAAACAGCGCCTTGGACAGGATATACAGCGGCAAACGGTCAAACGCCGGCTTGAGCCACCAGAGCAGGAACATGGCTGTGGACGGGTATTTCCACAGCAGTGCGGTGATAAGAGCGAACACCGGCAATGTCACCAGGGCCCAACTACTCATCAATAGTTGGCGATGTTCCCGAGCCATTAACACCCCCAGGTCCATGGCTTCCCAGGAACTGCGCGGGCGAATCACCACGCTGGCATCACTCAGGCGCATGATCGGTCCGCCCGGCAAGGGTGAGATAGGCGGCGACCATCAGCCAAAGGGCTGCCCCCACGAGGTATTTGACCCAGGGGGCGATCTGGGTGGTGGACGACCAATAAGCCTCGATAAATGCCGCAATCAGCAGAAAAACCATGACACCGCATAGCATCTGTACGCTTTTACGTGCCGCCAACCGCAAGGACTCGCTGCGCGGCAGTTGGCCGGGGGCGATCAGTGCCCAACCCAGTTGCAGGCCGGCGGCGCCAGCCAGGGCGATGGCCGTGAGCTCGAAGGCACCGTGTCCGATGACGAATGACCAGAAGGTCTGGCCGTAGCCGATTTCGGTCAGATGCCCGGAGATCGCACCAATGATCAGGCCGTTGTAAATCAGAAAAAACACGCTGCCCAAGCCGAATAGCAGGCCGGCGGCAAAGGTTTGGAAGGCAATGCCGATGTTGTGCATCACGTAGTAGCCGAACATCATCCAGTCTTCGCTCGATGCTCGCTCGACAGCGCGACCCAGGCGGCTGGCATCGGGGTCGTACATGCCCTGCATTTCGGCCACTTGCTGCGGGCTGACGATGCTGTAGATCAGGTCGGGAAACAGGTAGACCAGCAGGGCTATGCCCACCAGGCTGCCAAAAAACAGCAGGCTGGCGATCAACACGAAACGCCACTGTTCGCGAACCAGTCTAGGGAAGTCGGCCAGCACGAAACCCAACACGGTTGCCGTCAATTGGCCGCGGTGACGGTACATTTGCTGGTGCCCGCGCAGGGCAAGTTGTTGCAACGAATCCACCAGGTAACTGCTGTAGCCGCGCTCCTGGGACAGGGCCAGATGCTGGCACAGGCGCCGGTATTGAAGCGGGAAATGGGCCACGTCACCGGGCTTGGTTTTGCCTTGCTCCAACTGCTTGAGTTGTTCGGCAAAGGCTTGCCATTGAGGCTGGTGGCGGCTTTCGAACATGCTCTGTTTCATGTCGGCCCCAGCAGGCCGCGAGCCACACCGTTGAGTTGTTCCACCGCACGGTTCGGGGATACTTGCAAAGGCATTGCGAGAATCGAGGCGAGTTCGTGAACCCGCTCGGCCGACAACTCACCCTGGCGCTCGGCGAAGCCAAGGAGGGCCCTTTGTTCGCTGAGGTCCAGGGCAAAGGGCAGGCGCAGTGCGGCCACTTGCGGGACTTTAGGCCGCACCATGGGGGATTCGCGGTAGATCACCAGCGTACCGGCAGCCAAGTCGCCGAGGCGTTTGAAGTGGGGGTGCTGCAGGCAGCTGATGGCGCCGAGGAAGTAGCCAAACGGCAGCATGTCGACAAACCGCAGCAAATTGCGGATCAGCGACGCTGACCAGCCGACCGGAGTGCCGTCGTCTTGGACTACGCGCAACCCCATCACCTGTTTGCCCGGTGAGCAGCCCTGATTAAGCACCTCGAAAAGCACCATGTACCACCAACTGACTAAAAACAGCAGCAGGGATCCCAGACCGATGCCAATGTTGCCCAACAGTGCCAAGGGCACCAGGAGTACGCCCATCATTAGCCCGCGTACGCCAAGGTCGAATGCGAAGGCCAGCGCGCGTGGTACCAAGCCGGCCGGGCGCAAAGGCAGGTCGATGCCCTCCGGGGTCTCGATTTGGTAGCGGGTATCCAATGAGGTTGATGGCATTGCGATCCTTGGCAGTGCAAAACGGCTGGGAGACTCGGATGCTAGCAGTGTCGGCGATGGAAGCAACCACTCAACATTTTGCTGGATGTTTGTACAGTGTATTTGGCGCTGGCGGCGAGGACCGTTCGGGGCCTAGACTTTGTCGATCTTCAGTACAGGAATAGCCCGTGACCTCCATTTTCTGGTACGACTATGAAACCACCGGCATTAACCCGCGCAACGATCGCCCCCTTCAAGTTGCTGGCATCCGAACGGACCTCGAGCTCAATGAAATCGGCCAGCCGGTGAATCTTTATTGCCAGCCTGCCGACGATATCCTGCCCCATCCGGCTGCCTGTGCGATTACCGGTATAACCCCGGCGATCCTGGCGGAAAAAGGCCTCGCCGAGGCCGATTTCATGACGCGGGTTCACGCCGAGTTGGCCGCCCCTGGCACGTGCGGGGCCGGTTACAACACCTTGCGGTTCGACGATGAAATGACGCGCTACAGCCTGTATCGCAATTTTTTTGATCCCTACGCGCGAGAATGGCAGGGCGGCAACAGTCGATGGGACCTGATCGACGTGGTTCGCACCGCCTACGCCCTGCGTCCGGAGGGTATCGAATGGCCGCAACAGGATGGCCGCGTCACGCTCAAGCTGGAGCGTCTGACCGAAGCCAACAGTATTGATCATGGCCAGGCCCACGATGCGTTGTCCGACGTGCGTGCCACTATTGCCTTGGCTCGATTGGTTCGCGAGAAACAACCCAAGCTGTACGACTGGCTGTTTCAGTTGCGCAGCAAGCAGCGGGTGATGGACCAAGTGCGCTTGCTGCAACCCATGGTGCATATTTCCGGGCGTTTTTCTGCCGAGCGCCATTATCTGGGCGTGGTTCTGCCCCTGGCCTGGCATCCGCGCAATCGCAACGCGTTGATCGTCTGTGACCTTGGGCTTGATCCTCAGGGGTTGCTGGAATTGGATGCGGACACCTTGCGTCGACGTCTTTATACCCGCCGTGATGACCTGGCCGAGGGCGAACTGCCCGTACCGCTCAAGTTGGTGCATATCAACCGTTGCCCAGTGGTCGCGCCGCTGAATGTTCTGCGGGCCCAAGATCGTGAGCGCCTGCAATTGGACATGGGAATTTACCAGTCCCGAGCACTGCGGCTAACTGACGCACAAGAACTTTGGCAAGGTAAGTTGGCGGCTATTTATGCCGAGGAGGAATTCGCGCCCAACTCGGACCCGGAACAGCAGCTGTACGATGGTTTTATCGGTGATCGAGATCGGCGTTTATGTGAGCAAGTCCGGCTGGCCGAACCGGCACAACTAGCGCGCCAGCAGTGGCCGTTTGATGATCAGCGTTTGCCCGAACTATTGTTCCGCTACCGCGCGCGTAACTTCCCCGATACCTTGAATAGCGAGGAGCAACAGCGCTGGAAACATTTCTGTCAGCAGCGTTTGTCAAATCCGGAATTTGGCGCGCCCAATACCTTGGAGGCATTTAAGCAGGCCAGGCAGGAGTTAGTCGTTAGTGCGACGCCCTTTCAGCATGAGGTGCTGGACCAATGGCAGGAATATGCCGACTCTTTAGCCGCCCGTGTGAATCTGTAGTCGATTTTTTACAAAACATGCAGGCAATAAAAAACGCCAGCAAGCTGGCGTTTTCTGATGTGTCGCGTATCTGGCATGAGCCTCGCGAGGCTTAGCCCAGCAGGGTAGCCCAGCCTTCAACCACGTCACCACCCCACTTGGCTTTCCACTCTTTCAGCGTTTTATGGTTGCCACCTTTGGTTTCAATCACTTCACCGTTGTGCGGGTTTTTGTATTGCTTGACCTTGCGAGCACGTTTGGTGCCGGTAGTTTTCACGGCGCCGCGAGGAGCCTTAACTTTCGACTCTGGATCCAGCAGCGCGATGATGTCACGCAGGGATTTGGAGTATTCGCCCATCAGGGTGCGCAGTTTGCCTTCAAATTCCAGCTCGGTTTGCAGTTTGTCGTCTTGGGACAGATTCTTCAAACGGGCTTGCAGCTCTTTGATAGCTTCTTCGGTGGCACGGTATTCGTTGATCAGAGACATGTGGACTACCTTATGTAGAGCGCTGATTGACAGGGAGAGTGGCCTAATAATAGTCAGGCAGTTTCCCCAAGTAAACATTTAAGGGTGTATTTATGTGATTTACTTTGGATGTTTGTAGCAAACCCCTGCCATCGAATTAATTACTAGGTCGTATGCCTAAAGATAATTGCCTTGAAATAGTGGGGGTGGGCTGAGAATGACGCAGTAGATTCATATAAAGGTGGTAAACCCTTAGGTTATTAAGGGGGAAACCGAAAGCGGGCGGTCAGAATAAGCGCTAAGGAATAATGCAGTTTTGCCGCGCAATCGCTAGAATGGCGGCCTTTGCGAAGTTCTGGAGTCTCCCCCCAATGCGCACTTTTCGGCTGGTGATTGCTTGCCCGGACCGGGTAGGTATCGTTGCCAAAGTCAGTAACTTTCTGGCGTCCCACAACGGCTGGATCACCGAGGCCAGCCATCACTCGGACAATCTCAGCGGTTGGTTCTTCATGCGTCACGAGATCCGTGCCGATACGCTGCCGTTTGGCCTTGAGGCCTTCCGCGAGGCATTTGCGCCGATCGCCGAAGAGTTTTCGATGACCTGGCACATCACCGACACCGAGCAGAAAAAACGCGTGGTGTTGATGGCCAGCCGTGAGTCCCACTGCCTGGCCGACTTGCTGCACCGCTGGCACAGCGACGAACTGGATTGCGAGATCGCTTGTGTGATCTCCAACCATGACGACCTTCGCAGCATGGTCGAATGGCACGGCATCCCGTACTACCACGTGCCGGTCAACCCGCAGGATAAAGAGCCGGCGTTCGCCGAAGTGTCGCGTCTGGTCAAGCAGCACGAAGCCGACGTTGTGGTGCTGGCGCGCTACATGCAGATCCTGCCGCCGGAACTGTGCCGCGAGTACGCCGGCAAGGTGATCAATATTCACCACAGTTTCCTGCCGTCGTTTGTAGGGGCCAAGCCGTACCACCAGGCCTCCCTGCGCGGCGTGAAGCTGATCGGTGCAACTTGCCACTATGTCACCGAAGAGCTGGATGCCGGTCCGATCATCGAGCAGGACGTGGTACGTGTCAGCCACAGCGACAGCATTGAAGACATGGTGCGTTTCGGCCGTGACGTCGAAAAAATGGTCCTGGCCCGTGGCCTGCGCTATCACCTGGAAGATCGCGTTTTGGTTCACGGCAACAAGACCGTCGTGTTCTGATCAACGCGTTGTGATTGAACAATAAAGGGCCTGGGCGTTAAATCGTCCCAGGCCCTTTTTCGTTGTGTGCCATTGAGGATTGACTGATGAGCGACCCACTGGATAAAGCCACATCAAAAGCCCCGGCAACTTTGGGGGAGGGCTGTTTGAGTCGTTATGACCCAGATGACCTGGACAGTGACGACGGCACCGAATTTCCAGGTGCCGCCGAATTGTGGGAGCGCGAGCAGGCCAAGCCCGAGCCCAGCGGCGAATAACGGGCCGTCGACGTCAGATTCGGAAACTCCCCACCAGTTGTTTCAACCGTGCGGCCTGTTGTTCCAGATCAGCGCAGGCGCGCAGGGTTGATTGCAGGTTTTCCACACCCTCCTGGTTGAGGGTGTTGATCTCGGTGATGTCCATATTGATCGACTCCACCACCGAGGTCTGTTCTTCGGTGGCGGTGGCGACCGATTGGTTCATGCCGTCAATTTCACCAATACGCTGGGTTACGCTGTTCAGGCGCTCGCCGGCCAGGTTGGCGATGTCCACGCTGTCATGGCTGTGACGCTGGCTTTCACTCATGGTGCTGACTGAATCCCGGGCGCCGACTTGCAGCTCCTCGATCATCTTTTGCACTTGTTGTGCCGACTCCTGGGTGCGGTGGGCCAAGTTGCGCACTTCATCGGCAACCACTGCAAACCCACGTCCGGCTTCCCCGGCGCGGGCCGCTTCGATGGCTGCGTTCAGCGCCAGCAGGTTGGTTTGTTGGGAAATACTGGTGATCACTTCCAGAATCTGTCCGATATTCACCGTTTTGCTATTGAGTTCTTCGATATTGCTGCTCGAAGCACTGATCATCGCCGACAGCTGGTTCATCGCCTTGATATTGCGCTCAACCACTTGCTGGCCATCTTCGGCCAAGTGCCGTGCATCACTGGCCTGGTGCGAAGCCAGTGCTGCGTTGCGCGCGATTTCCTGAGCGGCGGCCCCCAGTTCGTTGATGGCGGCGGCAACGCTGTTGGTGCGGTTGGCCTGTTCGTCGGAGTTGACCATCGATGAATTTGAAGCGCTGACCACCCGCAGTGCCACTTCATTGACCTGCTCGGTGGCCGAGGACACTTCGCGGATCGATGTGTGAATCCGCTCTACGAAGCGGTTGAATGCGTTACCCAGCGTGCCGAATTCGTCGTGATTCTGGATGGTCAGGCGGCGAGTCAGGTCGCCCTCGCCGTCAGCGATGTCCTGCATGGCGCGGGTCATCAGGTGCAGGGGTTGCAACAGCACCCGGATCAACATGCCCAGCAGGGCGATGATGATCACCACGGCAATGACGGTGGCGATCACCGCCGAGTTGCGAAACTCGCTGAGCATGGCGAAGGATTTGTCTTTATCCACCGAAATGCCGAGGTACCAGTTCACCGATGGCAGACCCTTGATCGGTGTAAACGTCACGATGTTGTCCTTGCCGTTGGCCTCGACTTCGCTGAAATCGCTGCTGATTTTCGGCGTATTTTTCGGATACATGTCGGCCAGGGTTTTCATCACCAGGTCTTTGTCCGGGTGCACCAGCACCTTGCCGTCGGCACTGACGAGGAACGCATAGCCCCTGCCGCCAAATTTCAGCGCACCAATGTTATCCACAAGGGTTTGTAGGCTCAGGTCACCACCGACCACGCCGATATTTTGGCCTGCCTTGGTGCTTGGGGTCGCGATGGAAATGATCAACTTGCCGGTGGCAGCATCGATATAAGGTTCGGTCAGGGTCGAACCGTTGCTGCTCTGTGCGCCCTTGTACCAGGGGCGAACACGCGGGTCGAAACCGTCGGGCATCTTGGTATCGGGGCGGATGGTGAAGGCACCCTTGCTGTCACCCACGTAGGTGGCCATGAACGAAGAGGTCAGGGTTTTCTGTTCCAGCAGGCTGGCAACGGCGGAAGGTTCAGGATTGGTGGCGATGTTCTGTGCGGCGTTTTCTACCAGGGCAATACGCCCGGTGAGCCAGGTTTGAATATTGCTGGCGGTGACGTCGCCCATTTCATGCAGATAGTTGTTGAGGTCATCACGGATAGCGTTGCGTTGCAGGTAGTCGTTGTAGAGGGTGAACAGCGCGAAAGCGGCGATGACGATAAGGGAGGCTGCAAGCAGGATTTTGTGGCTGAAGCGCAGATTTTTATTCATGGCTTGTAGGGTCCGCTAAGGTCTTAATATCAATGCGCGCCCTTGTGGGATGCGCAGAATGGCAGCGTCAAAAAAGGTGTGATACTTCTTGTGATAGCTCCTCCGGTTCCTGTAGGAACTATCTGACCTATTTTTAGACTTCGTGGGTCTCACATCCGTCTATATCGACCTGGCGGAACCAAAGATTAACCATGGGTGACAAAATGCCTCACGCCTCGCAACTCTTGATCGGCGCCGACCTTGAAGGCCAGCCAATCGCCCAGGCCATGCGCCTGGCCAACCGCCATGGGCTTATTGCCGGGGCCACTGGCACCGGCAAGACCGTCACCTTGCAGCGCCTGGCCGAAGCGTTCAGTGATGCGGGGGTGGCGGTATTCGCCGCCGACATCAAGGGCGACCTTTGCGGCCTGGGTGCTGCAGCCAACCCACAGGGCAAGGTCGCTGAGCGTATTGCCGGCATGCCATTCCTTGAATACACGGCCAAGGCTTATCCGGTGACGTTGTGGGATATCCACGGCCAGTCCGGCCACCCGTTGCGCACCACCATCAGCGAAATGGGCCCGTTGCTGCTCGGCGCTCTGCTGGAGCTCACCGACAGCCAGCAGTCGGCGCTCTACGCCACCTTCAAGGTTGCGGATCGTGAAGGCCTGTTGCTGCTTGACCTCAAGGATCTCAAGGCGCTGCTCAACCATCTGCGTTATCACCCAGAACTGCTGGGCGACGATGCGGCGCTGATGACCACCGGCTCCAGCCAGGCATTGTTGCGGCGCCTGGCAGTGCTTGAGCAGCAAGGTGCCGAAGCCTTGTTTGGCGAGCCGGCCTTGCAGCTCGAAGATATCTTGCAGCCGGCCAGTGACGGGCGTGGACGCATCCACCTGCTGGACGCCAGCCGCCTAGTGCACGAGGCACCGAAGGTGTATGCGACCTTCCTGTTGTGGCTGCTGGCGGAGTTGTTCGAACAACTGCCGGAGCGCGGTGATGCGGACAAACCCTTGCTGGCATTGTTTTTCGATGAGGCGCATTTGCTGTTCGCCGATACCCCCAAGGCGTTGCAGGACCGTCTTGAGCAGGTTGTGCGGTTGATTCGATCCAAAGGGGTTGGCGTGTATTTCGTCACGCAATCGCCCGGCGACCTACCGGACAGCGTGCTGGCCCAACTGGGTCTGCGTATTCAGCACGGCCTGCGGGCATTTACCACCAAGGAGCAGAAATCCCTGCGGGCGGTGGCCGACGGTTTCCGACCCAACCCGGCGTTCGATGCCCTGGCGGTGCTGACCGAGTTGGGTACAGGTGAGGCATTGGTGGGCACCTTGCAGGAAAAAGGCACGCCGGAAGTCGTCCAACGCGTCCTGGTCGCACCACCGCAATCGCGGATCGGGCCGCTGAGCGAGGCCGAGCGCGCTGCGATAGTCGCCAGTTCGCCATTACTGGGGCGCTACGACAAGCCGATCGATCGGGAGTCTGCCTATGAAGTGCTGATGGCGCGCAAGGAGCTGGGGCCGACCGAAGAGGCCAAGTCCGCCGCCGAAGAGCCGAGCTTTACCGACAAGGCCGGTGCGTTCCTGGGCACTACGGCGGGCAAGGCGCTCAAGTCAGCCATGCAACAGGCAGCCAATCAGATGGGGCGCCAGTTGGTGCGTGGGTTGTTGGGGTCGTTGCTTGGCGGTAACAAGCGCAAGTAGCGGCTCAGGCCTTGGGTTTGGCGTGGGCGGCCAGTCGCTCAAGCGCCGCGCGCAAGCCTGGATCGCTGATACCGTCGGCGGTGGCCTGAATGGTTTCGGCTGCGTTCTCCGACAAGTCCATGGTATGCCCCACCGCGCCTTGCTGGACGGTGGGGGGCTGTACCTTGAACTGGATGCGCATCAGGCTGGCAAACTCATCAAATGCCATTAATTGGCGCTGCAAGCGTTTTTGCTGATAGCGCAAGCGGGTTGCCCAATGGCCGTCGGTGACAATTAACAGTAAATTTCCTTCACGCCAGGACGCCACGTGACAATGTTCACGTGCGGCCGGCTGCAGTTGGCTTTCGAGCAGGCGTTGCAAATGGCCCAAGCGTTGCGCATGGCCAAAGATGGCTTTCAACGGCTTGGCTTCGCGAAGCAACACGCCGGGAGCGCGGGCTGTAAGAGGGCGAAATGCCATGATTAGACACCTTAAGTAACAGAGCGGCCATCTTAGCAGAAAGCGTCTGTGGGCCCCCAGGCAATGCAGCGGCGCGGCTTTGCCCGTGTAATCAATCGCTAACTTCTGCGCTTCATGGGTTGAAGTTCCAGCAAAAGCCCTTATTTTAAACAGGCCCTCTCACAGCACCATGCCAGCATCGGGGAATAACGCCACTTTCCTCACCCACGAATCCGGGTAGAATGCGCGTTCGCATGCGGCCGTGAGGGCTGCTCGGGCCACTCACGGTGCGCCCTCCATCCCTATGTGTGGAAGAACCTGCCGATATGTTTGCGCCTTTGTTAAAGAAACTTTTTGGAAGCAAGAATGAGCGCGAAGTCAAACGCATGCTCAAGACGGTGCAGCTGGTCAATGCCTTCGAAGAGCAGATGGTTGCCCTGTCGGATGAGCAATTGCGCGCCAAGACCCAAGAGTTCAAGGCCCGCATAGCCAAAGGTGAAACCCTCGACAAGCTGCTTCCCGAAGCCTTTGCGGTCGCCCGTGAAGCCGGCAAGCGTGTCATGGGCATGCGCCACTTCGACGTTCAGTTGATCGGCGGCATGACCTTGCATGAAGGCATGATTGCCGAAATGCGTACCGGTGAAGGCAAGACCCTGGTGGCAACCCTGGGTGTTTACCTCAACGCACTGTCCGGCAAGGGCGTGCACGTTGTGACGGTGAACGACTACCTGGCCCGCCGGGACGCCAACTGGATGCGCCCGCTCTACGAATACCTCGGCCTGACTGTCGGCGTGGTAACGCCGTTCCAGCCGCCGGAAGAGAAACGCGCCGCCTACGCTTGCGACATTACCTACGGCACCAACAACGAATTCGGTTTCGACTACCTGCGCGACAACATGGCGTTCAGCATGGATGAAAAATTCCAGCGCGAACTCAACTTTGCCGTGATCGACGAAGTCGACTCCATCCTCATCGACGAGGCCCGTACCCCACTGATCATCTCCGGCCAGGCCGAAGACAGCTCGCGCCTGTACACCGAGATCAACAAGTTGATCCCGCGCCTGGAGCAGCACATCGAAGAAGTGGAAGGCGTGGTGACCAAAGAAGGTCACTTCACCATCGACGAGAAGACCCGCCAGGTCGAGCTCAACGAATCCGGTCACCAGTTCGTCGAAGACATGCTGACCCAGATCGGCTTGCTGGCCGAAGGCGAGAGCCTGTACTCGGCGCATAACCTGGGCCTGCTGACTCACGTCTACGCTGGCCTGCGTGCCCACAAGCTGTTCCATCGCAACGTTGAATACATCGTGCAGGACGGCCAAGTGGTGCTGGTTGACGAACACACCGGCCGTACCATGCCGGGTCGTCGTCTGTCCGAAGGCCTGCACCAGGCCATCGAAGCCAAGGAAGTGCTCAACATCCAGGCCGAAAGCCAGACGTTGGCATCCACCACCTTCCAGAACTACTTCCGTCTGTACAACAAACTGTCCGGCATGACCGGTACGGCCGACACCGAAGCGTTCGAATTCCACCAGATCTACAGCCTGGCCGTGATGGTGATCCCACCGAACAAGCCGCTGGCCCGTAAAGACTTCAACGACCTGGTGTTCCTGACGGCCGAAGAGAAGTACGCGGCAATCATCAACGACATCAAGGACGGCATGGCCCAGGGTCGTCCGATCCTGGTGGGTACCGCCACCATCGAGACCTCCGAGCACGTATCGAACCTGCTCAACAAGGAAGGCATCGAGCACAAGGTCCTCAACGCCAAGTTCCACGAAAAAGAAGCCGAGATCATCGCCCAGGCCGGTCGCCCAGGTGCACTGACCATCGCCACCAACATGGCCGGTCGTGGTACCGACATCCTGTTGGGCGGTAACTGGGAAGTGGAAGTTGCTTCCCTGGACAACCCGACTCCTGAGCAGATCGCCCAGATCAAGGCTGACTGGCAGAAACGCCATCAAGCCGTGCTGGAATCCGGCGGCTTGCAGGTGATCGCGTCCGAACGTCACGAATCGCGCCGTATCGACAACCAGTTGCGTGGTCGTGCCGGTCGTCAGGGTGACGCCGGTTCCAGCCGCTTCTACCTGTCTCTGGAAGATAGCCTGATGCGTATCTTTGCCTCGGACCGCGTGAAGAACTTCATGAAGGCCCTGGGCATGCAGTCCGGCGAAGCGATTGAGCACCGCATGGTGACCAACGCCATCGAGAAGGCACAGCGCAAGGTTGAAGGCCGTAACTTCGACATTCGTAAGCAACTGCTGGAGTTCGATGACGTCAACAACGAACAGCGTAAAGTGATCTATCACATGCGTAACACGTTGTTGGCCGCTGACAACATTGGCGAGACCATTGCTGATTTCCGTCAGGACGTGCTTAACGCCACCGTCAGCGCACATATCCCGCCACAATCCCTGCCTGAGCAGTGGGATGTAGCCGGTCTGGAAGCGGCGTTGAAGAGCGACTTCGGTGTGGACTTGCCGGTTCAGCAGTGGCTGGACGAAGACGACCACCTGTACGAAGAAACCCTTCGCGAAAAACTGATGGCCGAATTGCTGGCCGCGTACAACGAGAAAGAAGAGCAAGCGAGTGCCGAAGCGCTGCGCACCTTCGAGAAGCAAATCGTACTGCGCGTGCTGGACGACCTGTGGAAAGACCACCTGTCGACCATGGACCACCTGCGTCACGGTATCCATCTGCGTGGCTACGCCCAGAAGAACCCGAAGCAAGAGTACAAGCGCGAGTCGTTCACGCTGTTCTCCGAGCTGTTGGATTCGATCAAGCGCGATTCGATTCGCGTGCTGTCCCACGTTCAGGTGCGTCGCGAAGACCCGATCGAGGAAGAGGCTCGCCTGCGTCAGGAAGCCGAGGCACTGGCTGCGCGCATGCAGTTCCAGCACGACGAAGCACCAGGTCTGGAAGCTCCGGAAGTATTGGGCGAAGAGGTCGATGTGGCCTTGGCTCAGACGCCGGTTCGCAATGACCAGAAGCTGGGCCGCAACGAACTGTGCTGGTGCGGTTCGGGCAAGAAGTTCAAACACTGCCACGGCGAAATCAACTAAGATTTTTGCCTGACGCTGCAACACCCCGCGCCGCGACCGGCCTTTGCCGTCGCGGCGTTTTGCCATTAATTTCACCGTCGATCACGACGGCACAGACATCATCTAATTGTTGAGGAGCGCATTCATGGCTGTTGGTCTTGGTCCTTTGCCCACATTGCACCCGGTTGCCGGTTTTGAACTCGGTATCGCTTCGGCCGGCATCAAGCGCCCAGGGCGCAAGGATGTGGTGGTGATGCGCTGTGCCGAAGGCTCGACCGTCGCCGGTGTGTTCACCCTCAACGCGTTTTGCGCAGCGCCGGTGATCCTGGCCAAGCAACGCGTTGCCGGCAACATCCGTTACCTGCTGACCAACACTGGCAACGCCAACGCTGGCACCGGCGAGCCAGGCCTGGTGGCGGCTGCGCGTACCTGCGCCAAGCTGGCCCAACTGACCGGCGTGGATGCCAGCCAAGTGCTGCCGTACTCCACCGGTGTGATCGGTGAGCCGCTGCCCGTCGAGAAGATCGAAGGCGCACTGCAAGCCGCGCTGGATGATCTGTCTGTGGATAACTGGGCCGCCGCAGCCACCGGCATCATGACCACTGACACCCTGCCAAAAGGCGCAAGCCGCCAGTTCGTGCACGAAGGCGTGACCGTCACCGTGACCGGCATCAGCAAGGGCGCGGGCATGATCCGCCCGAACATGGCCACCATGCTCGGCTACATCGCCACCGACGCAAAAGTTTCCCGTGACGTGCTGCACAGCCTGA
The DNA here is from genome assembly GCF_002255865.1 of Pseudomonas sp. PGPPP1. NCBI lineage: Bacteria > Pseudomonadati > Pseudomonadota > Gammaproteobacteria > Pseudomonadales > Pseudomonadaceae > Pseudomonas > Pseudomonas sp. PGPPP1. Next base: position 21,805 of record NZ_NKIG01000029.1, on the reverse strand, counting down.
TCCTGGACGGCGCCAACAAGTCGTTCAACCGCATCACCATCGATGGCGACACCTCGACCAACGACTGCTGCATGCTGATCGCTACCGGCCAGGCCAACCTGCCGGAAATCACGTCGGCCAGCGGTCCGTTGTTTGCGGCGTTGAAGCAGGCCGTGTTCGAAGTGTGCATGGACGTGGCCCAGGCCATCGTGCGTGATGGTGAAGGCGCTACCAAGTTCGTCACTGTTGAAGTCAACGGCGGTGGCAACCACCAGGAATGCCTGGACGTGGGTTACACCGTTGCGCACTCGCCGCTGATCAAGACCGCGCTGTTTGCCTCCGACCCGAACTGGGGCCGCATTCTTGCCGCCGTGGGCCGTGCCGGTGTGCCAGACCTGGACGTGAGCAAGATCGACGTGTTCCTTGGTGATGTGTGCATCGCCAGCCGTGGCGCGCGTGCCGAGACCTACACCGAAGCCCAAGGCTCGGCGGTCATGCAGCAGGAAGAAATCACCATCCGTATCGAGTTGGGCCGCGGTGAGTGCAGCGAAACCATCTGGACCACTGACCTGTCCCACGAGTACGTGAAGATCAACGCGGAATACCGTACCTGATAGCGAAGAGGATAAGCGCGGTGAAACGAGTGCATGTAGCAGCAGCGGTGATCCGCGGTGTCGACGGCAGGATTCTGCTGGCGCGCCGTGCCGATACCCAGCATCAGGGCGGCTTCTGGGAGTTTCCTGGTGGCAAGGTGGAGGCCGACGAGTCGGTCGCCACCGCGCTGTCCCGCGAATTGCAGGAAGAGCTGGGCATTCAGGTCACCACGGCGCGACCGTTGATCAAGGTGCAGCATGACTACCCGGACAAACAGGTGTTGCTGGATGTCTGGGAGGTTTCGGCGTTTACCGGCGAGCCCCATGGCGCCGAAGGACAACCGTTGGAATGGGTGGCCCCTCGGGACCTGCTCAACTATGAATTTCCGGCGGCCAATGCCCCTATCGTTGCCGCTGCGCGCTTGCCTGCCGAGTACCTGATTACGCCGGGCGAACTGGAAACCCCGACGTTGTTGCGCGGTATCCAGAAAGCCATTGCCGGTGGCATCAAGCTGGTTCAACTGCGTGCGCCAAACGGTTACGACCCCAAGTACCGTGACCTGGCGGTGGACGCGGTTGGCCTGTGTGCCGGCAAGGCCCAGTTGATGCTCAAGGGGCCGTTCGAATGGCTGGGGGATTTTCCTTCGGCCGGCTGGCACATGACCTCGGCGCAGTTGCGCAAATATGCGAGTAAAGGTCGGCCGCTGCCCAAGGATCGTTGGTTAGCGGCGTCATGCCACAACGCCGAGGAGCTGGCGCTGGCAGAATTGATGGACGTGGATTTCGTCACGCTGTCGCCGGTGCAGCCGACCCAGACTCACCCGGATGCGCAGCCTTTGGGCTGGGAGCAGGCGGCGCAGTTGATCAGTGGGTTCAGTAAACCGGTGTTTCTGCTGGGTGGGGTTGGGCCGGCTGAGCGGGAGAAGGCTTGGGAGGCTGGGGCTCAGGGTGTAGCGGGGATTCGGGCGTTTTGGCCTGAGGTCTGAAGTTGTTTTGACTGGCCTCTTCGCGAGCAAGCCCGCTCCCACATTTTGAATGTGTTCACAAATCAAAATGTGGGAGCGGGCTTGCTCGCGAAGGCGTCAGATCAGGCACTGCATAATCAATGGGGCTTGGCAGCCGCCTGCCACAACACTTCTGCAACACCTTGGCGCTTGGCGATCACCCGCGCCGCCACAAACAGCAAATCCGACAAGCGATTGATATACGCCAAGCCAACCCCTTCCAACGGCTCCACCGCATTCAACTGCTGACAGCGTCGCTCTGCACTGCGCGCCAGGCTGCGGCATACGTGGGCCTGGGCAATCAACGCCGAGCCACCGGGCAGGATGAAGTTCTCCAGCGGCCCCACTTCTTCATTCCAGCGGTCAATCGCCGCTTCCAGCCGGTCCACCTCGGCTGCGTTCAGCGCTTTGTATACCGGCATCGCCAGCTCGCCGCCTAAATCAAACAATCGATGCTGGCAGGGCGTGAGCACTTCAATCACATCTTTCAATTCAGGGTGCTGGCCGCTCTGTTCTTCCAGATTGGCCAGTAACAACCCCAACTGGCTGTTCAGCGTATCGACTTCGCCAATCGCCTCCACCCGCGGGTGGTCCTTGGGCACACGGCGCCCGTCGCCGAGGCCGGTTTCACCCTTGTCGCCGGTGCGGGTGTAGATCTTCGACAGGCGAAAGCCCATGGTCATTGCTCCAGTTGGGTGAGTTCGTAAGGTGGCAGTTGGCTTCCTGCCAAGGGCAGGCGTAGCGTGAAGCAGGTGCCTTGGCCGAGGGTGGAGTGCACTTCCATCTGGCCCTTGTGGTTGTTGGTGATGATGAAGTACGACACCGATAGCCCCAAGCCCGTGCCCTGGCCGATTTCCTTGGTGGTGAAGAAGGGCTCGAAGGTGCGTTTGCGCACGTTTTCACTCATGCCGATGCCGTTGTCTTCCACCTGGATCTCGGCCCACGGCGGGTTGAGGCGCGTGCGCAGGATGATGCGCCCGGGCTCGCTGTCGTCTTCGCGCAGGTGAATGGCCTGGGCGGCGTTTTTCAGCAGGTTGAGCAGCACCTGTTCCAGCTCGTTGGCGGTGCCTGGCACCGGTCCCAGTTGAGGGTCGAACTGGCGAATGATCGCCTGGCCCTTGAAGTCGAAACCGATGGCCAGGTCGAAGTCGTTACCGGCGATTTCCACAGCCTGGTCGATCAACGCTGGCAAGTCGCAGGGGGCCATCTGCCGGTTGCTGCGGCGGCTGAAGCTGAGCATGTGGGTGACTATCTTCGCTGCCCGTGCCCCGGCCTGTTGAATGCCGTCCAGCAGTTGCGGGACTTCGCGGCTTTGCAGGTAACGGTTGACGGTTTCCAGCTCGATGCCAGCCTGTTCGGCGTGTTCCAGGTTCTTCGGCAAGTCGGGCGACAGGCGGCGTCGGATGTTCTGCACGTTATGCAGGATCGCGCCCAGCGGGTTGTTGATCTCGTGGGCCATGCCAGCGGCAAGCCCGCCCACCGAGAGCATTTTCTCCGACTGCACCATCATTTCTTCCAGGGACAGGCGCTGGGTGATGTCATCGATCCGGATCACCACGCCGCGCCCGGCACCGCCCATCAGCGGGTAAAACGTCAGGGCGTAATGCTTGGGTTCGTCGTCTTTGGTCCAGGTGACGCGCTCAATGCGTTCCACGGTGTGTTGCTCTACGGTGGCGCGGATCTGCGGCAGGTAAGGCTTGAGCGGCTGGAACGCCAGGTAGATCGGCTGGTTCAAGGCTTCGTCCAGGCGAGTGCCGGAGAGCGCGCTGGCTTCCTGGTTCCATTGGGTAACGTAGAGCTGTTCATCCAGGGCGATCAGCGCCGAGGGCATCGAGTCGATGATGCTGTTCAGGTAGTTCTGGAAACCGGTGAGTTTTTTCTCGATCTTGCTGCGTACCTGGACCTCCAGTTCCAACTTGCGGTTGGTGTGGCGTGTCTCTTCGGCCAAGCCCTGGGCTTGATCGTACGCCGCCTGGGAGTCATCCCGTGCGCGCTTGAGCTGCTGCTCGCGGGCTTCGATGCGCGACAGCATGGTGTTGAAGGCTTCGGCCAGGCTGCCGATTTCATCGTGGTTGCCACGGCCGGCGCGCAAGGCATAGTTCTCTTCGCGGGTGACTTGGCGTGACAGCTCTTCCAGCTCATGGATGGGCCGGGTGATCAGACGCTTGATCTGGCGGGCGATGATCAGCCACAGCAACACGCTGAAGATCAGGATGCCCAGGCTGGCGGTCAACGTGCCGGTATAGAACGCCACCGGCAACTCACTGCTGGCAACCAGTAGCAGGTGCCCGGACGGTTGGCCCGCGCGGGGGAGGGTGATGACCTGGTTGCTGCGAAATTCGGTTAGACGCCAGGCTTCGATATGCCGGTAGTTGTCGGGCAGGTGCAGGCGGTCACCGTGTTGCATCTGCGCCAGGCGGTTGCCTTCACCGTCATACAAGGCGGCGGCGCGCAATGGCGAATAGCTGGTCAGTTCATTGAGCAGTGCGTCGGCTTTGGCCGGCGACTCGAGCGCTTCGACGGCAAGGGCCGGGTTGGACACCAGGCGCCCGATGGCCTGCAAGGCCTGGGGGGCCATGCTTTCCTGGGATATCCAGTAGGCGGCGCTGATAAAAGTGAGGTTGGCCACCAGCAATACGGTGGTCAACAACACCAGCAGGGCGGCCAGCAGTTTCTGCCCTACCGGTAGATTTTCAAGACGCTGGCGCAGCGGCATCAGGGTTTTCCCAGGTGATAGACAGGCGGGCAGGGTAGCGCGTGGCTCAGTCGCGGGGCAATCCGCGTGCAAGCAACTGGTCGACCAGGCGGATGTGCAGCTGTTGCAAATGCGGCAGGTTCAACTGGTGACGAGCCGCCGCCTGGCAAGCATAGCCCAATAGGTAGCTGATTTCGGTGCGTCGGGCGTTGGCCACGTCCTGGTACATCGAGGAGTAATTCGCGGCAGTGGCGTGGATCACGCGTTCTACTTCGTGCTGCAGGTCCACGGCGGCGGCGGGTTGGCCGCAACACTCCAGGAGTTCGGCGAGTTCGGCGCACAGGGTGGCGACTTCGCATTGATGGGACTGCAGTTCGCCGTTGCGGCATTGATACAGCACGGTCAGCGGGTTGATCGCGCAATTGAGCGCCAGCTTGCGCCACAGGCGCGTCAGGATATCGGTACTCCATTCGTGTGGGATACCGGCGGCTTCCAGGTCGTCCAGCCACAATGGCGGCGTAGGATGGCTCGCGTCCCCCAGCCAGGTGTAGCCATGGCCTGCAAAGACTACGCGCCAATCGCCGTCGCGAAATGCACCCTCGGTACTGGACGCATAGATGCAGCGAGCCTGGGGCAGTTGTGCGGCCACCGCGTCCTGGCTGCCAAGGCCGTTTTGCAGCAGGATCAGTTCGGCGTCTGGCGCCAATCGGTGTTGCAGTTGTGCGACCGCGTTTTCGGCGTCGTAGGCTTTGCACGCCACCAGCAGGCGGTGGATTGGCTGCGGGCTGTGGGGCGTTTCGCCGATTACCGGGTAGGTGTGCGCCACACCATGCTCCACCAGCGTCAGGCCTTGTGCCGCCTGATAACTGGCCAGGCGTGCCTCATCGCGCAGAATCAACCGCACGGGCACGCCGGCACGGGCCAGGCGCGCAGCCCAGAGTGTGCCCAGGCTGCCTGCGCCGAGAATGTGCCAGGTGGTCGACATCAGTTTGTGCTCCGTAAGGCTGCCCGCAGTGAACGGGACGAAAGAACCGCTATAATGCCTCGGCATTTTAGCTCGGGCGCGCTCCATCTCTACTGAGCCCGCCCCTTATATTGGAGAAATGACATGCCTTCGTTCGACGTGGTATCCGAACTGGACAAACACGAAGTCACCAACGCCGTCGAGAACGCCGTCAAGGAACTGGACCGTCGCTATGACTTGAAAGGCAAGGGCAGCTTCGAATTCAAGGAAAAGGAACTGACCGTCAACCTGACCGCTGAAGCCGATTTCCAGCTGGAAGCGATGATCGAGATACTCAAGCTGTCGCTGGTCAAGCGCAAGATCGACGCGCAGTGCCTTGAAATCAAGGACGCCTACGCTTCGGGCAAGCTGATGAAGCAGGAAGCCGTGCTCAAGGAAGGCATCGACAAGGAGCTGGCGAAGAAAATCGTCGCCCATATCAAGGATGCCAAGCTGAAAGTCCAGGCGGCCATCCAGGGTGAGCAGGTTCGGGTTACCGGCAAGAAGCGTGATGACCTGCAAGAGGCGATTGCTGCCTTGCGTGCCAAGACCTTCGATATGCCGCTGCAGTTCAATAACTTCCGCGACTGATGGCCATTTGGGGAACCTGAGCACGTTTTTGACGTCCCACGCCCCAGAGCCTGCGCCAGCGATTGAGCCCTACGGGGCTCAATTGCATTTTTGGGCACTAGAAAATACCGAACATCCGCTCGACAGGAGAATGTAGATGGATTTGAACGCTGAAGTGGATCACTTGATCACGACCTCACAGTCTTGGATCCCGATGATCATGGAATATGGCAGCCGGTTTTTGCTGGCCATCCTGACGCTGGCCATTGGTTGGTGGCTGATCAACGTATTGACCCACCGCGTGGGGCGTTTGCTGGCTCTGCGTAATGCGGACCTGGCGCTGCAGCACTTCATCACCAGCCTGGCGAACATCGCGTTGAAAGTCATGCTGGTGGTCAACGTGGCCTCGATGATCGGCGTGGCAACCACCTCGTTCGTTGCCGCAATCGGCGCCGCCACCTTGGCCATCGGCTTGGCGTTGCAAGGCAGCCTGGCGAATTTCGCGGGTGGTGTACTGATTCTGTTGTTCCGCCCGTTCCGCATCGGTGATTGGATCGAGGCTCAAGGCACGTCGGGTACGGTCGACAGCATCCAGATCTTCCACACCGTTTTGCGCACCGGCGACAACAAGACGGTGATCATTCCGAACGGCAGCCTGTCCAACGGCCTCATCACCAACACCAACCGCCAACCCACCCGCAAGGTGGTGTTTGACGTAGGCGTGGACTACGAGGCCGACCTGCAGAAAGCCCGTGAAGTATTGCTGGAGCTGGCAAAGGATCCACGTGTACTGGCTGACCCGGCACCTGCGGCGGTAGTTTCGACGCTGGGCGACAGCTCTATTACTGTTTCCCTGCGTTGCTGGACCAAGACACCGGATTATTGGGACGTCGTGTTCATGCTCAATGAACTGGCGCGGGATCGTTTGAAAGCAGCGGGGATTGATATTCCATTTCCGCAGCGGGTTATTCGCGTAATGCAGGAAACAGCGGCGAAGTAGTCGACAGTAAACAGCGCCGAACTTGGCTGATGAGTCAGGTTCGGTGCAACGTGTTTAATGTCGTTAGTTAGCTTGCTAGTTATTTTTCGACTGAAACAATACTGAAATAAAAAAGCCGCCCCCTTGTTGCAAGGGGGCGGCTTTTTATTTAAGGCCTAAGCCTTAAGTCATCATTGTAATCAAACGATCAATTACAGGATGTTCAGCGGGTATTGCGCGATCAGACGCAGTTCGTCCAAGGAAGCCGAACCGTAGTAAACGCCGTCAGACGAACGATAGGTCGCTTGACGTACGCGCAGGCTCAGGTCTTTGGCTGGACCGCTCTGGATCACGTATTTGGCTTCGATGTCGCGTTCCCACTCTTTACCGTTGTTGGTAACGCCAGTATCAGCGCCGCTACCGGTAATGTAACGAGTCATGAAGCTCAGGCCAGGAACGCCAAAGGTCGCCATGTTGATGTCGTAGCGAGCCTGGAACGATTTCTCGCCTTCGGCGTTGAAGTCGGAACGAGCGACAGAGTTGGCCAGGAAGATCGTGCCGCCGCCGTCTACGCCGTAACCGTAGTCGCCGTCACCGCTAACCTTTTGTGCTGCCAGGGTGAAGGTGTGCGCGCCGATGGTGTACGCACCTTGCAAGCTGAATGCACGGTTGTCGAGCTTGGTGGTGTTGTCTTTTTCTGCGCGTTGCAGGCCTGCGCCGTCGCTCTTGGTGCTGTAGATGTTGAAGTCAACGGCCAAGGATTGGTCATCACTGAGCGCGTGGGTCCAGTTCACGTTGGCGTAGAGTTTTTTCCAGTAGTCTTCCACTTTGGAGTAGTAGAGGCTGGTGGTGAACTCTGGAGTCCAGGAATAAACGCCGCCGACGAAGTTCGCGTCTCGCAGCCCACGCTCCGTGATAGGTTCGTAGCTGGAGATACTGTCTTTGTAGGTGTGGTCCTGGGCAACGATCGAAGTGAAGTGACCCGCTTCAAGTTTCAGGTCTTTGATTTCGTTGCTGGTGATGGAGATGCCTTGCGGCAGTTCCGGCAGCAAGCGGCTGTCATCGGAGGCAAATACTGGGGCGGTGGTGTATTGATCACCCACCTTCAGCACGGTGTTGGAGATGCGGAATTTAACCGCAGCGCCGCCTTTGGAGTAATCGTCTTGTGCGCGACCATCTGAGCCATTAGGGAACAGACCGGTACCTGCACGGCCCTTGCCGCTGTCGAGTTTCAAGCCCAGGAGGCCGATAGCATCCACACCAACGCCAATGGTGCCTTGGGTAAAGCCCGACTGATAGAGGGCGTTAAAGCCCAGGCCGGTTTCTTCGGAGCGGCTCTTTCTCTTACCGTTGACGGTACCGTAACCGCTAGCGGGTTCGTTACGGATGTCACGGCTGAAATACAGCGCACGGGTATTGATACTGAAAGTGCTGTCGTCCACAAAACCCTTGGAATCATCCTGGGCGGACGCCATTGCGAACTGCGAGGTGCCTGCTGAAACAGCCAGGGCGATCATGCTCCACTTCATCACGCGCATCGTGATTTGCTCCTTTGGTTTTAGGAAGAGTACTGCCGTCCCACCTATATTTTTGTCTGGGCGGCTCTTTCTTTTTGTGTCGGCGCAAAGTTATATCACGCTGACAATATTGGCGATACTTGCCCAACTTTCCTTTCAGCTTCTTTACGAGCCAGTCGTAAATTGCTATGTCCATGTCGCAATTCCACAGCCTCACTGTAACGAGGCTGACAACTTCAATACTGTTTTAAACCATTAAAAGAGCACCTTGGGCATCACTTTCGAAGGTTTAAAATCTTCCTTGGCACGCATTGAACCGCTGTTGTTTTTCATCGCGAAACACCCGCTTCCGTTTAGGTGCCGTTGCCGACGATGTGGGGATGAATGCAACAAGCGCGCCCAAATCGGTAACCGAATGTCATTTTTTCGTGAAAACCGTTACGGTTTGATGAAAACCGCATAAGCACGGGGTTTTTACGCCGATTGGTTAGGCCTTGACGTGCGTGTTGTGTGCCTGATCGGTTGTGCATAAATCCTGATCCTTGGAAAAACGTTACCCGTTCACCCCATTCAGTGGGTAATCGGCGGATCTCTTTGAGGCGCAAGTGGGTCATTTTGGTGCATGACCATGATGTGCCGCAGGTCTCGATAGTGGCTTAGTGCCTTGTTTCGAGAGGCCTCTGTATCGGGGTTCTTATGCTTGTATTTTTGTCGGTACCTGATTGATGGCAGGTTGATTGGTCTTTCAGCGTAGACGAAAAAACCGCCTGTCTCGAAATGGTGCGTTTTTTTTCGCACCGTTCTACATGGACGCACATGGGGTCTGCGTGAAGCGTCAGCCATTCGCAGGTATGCTGCAGCCTTGAACCTGACCTGCCGAACGGAGTGCCTGCGGTGTTCGCTTTAGATCAACGCCTTCAACAAGACACACTGGTCATCGGGGATTTCCCCCTGAGCCGCCTGCTGTTGTCCAATGATTCGAACTACCCCTGGTTCATCCTGGTACCGCGCATCGACGGTATCAGCGAAGTGTTTCAGCTGGGTGTCGCCGACCAACAGCGGCTGTGGCAGGAAACGACCGCCTTGGCGCAGTTGCTGAATGAAGGCCTCGCGGCCGATAAAATGAATATTGGCGCCTTGGGCAATGTGGTCAGCCAACTTCACGTGCACGTCATCGTGCGCAAACGTGACGACGCCGCCTGGCCTGCGCCGGTGTGGGGCAAGCACCCGGCCAAGCCTTATAGCGACGCACAGGTGGAGGCTATCCGTGCACGTCTGCGCGAACTGTTGCCCGCCGACTTCACGTTTACCCAGGGCTGAATTATGGATTTGCAAGACCGTGTAACCGACCTGGAAAGCCGCTTGGCCTTTCAAGACGACACCATTGAGACCCTCAATGACATTCTGGTGGCCCAGCAACGGGCCGTTGAGCGCTTGCAGTTGCAGATGACCGCGTTGCTCAAGCGCCAGGAAGAGATGGGTGGGCAGTTCGAAACGTCGGAAGAAGAAGCGCCGCCTCCGCACTACTGATGAATGCGAGTGCAATAAAAAACCGCGATCCAGTCAACGCTGGATCGCGGTTTTTTTTGCTGCGAAGGCTGGGATCAGCGACGCGGCAGTGCAGCTATCACGTCTTCTGCCTGTAGGCCTTTGTCGCGATTCATCACGGAAAACTCCACGCGCTGGCCTTCCACCAGGACGCGATGGCCTTCGCCGCGAATGGCCCGGAAGTGGACGAAGATATCGTCGCCCGAATCACGGGAAATAAAGCCGAAGCCTTTGGATGTGTTGAACCACTTGACGGTACCGGTATCCCGATTGGTCATGTCGTAGGTTTGCGACGAGGCCGCAGGGGACGAACGGTAGAAGCTGATGGCCAGGTGAAGAACGATGGCGACCACAGCAATCACCAGGCTAAGCAGAATGGCCGGGTGGCCACCGACTTCAGGCATGGGCGCCAGGAGGGTGAGGGTTTGTACAACAACGGTCAGAACCAGCAGCGCGCTGACCAGGTTTTGCAGTTGATGACGTGTGCCTTTGTTCCAGTAAGGAATGACCGGTGCCAGCGTCAGGTTAAGAAGGCCGAACAAGGCCAGGTACAGAGCGTCGTGTTGTTCCAGGTAGGGAGGGCTTCCCTGTTGCAAGCTCGGTATAAAGGACAGCAGCAAAGCTGCAACGCCCGTTAGCAGGTGGACGATTTTCAACATTTTGATTAACTCACGTTAAGACGGATCACGAGGAAGAGCTGACTGGCACGGTTCGCTTCTGAACTATGGGAGGCGTTGGGCACGTGCGCGGGTATCAGCCTATGTCGCTGCTGCAGAAATGAACCGCAGCGACACGCCGCCTATTTAACAGCAAAGGCTGTGCCTACTCAAATCAAGCATTTGCGGGGGTTGCAAGGGGGTGGGCATTTCTGCGCCAAACGCTTGTCCTAGAGAGGTGCAGGCGTTTTGAGTGTTTTTTGAGGAAATTTCCTATGCCGTCCTAAGGCTTGTCCTGCAATGCCTGGCGGATAGCGCCAGGGCAATTTGCCGCACATCGCCTGGGTGTATAGAACGGCACGTTACCGGCACTCTTGCTAGAGTGGTCCTGCACCTGATCAATGAATGCTCTCAATTGAAGGGGAAAAACATGGCAATCGATATTGGTATCAGTGAAGAAGATCGTAAATCCATCGTCGATGGGCTTTCGCGACTGCTGTCCGATACCTACGTACTGTATCTGAAGACCCACAACTTTCATTGGAACGTTACGGGCCCCATGTTTCGTACGCTGCACTTGATGTTTGAAGAGCAGTACAACGAACTGGCGCTGGCGGTGGACTCCATTGCCGAGCGCATCCGTGCCCTGGGCTTCCCGGCGCCGGGTGCCTATTCGATCTATGCGCGTCTTTCCTCCATCAAAGAGGAGGAGGGTGTGCCCAGTGCCGAAGAAATGATCCAGCAACTGGTCGCCGGCCAGGAAGCGGTCACTCGCACTGCGCGCGGTATTTTCCCATTGCTCGATAAAGTCAGTGATGAGCCGACCGCCGACCTGCTGACCCAGCGTATGCAGGTTCACGAAAAAACCGCGTGGATGCTGCGTTCCCTCCTCGAAAACAAATAATCGTCAACCCGCAGTGGCGCCGTCCTGGCGCCGCTCGCTTGTTTCCACGCATTTCCTGGCGTTGTCCTACGACTATCAACTCCCCGTCTTCTGGCCGCTTCCTTGCGCCTGCTGTTTTATAGGGCCATCGCCCCATGGGAGAGCCCATGGGCTGCTGTTTGGCAATGGAGTGTCAGGTGTATGTCGCGTGGAGAGGGTAATGGGGTCATGGAAACCGCTGGTTTTCATAAAATCAAAGTCGATCCTTTTGTGAAGGGTTTCGACATGGGGCTGGCCAGGCCATTGTCCCGATCGGTCAGGCTCAATGGGTTTTCGACATGCCTGCGGCTGGAGCAGATCTATTGGAATATCCTCACGGAAATAGCCAGGATCAATGCCTGCTCTGTCAGTGCGTTGTTGTCTTACGTCGATCGGGAGGTGCACTTGCGTTATGGGGGAGTGAAGAACTTCAGCGGGTTGGTCAGGGTGGTGTGCGTGGAGCATGTACTCAAGGGCTGTGTTGAGCCCTGAACCATCAAATGGCCCCGGAGCCGGCCCATCGTCCCGGTGGGCAAGGCTTCGGGCAGAAAGCCGGCTGCGCTGCCTCGATTTACCAGATATAATCCCGCGCTTTGCTGCGCGTGCCGGGGTTGTCCCGGAGCAGGCGTGGCGCAGTAATGTTCTGATCGCCGAGACATCGCCATGCCCATGTACGACTATCAATGTGCTTCCTGTGGTCATCAGTTGGAAGCCATTCAGAAGATCAGCGCAGCGCCGCTGGTCGATTGCCCGGCCTGTCAGGCCCCGGAGCTCAAGAAGATGTTGTCCATGCCTGGCTTCCGCCTGAGCGGCAGCGGCTGGTACGAGACCGATTTCAAGACAGGTTCGAAGAAGAATCTGGCGGGCGGCGACAAAGCAGACTGAGTTGAACTCTACGCGCAGGCTCCTGCATTATCCGTCCCCTGCTTTAATGTACGGTGACGAGGCAGGCCTCCACCGAATTTCGAATTACGAGAAGTGAAACCACTACCATGATGCGCAGCCACTATTGCGGCCAACTGAACGAGACCCTGGAAGGTCAGGAAATCACCCTTTGCGGATGGGTTCACCGTCGCCGCGACCACGGCGGGGTCATCTTCCTCGACATCCGTGATCGTGATGGTCTGGCCCAGGTGGTGTTCGACCCGGACCGCGCTGAAAGCTTCGCCGCCGCCGACCGCGTGCGCAGCGAATACGTCGTGAAGATCACCGGCAAGGTTCGCCTGCGTCCGGCCGGTGCCGTGAACAAGAACATGGCCTCCGGCGGCATTGAAGTGCTGGGCTATGAACTGGAAGTGCTGAACGAGTCGGAAACCCCGCCGTTCCCACTCAACGAATTCTCCGACGTGGGCGAAGAAACCCGCCTGCGCTACCGCTTCCTGGACCTGCGTCGTCCGGAAATGGCCGAGAAGCTGCGCCTGCGCTCGCGCATGACCACCAGCATCCGCCGCTTCCTCGACGAAAACGGCTTCCTCGACGTAGAAACGCCGATCCTGACCCGGGCTACCCCGGAAGGCGCGCGTGACTACCTGGTGCCGAGCCGTACCCACGCTGGCAGCTTCTTCGCCTTGCCGCAATCGCCGCAGCTGTTCAAGCAACTGCTGATGGTGGCTGGCTTCGACCGCTACTACCAGATCGCCAAGTGCTTCCGCGACGAAGACCTGCGCGCTGACCGCCAGCCGGAATTCACCCAGATCGACATCGAGACCAGCTTCCTCGATGAAAAAGAGATCATGGGCCTGACCGAACAAATGATCCGCAACCTGTTCAAGGAAGTGCTGGACCTGGAGTTCGGCGATTTCCCGCACATGACCTTCGAAGAGGCCATGCGCCGCTACGGTTCCGACAAGCCAGACCTGCGTAACCCGCTGGAACTGGTGGACGTGGCCGATCAACTGAAAGAAGTCGACTTCAAGGTGTTCAGCGGCCCGGCCAACGACCCTAAATGCCGCATCGCCGCCCTGCGCGTGCCTGGCGGCGCAAGCATGCCGCGCAAGCAGATCGACGACTACACCAAGTTCGTCGGCATCTACGGTGCCAAGGGCCTGGCATACATCAAGGTCAACGAGCGCGCCAATGGTGTTGACGGTCTGCAATCGCCGATCGTGAAAAACATTCCGCTGGACAACCTGAACGCGATCCTGGATCGCGTTGGTGCGGTTGACGGCGACATCGTGTTCTTCGGTGCCGACAAGGCCAAGATCGTCAGCGAAGCCTTGGGCGCGCTGCGCATCAAGCTCGGTCACGACCTGAACCTGCTGACCTGCGAATGGGCCCCGATGTGGGTCGTTGACTTCCCGATGTTCGAAGAGAACGACGACGGCAGCTTCAGCGCCTTGCACCACCCGTTCACCGCACCGAAGTGCTCGCCGGCCGAGCTGGAAGCCAACCCGGCAGGCGCACTGTCCCGTGCCTACGACATGGTGCTTAACGGCACTGAGCTGGGTGGCGGTTCGATCCGTATCCACCGCAAAGAGATGCAGCAAGCGGTCTTCCGCCTGCTGGGCATCAACGAAGCGGAACAGGAAGAGAAGTTCGGCTTCCTGCTCGACGCCTTGAAGTACGGCGCGCCGCCGCACGGTGGCCTGGCCTTTGGCCTGGACCGTCTGGTGATGCTGATGACCGGTGCCCAGTCGATCCGTGAAGTGATCGCCTTCCCGAAAACCCAGAGTGCTGCGGACGTCATGACCCAGGCTCCAGGTGTGGTGGATGCCAAGGCGCTGCGCGAGCTGCACATTCGTCTGCGCGAGACGCCGAAGGCTGAGTAAGGCTACTGCGTGAAAGCGCACTGAGGTTTACGCAGTCTAAAAAGGCGCATCTTCGGATGCGCCTTTGCGTTACAAGGGTTGCATCCTGCCTGGGGCGGGATTGATAAGGTTTCTACAGAATTTCGGAGTTGTGTTATGGCTGGCCATTCCAAGTGGGCGAACATCAAGCACCGCAAAGAGCGACAGGATGCCAAGAAAGGCAAGATCTTCACCAAGTGGATCCGCGAGCTGACCGTCGCTGCCCGCCAGGGCGGTGGTGACCCCGGCTCCAACCCGCGCCTGCGCCTGGCGCTGGACAAGGCGCTTGGCGCCAACATGAGCCGCGACATCATCGATCGCGCCGTGGCCCGTGGTGCCGGTGCTGCCGATACCGACGACATGGTCGAACTGACCTACGAAGGCTACGGCCCAGGCGGCGTGGCGGTGATGGTCGAATGCATGACCGACAACCGCAACCGCACCGCAGCCGCTGTGCGTCACGCTTTCAGCAAGTGCGGCGGCAACCTCGGTACCGATGGTTCGGTGGCCTACCTGTTCGAGCGCAAGGGGCAAATCTCCTTTGCGCCGGGTGTGGATGAAGACGCGCTGATCGAAGCCGCGATGGAAGCGGACGCCGATGACGTGGTGACCAACGAAGATGGCTCCATCGACGTGTTCACCTCGTTTGGCAGTTTCTACGCGGTGCGTAATGCGCTGGAAGCCGCTGGTTTCAAAGGCACCGACGCAGAAATCGTGATGCTGCCAACCACCAGTGCCGAGCTGGATTTGGATGGCGCGCAGAAGGTGCTGAAGCTGTTGGACATGCTTGAGGACCTGGATGATGTGCAGAACGTGTATTCGAATGCTGACATCCCGGAATCCGTCGCCGAGCAACTGTCTTAAGATCCATGAAAGTCCAATGTGGGAGCTGGCTTGCCTGCGATTGCGGTGTATCAAATACAGATTTGTTCACTGACACACCGCAATCGCGGGCAAGCCCGGCTCCCACATGGGTCTTTGCGTATCCACAAAACCGCAGGCGTTATGACTTTAATCCTAGGTATCGACCCCGGTTCGCGCATCACCGGTTTTGGCGTGGTGCAGCAGACCCCACGCGGCTGCATCTACGTGGCCTCGGGTTGCATCCGCACCGGTGCGGGCGAGCTGGCCGAGCGCTTGCAGATCGTCTATCGCGGCGTGCGTGAAGTGATCCAGACCTACGGGCCGGTCACCATGGGCATCGAAAAGGTGTTCATGGCCAAAAACGCCGATTCGGCGCTGAAGCTTGGCCAGGCCCGGGGCGCTGCTATCGTCGCGGGCGCGGAGGAGGGCATGGAAATCGCCGAGTACACCGCGACCCAGGTCAAGCAGGCCGTGGTCGGTACTGGCGCCGCCAACAAGGAGCAGGTGCAGATGATGGTCATGCACATGCTCAAGCTCACCTCAAAACCACAGATTGACGCGTCCGACGCTCTGGCCATTGCCATTTGCCATGCGCACACCCGTTCCAGTCTGCTGCCCCACGGTCTGGGTACGGCACGCAGTCGTGGCGGGCGGCTGCGTCTCTGATAGCATCAGCGCAATCGTGTTTCCCGGTCAGGCCTTTGGCTGACCCTCAAGCTTTAAGGATTTGAACCGTGATTGGACGCTTGCGCGGCACCCTGGCTGAGAAACAGCCGCCGCACCTGATTCTGGATGTAAATGGGTTGGGGTATGAGCTGGAAGTGCCCATGACCACCCTGTATCGCCTACCGTCTGTCGGCGAGCCGATTACGCTGCACACCCATCTGGTGGTGCGCGAAGATGCGCAATTGCTCTATGGTTTCATTGGCAAGCGCGACCGTGACTTCTTTCGTGAACTGATCCGCTTGAATGGCGTGGGGCCGAAACTGGCACTGGCGCTGATGTCGAGCCTGGAAGTGGACGAGCTGGTGCGTGCCGTGTCGGCCCAGGATACGTCGGCACTGACCAAGGTGCCGGGTGTCGGCAAGAAAACCGCCGAACGTCTGCTAGTGGAACTCAAGGACCGCTTCAAGGCCTGGGAAGTTGTACCGAGCATGTTCGCGCTGGTGCCGAACCAGCCAGACATGCCGGCCGGCCAGGTCGCCAGTGCCGAAAGCGACGCTGTCAGCGCGCTGATCTCCCTGGGCTACAAGCCGCAGGAGGCCAGCAAGGCCGTGTCGGCCATCAAGGACAAGAACCTGAGCAGTGAAGACATGATCCGCCGTGCCCTGAAGGGAATGATTTAAGTGATTGAAGCAGATCGTCTGATCGCGGCCACCGGCCCGCGCGACCGTGAAGAAGTCCAGGACCGCGCCATCCGGCCCCTGAGCCTGGCTGAATATATCGGTCAACCTACCGTGCGCGAGCAGATGGAGCTGTTTATCCAGGCCGCGCGCGGGCGCAGTGAATCCCTCGATCACACCCTGATCTTCGGCCCGCCGGGGCTGGGTAAAACCACCCTGGCCAACATCATTGCCCAGGAAATGGGCGTGTCGATCAAGTCCACCTCCGGCCCAGTGCTGGAGCGGCCAGGCGACCTGGCAGCACTGCTGACCAACCTTGAACCGCATGACGTGCTGTTTATCGACGAGATTCACCGGTTGTCGCCGATCGTCGAGGAAGTGCTGTACCCGGCGATGGAAGACTTTCAGCTCGACATCATGATTGGCGAAGGCCCGGCGGCGCGCTCGATCAAGCTCGACCTGCCACCGTTCACCCTGGTGGGTGCCACCACTCGCGCCGGCATGTTGACCAACCCATTGCGAGACCGTTTCGGCATCGTTCAACGTCTAGAGTTTTATAGCACCGCAGACTTGGCGACCATCGTCAGCCGTTCGGCGAGCATTCTCGGCTTGCCCCTGGACCCGGAAGGCGCATTTGAAATCGCCCGTCGGGCCCGTGGCACGCCGCGAATCGCCAACCGCCTGCTGCGTCGTGTACGCGATTTTGCCGAAGTGCGGGCCAAGGGGCATATCACCAAGGCCGTGGCCGACCTGGCGCTGAACCTGCTGGATGTGGACGAGCATGGCTTCGATCACCAGGATCGACGTCTACTCTTGACCATGATCGAGAAGTTCGACGGCGGCCCGGTGGGCGTCGACAGCCTCGCGGCGGCCATCAGCGAGGAGCGCCATACCATCGAGGACGTGCTGGAACCGTACCTGATCCAGCAGGGCTACATCATGCGCACGCCACGGGGGCGGGTGGTGACGCGCCATGCCTATCTGCACTTCGGGTTAAACATTCCGTCACGATTGGGTGAGATGCCCGTGGTAGACGAATTCCTCGATGCAGTGGACGATTAAAAAGGTCACGCCAGTCGATTTATCTGAAGTTTGTGCTGTCCTAGTGGCTGGCGTCGTCATTCAGTCACTCGAAGTATTCTCGAGAATGAAAAAACAGTTGCCCAGCCAATTGGCAACCTGAGGAGTAAGCACTAGAGTATGCGCGCGCAAAACGGGGATCAGTCGTTCGCACATCGCTGTCGCGTTTATTACGAGGACACCGATGCCGGCGGCATCGTGTATTACGTCAATTACCTCAAGTTCATGGAGCGGGCTCGAACCGAGCGGCTACGGGAGCTGGGCTTTGCCCAGTCCGAGTTGGCAGGGGAGGACCTGTTATTCGTCGTGCACTCCAGCGAGGCGCGCTACCACGCGCCGGCGCGGCTGGACGACGAGTTGTTGGTCAGCGCTGAAGTAATCGAATTGAACCGTGTCAGCCTGCGCTTTAAACAGCAGGTCAGGCGGGCAACGGATGCAACGCTGCTCTGTGAGGGGCAGTTCCTGGTGGCCTGTGTGCGCACCAATAGTTTGAAACCCCGGGCCATTCCCGAAGCTCTACGTGCGGCCTTTGCCGACGTAAGCGGCGCGGGTAAACAATCAAAGCAGGAGATTTAGCGTGGAACCTACCGTCGTCGACCATTCCTCCATGTGGAGCCTGGTCAGCAATGCCAGTGTTGTGGTTCAACTGGTCATGCTGACCCTGGTAGCCGCATCGGTTACCTCTTGGGTCATGATTTTTCAGCGCAGCAACCTGCTGCGTGCCGGTCGACGTGCCCTGGAGAGCTTTGAGGAGCGCTTCTGGTCGGGTATCGACCTGTCCAAGCTGTACCGTCAGGCCGGCAGCAACCCGGACCCGGATTCGGGCGTCGAGCAGATCTTCCGCGCTGGCTTCAAGGAATTCTCCCGTCTGCGCCAGCAGCCAGGCGTTGACCCGGAAGCGGTGATGGAAGGCGTGGCCCGTGCCATGCGCGTTGCCATCTCCCGTGAAGAAGAAAAACTGGAGCAGAGCCTGCCGTTCCTCGCCACCGTTGGTTCCGTGAGCCCGTACATCGGTCTGTTCGGTACCGTATGGGGCATCATGAACTCCTTCCGCGGCCTGGCCCAGGCCCAGCAAGCGACCCTGGCCACCGTGGCCCCGGGTATCGCCGAAGCCCTGATCGCCACCGCGATCGGCCTGTTCGCTGCTATCCCGGCAGTAATCGCCTACAACCGTTTTGCCGCTCGCGGCGAAAACCTGATTGGCCGTTACTACACCTTCGCCGATGAATTCCAGGCGATCCTGCACCGTAAAGTGCACACCAGCGAAGAATAAGCAGGTACTCCCCGATGGCTTTAATCACTCGAGCTCGAACCAAGCGCAAGCCGGTCGCCGAGATGAACGTAGTGCCTTACATCGACGTGATGCTGGTGCTGCTGGTTATCTTCATGGTGACCGCGCCGATGCTCAACCAGGGTGTAAAGGTTGATCTGCCCAAGGTTTCCAGCGAAGCCTTGCCCCAGGACAACAACACCCAGGTGCTGACCATTTCGATCAAGTCCGACAAGACCTATTACTGGAACCTTGGCAGCGAAGTCGACACTCAGAAGCAGCAGGACAAGGCCCTGACCTTGCCGGCGATGACTGATGCCGTGACCAAGATCATTCGCTCGGGCAACGAAGGCGGCAAGCACACCCAAGTCTTCATCCGTGGTGACAAGGCAGTCGACTACGGCTCCGTCATGGGTGCCATGGGCGGGCTGCAGAAGGCCGGCGTCGGTAACGTTGGCTTGATTACCGAGGCGCCCTGATGCAGCAACAGCGAGAGCCGTCCGCCTCGGAAAGCTACTTCTGGCCTAGCGTTTGGGCAATTGCCCTGCACGTCCTGGTGTTTGGCATGCTGTTCGTCAGCTTTGCCATGACCCCGGACTTGCCGCCAGCCAAGCCGATCGTGCAGGCGACCCTGTATCAGCTGAAATCGAAAAGTCAGGCCACCACCCAGACCAATCAGAAGATTGCGGGTGAGGCTCAGAAGTCGGCTGCGCGCCAGACTGAAGTCGAGCAGATGGAACAGAAGAAGGTCGAGCAGGAAGCGGTGAAGGCTGCTGCGGAACAAAAGAAAGAAGAGGCGGCTCAAAAGGCCGAGGAATCGAAAAAGGCTGACGAAGCGAAGAAGGCCGACGAGGCGAAAAAGGCTGATGAAGCCAAGAAAGCCGAGAAAGCTGCCGAAGCTAAAAAAGCCGAAGAGAAACAATTGGCTGATATAGCCAAGAAGAAAGCCGAAGACGAAGCGAAGAAAGCTGCCGAAGAAGAGGCCAAGAAACAGGCCGCTGAAGACGCCAAGAAAAAGATTGTCGAAGACGCGAAGAAGAAAGCCGCCGAAGACGCCAAGAAAAAAGCTGAAGCAGACGAGGCGAAGAAGAAAGTCGCCGACGACGCGAAAAAGAAAGCTGCCGCCGACGCCCAGAAGAAAAAGGCCCAGGAAGCAGCGCGTAAATCCGCCGAAGAGAAAAAGGCCCAGGCCTTGGCAGATTTGCTCTCCGACACGCCGCAGCGTCAGCAGGCCTTGGCCGATGAACGTGGTGATGAAGTCGCGGGCAGTTTCGACGACCTGATCCGGGCGCGGGCAGCAGAGGGCTGGACACGTCCACCTTCGGCACGCAAAGGCATGACAGTAGTGCTGCAGATCGGCATGTTGCCGGACGGTACGGTGACTTCGGTCAGCGTGTCCAAGTCCAGTGGTGACGGTTCGTTCGACAGTTCGGCGGTTGCCGCGGTCAAGAACATTGGCCGGTTGACCGAGATGCAGGGAATGAAACCAAGCGACTTCGCTCCCTATCGTTCATTCAAGATGACATTCACACCTGAGGATCTAGCCTTGTGAGAAACCTTCTTCGAGGAATGCTTGTCGTTATTTGCTGTATGGCAGGGATAGCGGCGGCGGATGAAAAGAACATCCTGGTCACCAGCGGTAGTGATCGGGCTACCCCGATCGCGGTGGTACCGTTCGGTTGGCAGGGCGGCAGCGTGCTGCCGGACGACATGGCCCAGATCGTCAGTGACGACCTGCGCAACTCCGGCTACTACGCGCCGATTCCGAAAGGCAACATGATCAGCCAGCCGAACCAGGCCAGCGAAGTTGTGTTCCGTGACTGGAAGGCCGTTGGCGCCCAGTACCTGATGGTCGGCAATATCGTGCCGGCCGGCGGTCGCCTGCAGATCCAGTACACGTTGTTCAACGTGGCCACCGAGCAGCAGGTCCTGACCGGCAGCGTATCGGGCACCGCCGAACAGCTGCGCGACATGGCCCACTACATCTCGGACCAATCGTTTGAAAAGCTCACAGGTATCAAGGGTGCTTTCTCGACACGTCTGTTGTATGTAACGGCTGAGCGTTTCTCCGTAGACAACACTCGTTACACTTTGCAGCGCTCGGACTATGACGGTGCACGGGCTGTAACTTTGCTGCAATCGCGCGAGCCAATCCTGTCGCCGCGTTTTGCGCCGGACGGCAAGCGTATTGCCTACGTATCCTTCGAGCAGAAGCGTCCGCGTATCTTCGTCCAGCACATCGATACTGGCCGTCGTGAGCAGATCACCAACTTCGAAGGCCTCAACGGTGCACCAGCCTGGTCGCCGGATGGTTCGCGCCTGGCATTCGTGCTGTCTAAAGACGGTAACCCTGATATCTACGTGATGAACATGGCTTCGCGCCAGATCAGCCGTGTTACCAGCGGCCCAGGCATCAACACCGAGCCGTTCTGGGGTAAGGATGGTTCGACCATCTACTTCACCTCCGACCGGGGCGGCAAGCCACAGATTTATAAAACAAGCGTGGGTGGCGGTGGCGCAGAACGCGTGACCTTTATTGGTAACTACAACGCCAACCCTAAGCTTTCGGCTGATGAAAAGACGTTGGTGATGATTCACCGTCAGGATGGTTTCACTAATTTCCGGGTTGCGGCCCAGGATTTGCAGCGTGGAACAGTAAAAATCCTTACAGATACCAACCTTGATGAGTCAGCCACTGTTGCGCCCAACGGCACCATGGTAATCTACGCCACCCGCCAGCAGGGCCGGGGAGTCTTGATGCTCGTGTCCATTAATGGACGCGTAAGGCTCCCACTTCCTACCGCTCAAGGCGAAGTCAGAGAACCATCCTGGTCCCCTTACCTGAACTGACGCGGCGCTACAAGATTTGCTTAACACACTGGGGTTCATTAGGAGTTTCACGATGGAAATGCTGAAGTTTGGTAAGTTTGCTGCTCTGGCTCTGGCTCTGTCCGTAGCCGTTGGTTGCTCGTCTAAAGGCGGCGACAATGCCGGTG